>JAGWIM010000102.1 GCA_028873525.1 Pseudomonadota bacterium
CCGGCTTGGGATTCAGCTCACGGATTTCCGCCACCATCTGGCGCAGATCGTCTTTATCGACGCCGCATTTTTTCTGTAGTTCGTCAAATTTTCCGTCGCCCAGCAGATGCAGATGCGAAAGCAGCGCCTGCATGGCCGGATCGAGACGATTTTTATCCCTGAGTTGCAGGCTCAGGCACTCGCTCAGGTTCCGCGCGACGATGCCCGGCGGGTCGAAAGATTGCAGCAGCGCCAGTGTGTTTTCCACTTGCGCCGCGTCGGCGCCCAGCGTTTCGGCAACGGCGCCCAAATCTTCCTTGAGGTAGCCCGCCTCGTCGATGAGGTCGATGAGATGCGCGCCGATCAGCCGCGAGACGGCATCATCGGTTTCGATATGCAATTGTTCCAGCAGATAATCGCGCAAACTGATGCCCTGCGAGGGATTGTCGTCGATGCCGCGCATGTCGTCGTCGCCGCCGAAATCGGCATGGCCGGTACCGATATGCTGGTCGTGGCGCAGGTAATCGGATTCGATTTCGGCGCTGTCATCGCCCCAGCTTTCGCCGCCCTGCACCTCGGATGAAAAATTCTCGTCGCCCGCAAAATCCGCCTCGCGCGGCGCTTCATCGCCTTCGCTTTCAGCAGCAGGTTTTTCTTCCTCCGACGGCGTTTCTCCTTCCGGTTCTTCCTGCGTGAGAAAGGGGTTCTGCTCCAGCTCGCGCTCGACGAACTGGCGCAGCTCCTGCGCGTTGCACTGCAGCAGCTTGATCGATTGCTGCAACGCCTGCGTCATCACCAGCGACTGGTTCTGGCCCTGGCGGAGTTCGAGTTTTGGTGCGGACATGGGAACGGTTAATATACGGTGAATGGCAAATAATGACGTGGCATGGTTATACGCCGGTATAAATTGGAATGCCCTCTAAGTTTTTTCAATTACAAAAATTAATTCCTTATGAGTTTTCTCAGTTTCTCTTATCCAGTCGTTTGTCCGGCGCATGTTAGCCATAACGTTCTTTTTATAATCCACCTCGATGACATCCTTGACCCGGCCATTAAGCCGAATAGCTTCATGTAACTGCTCTGAAGTGGCGCGCCCGCCGGTACTATACGACAAGATGATATGATTTGCCCTGGTCTCGCGAATCAACCTCTCAATTGCATTGACAGCAAGAAATTTACCCGATGCATCCTTGCGGAATTCTTCAAATATTGAAGAAGATATTTTATCGGAAGTATCTACCCTGCGGTTTGCTTTACCGAAAAGCTTTGGCTGATCGTTTTTGCAAACAGTGGTCCACACGTGGTAATAGGCGCCGTATCGAACCCGTGAGGGTGGCATTTTTTCATTATTGGAGCCATATGGAGGATCAAAATACGCAACGTCATAGACCTTGTCCGAGGCGATTAAGTCAAAAATATCGCCGCAGGAAACGTTATGCCGGCCATCAGGGGCAAGCAAAGCGGGAACCTTGAGAAACATTGCTTTGTATGACCTCGGAGACCATGCTTTCAAATAAGAAGAATAATGACCCAACGTATTGTCGACTTCATCTAAAGCAAGCATGAGGCTCGTTAACGCGACCGACTTATCAATGTCATCTAACTCCAAACGGTCTATTTCCTCCCGTATGGCATCCAGCTTTCTCGTGTTATGTATTTGCCAGGGCTTTTTATGCCGGATATTTAAATTTTCAGGCGCCGCCCCATAGTTAAGACTAAACCAGCCTTGTTTTTCAGGCATGGAATTCAAATGGCTGATTATGTCTTGATAATATTTCCTGGGTCTGTCCGCCTTCAGATAACATTGCGCAAAATGATACGACCAGATGGCTATATCGTTACTTATAACCTGATACCCCGCTTGGGCAAAAGCCTGAGAAACTCGCGTAGTTCCTGAAAAACCATCCAGAATCGACTTCGGCGCGAGCTTATATACGATATTATTGATGTATTGAATAAGCTTTAGCTTCGATCCTGCATATTTGATTCCCTCCGTTTCTATTTTTCTGATGGGCGCGGGATTATTAAAAAGCACCGTGGCCTGCATCATACATTTAACCCGCATTTCAGAGTTTCAATATCTTTTTTGATTTCTCGAAGGGCTGACCACCAAATGATCCATCACCGCATCTTTGAAGAAACATGGGGAAAAGACTCTGGCGTAACCCCGTTAATGATACAGAGATTAAACGCTTTTACAAACTAAACCGGTCGCCCAGATACACGCGCCGCACGTCGACGTTGTTGACGATTTCGCTCGGCGTGCCTTCCATCAGCACCGAACCTTCGTGCATGATGTAGGCGCGGTCGATGATGTCCAGCGTCTCGCGCACGTTATGGTCGGTAATCAGCACGCCGATGCCGCGATCCTTCAGGTGGCGCACCAGATTCCGCACTTCGTCCACGGCAATCGGGTCGATGCCGGCCAGTGGCTCGTCGAGCAGGATGAACGCCGGGCGCGAAGCCAGCGCGCGTGCGATTTCAACGCGGCGGCGCTCGCCGCCGGAAAGCGTGATGCCCTCGGCGAGGCGCAGATGCGTGATTGAAAACTCGGCGAGCAGCTCATCGGCCATCTGGTGGCGCGTACCGGGGTCAGACTCGGAAATCTCAAGCACGGCAAGAATATTCTGTTCAACCGTCAGCCCGCGAAAAATCGACGCTTCCTGCGGTAAATAGCCGATACCCATGCGCGCGCGGCGGTACATCGGCAACTTGGTGATGTCCTCACCATCGAGAACGATTTCTCCGACATCGGGGCGTACCAGGCCCGTGATCATGTAAAAGCATGTGGTTTTCCCGGCGCCGTTAGGGCCAAGCAGCCCGACCGCCTCGCCGCGCCGAACGCGCAGGCTGACGTCGCGCACCACCGGCCTTCCGGCATAGCGCTTGCCGACGTGGTAAGCCTCCAGGCCGTTATGCGTGGGCACCAGGCGCGGCACGCCGCCGCCCTCGATTTCGTCCTCATCGCCGGGCATGGCGGGCGGCCAGGCTTCCTCATTTTTCCAGAACCAGATCACTTGCCGCCCTTTTTGCTATCCTGACTCCCCGGCACGAACAAGGCGCGCACGCGATTTTTTTTCTCGCCGGGCACGGTGCCCGCGCCGCCGGTCAGCACGCTTTTTCCGCTGTCAAAGTTATAGGTGAGTTGATCGCCCTTCAGCACGTTCCTGCCTTTGGTCAGCACAACATCGCCGTCCAGATGGATTTCGTGATGCTCGACGTCGTACACCCCCTGCGCGCCACTGGCGGTTTCCTCCGGCGTCGAGAGAAACACGCTGCCCTCGGCATCAATTTTCTGAATGGCGCCCTGCGGCGGCGCGGCGCTATCGGGTTTTGGAGTGGCGGGGGCAACCGGTTTTGCGCCTGTTTCTTCGGCTTTGCTGTAATGCACCGTCATCTTGTCGGCCTTGAGGCGCACGTCCTGCTGGATGGCGACGACATGGCCGGTAAACACCGCCTTGTTTTCCTGCTGAAACACCTCCAGCGCATCGGAGGTTACTTCGATGGGGGCGTGGCTATCATGCGCGCCGGTGACGGGCGCACCGGCGGCGAAGGCGGCAACAGGCAGCGTCACTGCAACCCATATGAAAATAAATACCGCGTTCCGATGATACATCATTACCCCCGCATTTTAACGATACAACGTCACCTTTACCGAACCATTAAAATGGATAATCTGCCCGCGCCCGGTGACCGAAAAACCATCGGCCTTGAGCGTGCCCGGCGGCCCCTGTCCTTCGACCGGCGCATCACCGTAGGCGGTGCCCTGCTGGATGTCAACATGGGCATGATCGGTGCGAAACTCATAACCGCCGTCATAAAACACGTCGACGCCGTCGCGCAGGACGAGCTGCTTGCTCTGCAGGTTGAGCGTAGCGGTGCCGGCATTGAGCGCGACCCAGGCGCCGCTGGCCAGCGTCATGTCGGCGCGCGCGGCGGCCATGGCAACCGTCTGCGCGTCGAGCTGCGTCGCTTTTTCAGCGAGCACCGTGTACGGGCGGTTGTTTGCGTCCACGCCCTGGTAATGCGGTTTTACCATGATATTCTTCAGGTTTCCGCTTTTGGGGATGCTGGAAAAAACCAGCCGCGCGCCGTTATCGCCGCTGTTATCCTCGGTAATCCAGACCAACAGGACGACGATGACCGTCACCAGTATCCACAGAAAATGTTTGGAGAGGGCGACGAACCGCGTGTAATGCGCCGCTTCGGCCATCAGGCGACCCCCGCCCGCAGGCAATCGTGAATATGGATGATGCCGACCGGCTTTCCGGCCTCAACGGCGAACAGGCTGGTAATCTTGCGGTCGTTCATGATACCCAGCGCCTCGGCGGCCAATGCGCCCGGGCGGATGGAAAGCGGGCGCCTCGTCATCACCGCGCCCGCTTTTTCATCCAGCAGGCCGGGCTGCATATGGCGGCGCAAATCGCCGTCGGTGATAATGCCCAGAAGCCGCCCTTTCGCATCGCACACGCCGGCGCAGCCGAAGGTTTTGGCGGTCATCATCACCAGCACTTCGCGCATCGGCGCGCCCTCGCCCGCCAGCGGCAGATCGCCCGCGCCGTGCATCAGGTCGGACACGCGGATGAAGGCCTTGCCCAGCTTTCCACCGGGATGGAACACCGAAAAATCATCCTTGGTGAAGCCGCGCCGTTCGACCAGCGCCACGGCCAGCGCATCGCCCAGCCCCATCATCATGGTGGTGGAGGTGGTGGGGGCATCCGTCGGCGGCGCTTCCGGCACGTCCGGCAGCACCAGCGCGATGCCGGCGGCCTCGACCAGCATCGAGCCGCGCTTGCGCGCCACGCCGATGAGGGGAATCGAAAAACGCTTGCAGTAATTGATGAGGTCGGCAAGCTCGGCGGTTTCGCCGGAATTGGAGAGCGCCAGCACGGCGTCGTCTTTCGTGATCATGCCGAGGTCGCCGTGGCTGGCCTCGCCGGGATGGACAAAATGCGCCGGCGTGCCGGTGGAAGCGAGCGTCGCGGCGATTTTGCGCGCGACATGCCCGCTTTTTCCCATGCCGCTGACGATGACGCGCCCCTTGATAGCCGCCGCGCAATCCACCGCACGGGCGAAATCCCCTCCCAGAGACTCGGCAAGCGCCTGTAATCCCTTTATTTCCTGTGCCAGCACCGCCCGCCCGTGCGCGATGTCCCGCCGCGCATGGGAGACTTTTGCTTTTTTCGCTTTCCGCATTTACTTTACTTGTGTTAAGAAAATTAATAATACGATAATACTACTCACCGGAAACGCTAAAGCCAAGCGCCATTCCTGTTAAATTTCTGTAACGGAGGTTTTCAATGGATCAATCAGAAATCAGGGAAAAATTAAGGCAAGCCAGTGTCAGTGGGCATATAAAGATGGGACAAAAACGCGAGATTGTGGCATCCAAAGACGCTTTTTCCCTGTTGGATACCATAGGAATTAAGCATTACTCCAATGGTGATGACAATCTTCATCTCGTTGATAAAGAAAGTTTTATAGCTAACTAATCAAGTGACTACATATATTTTATGTGATACGGTTAAGGTCATAGGAGGTTTCTATGACCTATGGTTACAGCGATGATTTACGGGAGAAAGCGCTTAAATATTATGACGCGAGCCGGAGGTCGCAAAGCGAAGTCAG
>JAGWIM010000019.1 GCA_028873525.1 Pseudomonadota bacterium
CCTGAATGGCGGATAATCCCTCGGCGATGGCGCTTTCGGTGACATAAGCCGACAGCGTGCGCGAGAGCATTTTCTTGCCGCCTTTCAGCAGGGGCTTCACCTCGGCGAACATCGCCCGCATGATGCCGGGGATACCGGCGAAGACAAAGACGTTCTCCATGGCAAACCCCGGCGCGGCGGAGACCGGGTTGAAAATGAGCCGCGCGCCTTTCGGGAAGTCCGCCATCTTGAGCTGCGCCGCGCCCAGCTTTTCCCTGCCGTAATGGCGCACCAGCGCCGCCTCGGCTTCCTTGTTGCGTTCCAGCTTCACGCCGAAGGCCCTGGCGATGGCATCCGCCGTGATGTCGTCATGCGTCGGTCCGATGCCGCCGGTGGTGAAGACATAGGTGAAATACGGGCGGCAGGCATTGACCGTTTCAACGATGGTCGCGGTGCGGTCGGGGATGACGCGCGCCTCGGCCAGCCGGATGCCGGCGTCGTTCATCTCCCCGGCCAGCCAGGCGAGGTGCACGTCCTGCGTGCGGCCGGAGAGAATTTCGTTGCCGATAATGATAAGGCAGGCGGTGGGTTGCATAGGCGTCGGGCGACGGGTGTCTGGTGTCGGAAATTGCATTCTGGTATATTAGACGATATGCTGCGATTATAAAGAGTAAATCTGACACCCGTCACCCGTCACCCGACACCCGAATTTATGACCGAAGACAGCCGCCCCATCGTTATCCATAAGCCCGCCGACCTGGAGGGTATGCGCAAGGCCGGACGACTGGCGGCGGAAGTGCTCGACATGATAATAAAGCATGTGCAGCCCGGCGTCACCACCGGCCAGCTCAACGACCTCTGCCACGAGATGATCGTCGGGCGTGGCGCGGTGCCGGCGCCGCTGGGCTATCGCGGCTTTCCCAAATCCATCTGCACCTCGGTCAACCATGTCGTCTGCCACGGCATTCCCGGCGACCTGAAGCTGAAAGACGGCGACGTCGTTAATATTGATGTCACGGTGATTGTCGACGGCTGGCATGGCGACACCAGCCGCATGTACTGGGCCGGGCAACCCACTATCAAGGCCAAGCGCCTGTGCCAGATCACCTATGAGGCGATGATGCTCGGCATCGCGCAGGTGAAGCCGGGAAACACCGTGGGGCATATCGGCCATGCGATTCAAACCCATGCCGAGGCGCACGGCTATTCCGTGGTGCGCGATTATTGCGGGCACGGGCTGGGCAAGCTGTTCCACACCGCGCCCAATATTCTCCATTACGGTGAGCCGGGCGAGGGGCCGGCGCTTAAGGAAGGCATGTTCTTCACCATCGAGCCGATGATTAACGCCGGGCATTGCGACACGCATCTCTCGCGGCACGACGGCTGGACGGTCACCACGCGCGACAAATCGCTCTCGGCGCAGTTCGAGCATTCGCTGGCGGTGACGAAAGACGGCTTCGAGATTTTCACCACCTCGCCCAGGGGGATGAATTTCCCGCCGTATGCCTGAGATGGACACCATCGAAAAGCCCCATTACGCCGGCCATCGCAAGCGGCTGCGTGAGCGGTTTCTGGCGAATGGGCCGGAGGCGCTGGCCGATTACGAGATTCTGGAAATGATATTGTTTCCCGCCAAGCCGGTGGGCGATGTGAAGCCGATGGCCAAAAGCCTGATTGCCGCGTTCGGCAGCTTCGGCCAGGTGCTGATGGCGCCGCCTTTAGAGCTTATGAAAGTGGCGGGCGTCGGCGAGGCGGCGGTGGCGGCGATCAAGATTGCCAAGGCGGCGGCCGAGCGGTTGCTGAAAGAGGAAGTGGCGGACAAGCCGGTCATCAAAAGCTGGACGCAGTTGCTCGATTATTGCCGCATCCATTTCGGCTATGCGCAGAACGAAGAATTCCATGTGCTGTTCCTCGACCATAAATTGCGGCTTCTCGCCGATGAGCGCCAGCAGAAAGGTACGGTCGATCACACGCCGGTCTATCCGCGCGAGGTGGTCAAGCGCGCGCTGGAAATCGGCGCGTCGAGCTTCATCCTCGTGCATAACCACCCCAGCGGCGACGTGCAGCCGAGCAAGGCCGATGTCGAGGTGACCAAGCAGATCGCCGAGGCGGCGCGGCCGTTTTCCATCAGCGTGCACGACCATCTCATCATCGGCCCGAAGAAGCATTTTTCATTTAAGAGCAAGGGGCTGATATGAAGTGCTGGGGCATCACCGACGGCAGCGCCGGCATGGAGGCGCAGGTGAAGGCGCTGGCGGGCGCGCTTGGGCTTTCCGTGGAGATGAAAAAAGCCGAGATGAAAGCGCCGTGGGTCAACCTGCCCAACAGCGTGGTGGCCGGGCCGGTGGCGCGGTTTATTCCGCGCCTGCTTTCCGGCGACGCTTTAACGCCGCCCTGGCCGGGCATTGTCATTAGCTGCGGCCGCCGCGCGGCGGCGGTGGCGCTGGGGCTGCGGCGCATCATCCCTAAGGCGAAATTCATTCATATCCAGGACCCGCAGGTCGGCCCCCGGCATTTTGATCTCGTCGTCGCCATGCGGCACGACCGGTTGAGCGGCAAGAACGTCATCAGCACGCGCTTTGCGCTGCACGGCATCACGCCGGCCTCGCTGGCTTCGGCGAGGGAGCGTTTCGCGCCGCTGTTTACCGCCTATCCGGCGCCGCTGGTGGCGGTGCTGATCGGCGGATCGACCAATAAATACACGCTGCACCCTGAAACCATGGCGCAGGTCGTGATGAAGTTGCAACGGCTGCAACATGCGGCGCAATGCTCATTGCTCATTACGCCGTCGCGCCGCACCGGCGAGGAGAACACCGCCATGCTGCGCAACGTGTTCGCGGCCAATCCACGGGTGTATATTTATGACGGCGTGGGCGAAAACCCTTATTTCGGGATGCTGGCGCTGGCTGATGCGGTGGTCGTCACCAACGATTCGGTCAACATGATGACCGATGCCTGCGCCACCGGCAAGCCGGTTTATATTTTGCCGCTGCCGGGGCATGACGGCACCAAGCCGGCGCGCTTCGCCCAGAACCTGATAGGGCAGGGGATTGCGCGCGCCATCGGCAGTAAACTCGATACGTGGTCGTACGAAACCGATGACGAGATGGGGCGCGTGGCGGCGGAAGTCAGGCGGCGCATTTTCCCCCTTCCTTCGGGAGAGGGTGGCGCGTAGCGCCGTGCGAGATAATGCCCTCACCCCTCTCCCGGAGGGAGAAAGGATATTTGCTCGTCATAAACCGGCTGGTAATTGCCGTGGTAGAATTCCGGTTTTTCGGTGAGCGGCGGCGTGACGGTTCCTAATATTTCCCGCAGTTTTTTCTCATGGCCGCGGAAAATGTGCCGCCAGTGCGAAAGAAAATCGGCGTAGCTCCAGCGCTCCCACCTATCGGCAAATGCGGCGCGGTCTTTTTTCCGCAACCTCTCATCTTCTTCCGTCAGCAGCCGGATGCCGATGCAGCGCGCCGCCGAATCGAGCACGCGCCATAAATCCTCGCGGTTTTCCGGCAGCCGGTCGTCCCAGAATTCGTTTCTGAGCGGCGCAATCAGCAACCCCTGCGCGAAGGCCGAACGCAGAAACGCCGCCTCGCGGATGAGCCGGTTTTTTTTCGCCGCTTCCGAAATAGCGCTTCCCGCGCAGAGGCGGCTATTAATCGCCATGTCGAGATGGTCGAAATGCACGCCCATGTCCACCTCGTGGCCGTCCGCGTCCAGCATCATGCTGTCGCAGGCGAGGCCTTTGTTATGCGCGCTCTGCCCCGGCAGCGACAGCAAGCCGCTTTCCATATCGCTGTCCTGCGCCTTGAGGTAAAGATTATACGCGCCGTTCACCGTGCGCAGCCCGTCATACAGCGCCGTCGTCCAGCCTTGCGTCTGATGCAGGTGTATCGCCGCGCCGGTTGCAATATCGGCCAGTGTTTTATGCAGCAGGAATTTCGCATCGCGGCGATAGGCCAGCCCGAATTTATTGACGCGCTGCCCGCGCGGCGTGCTGGCGTAGGCGGCGGCATCGGCGGTGATGACATCGCCTTTCGCATCATAAATCCATTCGTCCTGCGCGTAGGCCAGCCGCACGAGAACGGGGTCATGTCCGCCGCAGGCCGCCGTGCGCTCTTTGCTGCGGTACTGCGCCATGTCCATCAAATCGGGGGGCGAAACGGCGCGGGCTTCGGGCACCAGATCGCGCACGAAACTCTGCGACGCAATGCCGGCAAATGCGCTCCAGCCTTTCCGGCCTGTATTCATTGTCCCCTCCTCCTGTGGGCGGGGGGAAGGGGTGCCTGATTTACCCTCCTTCCTAACCTTCCCCCGCAAGGGGGAATGGAAAAATAAAGTGTCACTGCGCGAGATTCTTCAGGGTTGCCGAGCGGTATTCGCGGCGGTGGGTGACGAAGATGACCCAGGCGGTCGCCGCCATGAACAGGTACGGATGGATGAACCAGGCCAGCGCCGCCAGCCCGAAATAATAGGCGCGCAGTCCCAGGTTGAAATGCTTGGCGGCGTTGCCGACGAGATAGCTGCCCTTGGCGATGATGGCGTCGTGCGTTTCGGGGTGGTCGTCATGTGCCGGTGCGGCGCTCATGAAAATGCCGGCGTAGTTATATTGCCGCAGCGACCAGGTGTATTTGAAGAAGGCGTAGATGAAGATGATGATGAGCACGAACAGCTTGGCCTCCCACAGGAAACCGCTCATCGGCTTGGAAAAGGGGATGCTGCTGAAGATGCTTTCGGCGCGGTCGTGGTAATTGAGCATGGTCATCAGGCCGGCGACGATGAAGATGGTGGTGTTGGCGAAAAAGGTGATGCTGCGCTGGAGATTCCCGACCATGATGATGTCGACGCTGCGGTTGTCGCGTTTGAGCATCTCGCGCATCCACTGCATTCGGAAACGGTTGGTGACGGCCAGCAGGCTGGTGTCGCTCAGGCTTTCTTTTTCGGTGAAGAAAGCATACCCGGCCCAGCACAGGATGAAAAATACCAGCGCGGTGACTTCCTGCCAGTCCATGTATGGGTTGTTCATGCGCCCTCCAGCAATGTTTTCGTCGCCTGCGTGACATCCGCCCCGCGCATCAGCGACTCGCCGACGAGGAAGCAGGAAATGCCCGCCGCTTTCATTCTTGTTATATCCTCATGCGAGGCGATGCCGCTCTCGCACACGGGAAGGATATTCGCCGGCAGGTGTTTTGCAAGTTTTTCCGAGATGCCAAGGTCGACTTTCAGCGTTTTTAAGTCACGATTATTAATGCCGACCAGCGTCGATTTCAGCCGCCGCGCCCGCGCCAGTTCGTATCCGTCATGCACCTCGACGAGCACGTCCATCCCGAGCGAAAGCGCGGCGGCCTCCAGCTCTTGCGCCTGATTATCTTCCAGCGCCGCCATGATGAGCAGCACGCAGTCGGCGCCCAGCGCCCGCGATTCTGTAATCTGGTACGGGTCGAGCATGAAGTCCTTGCGCAGCACGGGCAGCGTTACCACCTCACGCGCCGTGCTCAGATACTCATCGCGGCCTTGAAAATAAGGTTCGTCGGTCAGCACCGAAAGGCACGCCGCGCCGCCCGCTTCATATGCCGCCGCCAGCGCCGCCGGATTAAAATCTTCGCGGATGACGCCACGGCTCGGCGAGGCTTTCTTGATTTCGGCAATCAGCGCGAACCGGCCTTGCTTTATTTTATTTTTCAGCGCCGCCTTGAACCCGCGCGGCGCGCCTGCCATCGTTGCTTTTTCCAGCAACCGGCTTTCGGACACGGCGGCCTTGCGCTGCGCGATATGCTCACGTTTCTTGGCGCAGATGTCAGCGAGCATTTGATACGTCCGCCAGTTTCTTCAGTATTGCGTGCGCTTTTCCGGAATCAATGGCGTCCTTGGCCATGGCCGCGCCTTCCTTCAAATCCGCCGCCTTACCGGCGATGATTAATCCCGCCGCCGCGTTATACACAACGGCGTTGCGGTAGGCGCTCTCGACGCCGGAAATCGCTTCGAGCAATTTGCCGGCGTTATGCTCCGGCGTTTTTCCTTTGAGATCTTCCAGCGGCGCGCGCGCCAGACCCGCCTCTTCGGGCGTCACCTCGAACCGGCGCACGTTGCCGTCTTTCAGTTCGGCTACCATTGAAGCGCCGGAAAGCGTCAGCTCATCCATGCCGTCGCTGCCATGCACCACCCAGGCGGCTTTTGTTCCCAGCTCCTTCAGCGCGTGCGCCAGCGGTTCACCCCATGCGTCGGCATACACGCCCAGCAGTTGGAAATCCGGCGCGGCGGGATTGGAGAGCGGCCCAAGCAGGTTGAAGATGGTGCGCACTCCCAGCTCCTGCCGCACCGGCGCGACATGGCGCATGGCCGGGTGAAACTTTGGCGCGAGTAAAAAGCAAATGTTGCATTCGGCGAGGCAGCGCTCCAGCACCTTGGGTTCGGCGTTGATGTTGACGCCAAGCGCCGCCAGCACATCCGCCGATCCGGATTTGGACGACACCGAGCGGTTGCCGTGCTTGGCCACTTTCATGCCGCACGCCGTCAGCACGAAGGCCACGGCGGTAGAAATGTTGTAGGTATGCCGCTCGTCGCCGCCGGTGCCGCAGGTGTCGATGGCGCCCGGCGGGGCTTTGAAGGGTTGCGCCTTGGCGCGCATGGCGGTCGCGCCGCCGGCGATTTCATCCACCGTTTCGCCCTTGAGGCGCAACGCCATCAGGAACGCGCCCATCTGCGCCGGCGTCGCCCCGCCGTTCATGATGATCTGAAAGGCGCGCACCGCCATGTCGCGCGGCAGGTTCTTGCCGTCGGCGAGCAGGGTGAGGATGGGGGAGAAAGCGGTGTCGGTCATAGGCGTGGCGCGTGGCGCGTGGCACGTGGCGCGTGAACGGATTTTTCTTCACCTTCCACCTTCCACGTTCCACGTTTCACGTTTTTACTCCTTCCAGAAAATTCTTAATGATCTGATGCCCGTGCTCCGACGCGATGGATTCGGGATGGAACTGCACGCCGTGCGTGTTGTGCTGCTTGTGCGAGAGTCCCATGATGAGGCCGTCGTCTCCGGTGATGGCGGTGATTTCAAGGCAATCGGGCAGCGAGGCGCGGTCGACGACCAGCGAATGGTAGCGCGTCGCCTTGAAGGGAATCGGCAGGCCTTTGAAGATGGTGCGGCCTTCGTGGTACATCTCGCTGACCTTGCCGTGCATGGGTTTTTCCGCGCGGATGATTGTTCCGCCGAAGGCTTCGCCGATGGCCTGGTGCCCCAGGCAGACGCCGAGGATGGGAATTTTTCCCGACGCTTCTTTCACCAGTTCCAGGCAGATGCCCGATTGCTGCGGCGTGCCGGGGCCGGGGGAAATCACGATGCCGTCCGGTTTTTTTTTCATCAATTCGGAAGCGCTGATTGCGTCGTTGCGGTAGACGGCCACCTCCGCCCCCAGCTCGCCGATATAATGCAGCAGGTTGTAGGTGAAGCTGTCGTAGTTATCGAGCAGGATGATTTTCATTGCTGTCTCCATCCCCGCCGGATGGTGGTGTCCGGTGCATGACTCGTACCAGAACCCGAAACGAGCGCGGGGTTGTTCATGTAAACTTTATAGCCTCTTCTGCGGCGCGCATCAAGGCGCGCGCCTTGTTCAGCGATTCCTGATATTCGGCTTCGGCTTCGCTTTCGGCAACGATGCCGCCGCCGGCCTGGATATAGAGCTTGCCGTCCTTGATAAGGCCGGTGCGCAGCGTGATGGCGGTCTCCATGTTGCCGCCGGCCGAGAAATAGCCGATGCAGCCGCCGTAAAAACTGCGGCGCTCCGGCTCCAATTCGTCAATGATTTCCATGGCGCGGATTTTCGGCGCGCCGGAGACGGTGCCTGCCGGGAAGCCGGCGACGAGCGCCGAGAGCGCGTTGTATTTCGGGTCGATCTCGCCGACCACGTTGGAAACGATGTGCATGACATGGCTGTAATTCTCGATGGTCATGCGCTGCGTCGTTTTCACGCTGCCGACCTTGGCGACGCGCCCCACGTCGTTGCGCCCCAGATCGAGCAGCATGAGATGCTCGGAGATTTCCTTGGGGTCGGCGAGCAAATCCTTTGCCAGCCATTCATCCTCGGCGCGGTCGCGGCCACGTTTCCTCGTGCCGGCGATCGGGCGGATGGTGACTTCGCTGCCCAACAGCCGCACGAGGATTTCCGGGCTGGAGCCGACCAGCGTGTAATCGCCGAAATAGAGGTAGAATAAAAACGGCGAGGGGTTCAGGCACCGAAGCGCGCGGTACAGCGCAAAGGGCGGCAAGGCAAACGGCGCGGAAAACCGCTGCGACAGCACCACCTGGAAAATATCGCCGGCCTTGATGTGTTCTTTCGCTGCCGCAATCATATGGTCGTACCGCGCCCGCGTGGTGTTCGACCCGAAGTCGCTCATTTTAACCGGCGAACCTCCTTCCTGCCTTCCCCCTGCGGGGAGAGGGGACTCCAGTTTATCCAGCACATGCCGGATGCGCTTTCGGGCTGCGTTGTAGGCGGCGGCCGCGTCGGTGCGTTCGGCGTCGGCCCAGATGGTGGTGATGATGAACATCGTGTCGCAGACGGCGTCGAAAATCACCATCAGCTTGGGGCGGATGAAACAGGCGTCGGGAATGCCGATGACATCGGGCTTGGCGCCCGGCAGTTTTTCCATCAGCCGCGCCATGTCGTAATTCATATGGCCGACGAGGCCGGCGGCCATCGGCGGCAGGCCGTCAGGGATATCGATTTTGGAGGCTTCGTAGAGCGCGCGCAAGGAGGTCAGCGCGTCGCCCTCGCACGGCTCTGCGCGCGCCGCGTCGAAGGTTTCATGGTAGCAGATTTCGGCTTTGCCCGCGGTGCAGCGCCAGATGATGTCCGGCATCAGGCCGATGACCGAATAGCGCCCTCGTATCTCGCCTTTTTCCACTGATTCCAGCAGGAAACACGGGCGGTCTTTTTCCATCAGCCGCAGCATGGCCGAAACCGGCGTGTCGAGATCGGCCGGGCGGCTCGTCCACACCAGTTGCGACAGGCCGTGCGCGAAGCGTTGGTTGAACAGTTCCGGCGACGGCTGGATGACGGGCGCGTTTTGCATCATGGTTGCAGGCGTTGCAGGGCGGACGTGTTGATGGAGACCGGGTATTTGCGCGCCAGGTAATCCGCATACTGATCCATCAGCTCACTCTCCACGGTGGTTTTGAGTTTTTGGCGGATGGCCCCCAGCGCCTGGCCGTCGGGCGGGGGGGCGGGAATGGTTTGTCCGGCCACCGCCAGCGCCCAACTGCCGTCCTGCAGCGGGAATGCCGGCGTCGCTTCATCCGCTTTCCGGGCGAAAACGCTGGCGATCAGTGGCGGCGGCAGCGGCAGGTCGCCGGCGGTCTGGCTGCTGCGTTTGATGGTCGCCTCTTCGGGCGTCAGGTGATATGCCGCGACGGCGGCGGCGCGCGTGGCCGGAGATGCGAATTGTGCGGCGATGTTTTGGGCCAGCGCCGCCAGTTTCTTCTCGCGTTCCTGCTGCTGCCAGCCGGCAGTGATCTGCGCCATGACTTCCGCCGCCGGCTTGACGTGCGACGGCGTGATGCCGTCATCCTGCAACAGATAATACACACCCTTCCTGGCGGTCATCAGCGACGATTGGGATTTTTCGTCGGTGGAAAAGGCGGTGTCGATGAATTTGTCGAGATCAGGAATGCCCCCGGCCTCGCCGCCTGCCTGCGCGACGCCCTGCCGGTCGAAGGGACCGGCGGTTTTCAGCGCAAGCCCAAGGTCATGTGCCGCCTCGGCAAGTGTTGCGCCGCCGGCCAGCGCATCCTGCAATCGGTTGGCGAACTGGTTGAGCGCATCGTCGGCGTCCCGCTGCAGCGCTTCTTTTTCAATCTGCGGGCGCACCTCGCTAAACGGCGTGACCGACGGCGGATCAATGGCCGAAACGATGAAAACATGCCAGCCGAACGGGCTTTTTATCGGCGCGGTGAACTGGCCGGGTTTAAGCGCGAACACCTTATCCGCCGCCGCGTCGATGATGCCGTTTTTATCCACCTTGCCCAGCGATAAACCGCCCTTGTTGAGGACAGGAATTTCACGTGCCGCCTGTTCGGCGTTTTTACCCGATTTCAGCAGCGCCTCGGCTTTTTCCGCCTTGTCCCTGGAATCATAAAGCAATTGCTCGACCTCGCGGCGCTCCGGGCGGTGGAATTCGCTGATTTGGTCGGCGTACATGCGCTTCAGTTCTTCCACCGGCACGGTTTCGGGTTTGCCGGGCAGGCTGGCCGCGCTGAAGGTGACATAGCTGACGCGGCGGTATTCCGGCACGGTGAATGCGGCTTGATGCGCCTGATAATAGGCATTGGCCTCGGCCTCGGTAGGGTTGGGCACGTCGGTAATCAGCGACGGGCGCAAGTGGTAAAAGGTTGCCGTCCGCCGCTGCTCCTGCGCCGCGTAGAGCGTACGCGCCGCCTCGTCGAAATCCGGCACGGCGGCGCTCAGCGTGTCGAGCAGCAATGCCGAGGCCATGTCCCGCCGCAGTTGACCGACATAGATTTTCTCGGTGATGCCCTGGTTTTGCAGAATAGCCTCGAAGCGCGCCTTGTCGAACTTTCCCTGCTCGTTCTGGAATGCCGGGTTGGAGCGGATGCGCCGGGCCACGTCGGCATCGCTCGGAACCAGCCCGATGGACCGGCTTTCCAACTGTATGAGACGCTGGTCGACCAACTGGCGCGCCACATGCCGCGGCACCTGCAATTCCTTCAGCAGTCCGGGGGAATACTGCCCGCCCAGCGATTGCTGTAGCTGCTCCACCGTCTGGCGCAGCGCATGATCGAATTCACGGGCGGAAATATCCTCATCCCCGACCGTGGCGACGGTGATATTGCTCCCGGGGTGGCGCACCATGTCGCCGATGCCCCAGACGGCAAAGGTCAGCACGAGAAAAGCCAGCAGGAGTTTAGCGGCGATGCCGCCGGAGAGGGCGCGAAACTGGTCGAGCATAAGCCATTGATAAACAGGTTTTGCAAGAGGTTTACACCACACATGGCGATTGTAAAAGCGTTTTTGATGAGCTAGACCTGACCCATGACAAAATTCATCATCGGCAACTGGAAAATGTATGGGAACGTGACCTCGGCGCATATGCTGATCGAGGCGGTGGCGGCGGCGGCGAACGCGCGGGTCGAAGTCGTCGTCTGCCCGCCCGCCACGCTGCTTACGCAGGTGACAGGCTGGCTGGCCGGCTCGAAGGTGCAGGTCGGCGGGCAGGATTGCCACGCCGCCGCCGGGGGCGCGCATACCGGCGATATTTCGGCGGCAATGCTGAAGGAATGCGGCGCGGCCTATGTCATCGTCGGCCATTCGGAGCGAAGGGCGGCGCACGGCGAAACCAACGCGGAGGTCAGGAAAAAGGCGGAGCAGGCGATGGCCGCCGGGTTGGCTCCCATTATCTGCATCGGCGAAACGGCGGCGCAGCGAAAGGCCGGGCAGGCGAAGGCGGTGGTGGCGCGGCAGGTGCGCGAATCGCTGCCGGAAAAGGTAGCGGCTGGCCGTTTTCTCCTTGCTTATGAGCCGGTTTGGGCGATCGGCTCCGGCAAAACGCCGACCGTCTCGGACATCGCCGGGATACATGCGCACATCATCAGCGCCGCGGCGCGCGAAACCGGCCTTGCGCCGGAGCGGATTTTCGTAGTATATGGCGGGTCGGTGAATGCGGCCAATGCCGGGCGGATTTTGGCAACCAGGGGCGTTGCCGGCGTGCTGGTCGGCGCGGCGTCACTGAAGGCGGAAGAGTTTGTTTCCATCCTGCGAGCCGCGCAAACGGCTGCGCAGGATCCAAGGCGCAAATAGCTCCTGCGCAGATGCCTTGCATCTCGCAGGATTAAAACAGAGGACAATATGTATACCATCCTACTCGTCATCCACAGCATCATCGTGCTGTTTCTCATTATGATGATCCTGGTGCAGCGCACCGGCGACGACGGCCTCTCCGGCCTCGGCGGCGGAGGCGGCAACCAGTTTTTAACCGGGCGGTCGCAGGCCAATCTGCTGACGCGCACCACGGCGATTCTGGCCGGGCTGTTTATGGCCACCAGCCTGACGCTGGCCGTGATGGCCGGCCGCATGACCGGCGGCTCCATCCTCGATACCGTTCCCGCCGCCGCGCAAACCGCGCCCGCGCCGAAAGCAGCCGCACCCGAAGCCGCAAAACCCAAAGCGCCGGAAACGCCGGCGGTGCCGAGGCCGGAATAAAATTATAGCATGAGCGCGCGATTCATATTTATTACGGGCGGGGTGGTAAGCTCTCTGGGCAAGGGGCTGGCGTCGGCGAGCTTAGGCGCGCTGCTGCAGTCGCGCGGGTATAAAGTCCGCCTCCGCAAGCTCGACCCGTACTTAAACGTCGATCCCGGCACGATGAATCCCAACCAGCACGGCGAGGTCTTCGTCACCGACGACGGCGCCGAAACCGACCTCGACCTCGGCCACTACGAGCGCTTCACCGGCGTGTCCGCCAAGCGCAGCGATTCGGTCACCACCGGCCAGATTTATTCCTCGCTGCTCACCAAGGAACGGCGCGGCGATTATTTGGGCGGCACGGTGCAGGTGATTCCGCACGTCACCGACCTTATCAAGGAATTCATCCTGAAAGACACGGAATCCGAGGATTTCGTGCTGTGCGAAATCGGCGGCACGGTGGGCGACATCGAAGGCCAGCCGTTCCTGGAAGCCATCCGCCAGCTTGGTTACGAACTCGGGCGCGAGCGTGTGATGTATGTGCACTTGACGCTGGTGCCCTATATCGCCGCCGCGCGCGAACTCAAAACCAAGCCGACGCAGCACAGCGTGAAGGAACTCCGCATGATCGGCATCCAGCCGGATATCCTGCTCTGCCGCGCCGACCGCGAGATTCCGCTTAGCGACCGCCGCAAGATTGCGCTCTTCTGCAATATCCGCGAAGACGCCGTCATCCAGGCGCTCGACGTCGCCTCGATTTACGAAGTCCCCAAGCGCTACAGCGAGCAGGGCTTCGACATGCAGGTGCTCAAAACCTTCGGCATGGACGACCACAAGCACAAGCCCGACCTTACGCGCTGGGATGACATCTTGAAGCGCATCTACGAGCCGAAGGGCGAGGCGACGGTCGCCATCGTCGGCAAATATACCGGCATCGGCGACGCCTACAAATCGCTCGGCGAGGCGCTCGACCATGCCGGCATCGCCAATCAGGCCAGGGTGCATGTGCGTTGGATTGATGCCAGCGGTTTTGAAAAGGGCGATGTGGCGGGCGCGCTGGCCGATGCCGATGCCATACTGGTGCCCGGCGGGTTCGGTGAGCGCGGCGTATCAGGCAAACTGGCGGCCATTCAATACGCCCGCGAAAATAAAAAACCGTATCTCGGCATCTGTTTCGGCATGCAGCTGGCCGTCATCGAATTCGCGCGCCATGTGCTCGGCATGAAAGACGCCACCTCCACTGAGTTCGGCACCTACGAAGATAAAAACGGCAAAGGCCCGCTCATCGGCCTGATGACCGAATGGCTGCGCGGCAATGTGCTGGAAACCCGCCGCGACGGCGGCGACCTCGGCGGTACGATGCGGCTCGGCGCCTATGAATGCGAGATCGCCAAGGGTTCGCTGGCGGCGGAAATTTACGGGACAAACCACATCAGCGAGCGCCACCGCCACCGCTACGAAGTCAACATGGCTTACCGCGACCAGCTTGAAAAAGCGGGTATGGTGTTTTCAGGACTATCGCCCAGCGGACATCTGCCGGAAATCGTTGAGCTTAAAGATCACCCGTGGTTCGTCGGCGTGCAGTTCCACCCGGAATTGAAATCACGCCCCTTCGCCCCGCACCCGCTGTTTGCTTCCTTCGTGAAAGCGGCGCTCAAGGCGGAAAAATCCAAAGGCGATAACGTGGTGGCGATTGGGACGAAGAAGAAATCATGACCACCCTCCGCCACCTCACCATCGGCAAAGCGTATTGACTCACCCCCTTAAAAAATATAGAATTTATCGTATGCGTCCCACCCCCCCGAATAACGAACCCGCCGACCCGCTGCTTAAGCGCATGAGCGCCTTGGCGCCGGAGCAGCGTACCGAGGTGCAGGATTTTATCGAGTTTTTGCTGGAGAAAAAACGCCGCCATCCGGCGTACGGCGAATGGACGGAAGGAGAATTGCGCCAGCTTTCCGAGCAATCGCTGAAACGCGGTTGGGAGCCGGAAGATAGCATCTATGACGACCTATAATCTCGGCGATGTCGTCGTTGCCATGGTATTATTCTCCAATCAGGATGTCGCCAAGCCTCGTCCCGCCGTTATCGTAAGCGATGAAAATTATAATAAGAGAAAACCTGACGTCATTATTGCATCGATTACCAGTAATTTGAATGCGGATAGAGAGTTAGGCGAATTTCTCCTGACCGATTTGAAAAGCGCCGGTCTTAAAGTACCGTCCCGGACAAAAGCGTTTATTACAACCATCGCCCCTCGCGTAATAAAATATAAGATAGGTCATTTCAGCGATAAGGATAGCAAGGCGTTGCAGTTAATGCTGGGAACGTTATTTGCGTCATGAACACCCTCCGCCACCTCACCATCGGCAATGTCAAAATGGGCAATGATCTGCCGCTGGTGCTTATCGCCGGGCCGTGCCAGGTCGAAAACCGCGACCATGCGCTGATGATGGCGGAAAGCCTCATCAAGCTCACCAACAAACTCCAGATTCCCTTTATTTATAAATCGTCGTACGACAAGGCTAACCGCACCAGCATCAAGGGCCAGCGCGGCGCCGGGCTGGTCGCTACCATGCCGATTTTCGATGAAATCCGCAATGAATTGGGTTGCCCGATCCTCACCGACGTGCATACCGAGGAGCAGTGCGACGTGGTGTCGCCGCATGTCGATGTGCTGCAGATTCCGGCGTTCCTCTGCCGCCAGACCGACATGCTTTTGGCGGCGGCGCACACCGGCAAAGTGGTCAATGTAAAAAAAGGCCAGTTCCTGGCGCCGTGGGACATGAAGAACATCGTGGGTAAAATGGATTACGCCGGGAATCCCAATGTGATTCTCACCGAGCGCGGCGCGTCCTTCGGCTATAACACGCTGGTGACCGACATGCGATCGCTGCCCATCATGGCCGAAACCGGCTGCCCGGTGGTGTTCGACGCCACGCATTCGGTGCAGCAGCCGGGCGGGCAGGGCGGCGCTTCCGGCGGGCAACGCCAGTTCGTGCCGGCGCTGGCGAAGGCGGCGGTCGCCGTCGGCGTGGCGGGCGTCTTCATGGAAACGCATCAGGACCCGGACAACGCGCCGTCCGACGGCCCGTGCATGATGCGGCTCGATGACATGGAAATGCTGCTCATCCTGCTCAAGGAGCACGACAAGCTGGCAAAGGCATTGTGATTTCTCCTTCCCCCTGGAGGGGAGAGGGAGGTTTTCCCTAGGTTTGCGTCTTCGCAGGCCTCAGGAAAACCGGGTGAAGGTGGAGAATTCTACTTCACCTGACTATACCGCGTGAGAAACCCCTGCAGCGCCGCCTCGAACATGTTGCGGGCGCGGTTGAGGCTGCTGTCCTGGATGCCGACGAGGTCGGTCCGGCATTGCCTCAGTGCGTCGCGGCAGACCTGCGCCAGCATGTCGAGCGGGTTTCCAAGCACCGGGTGCAGCACAGAATCATCGTTTTTGTTGTGGCGGTAATGATAATGGAAATGGCGCGGGCCTTTAGACTCCGCCAGCGCCAGCGACACCAGCGACGCCGTGTTTTTCAGGCGCTGCTGCCAGGTCAGCAGGTCGATATCATCGCGGCGTGCCGGGCGGGCGTCGAAGATGCGCAGGCAGGCGTTTTCCAGCGATAACAGCGATATTTCAAGCCGGCGGTCATCCGCCGGGGCAGCTTCCGCCGCGGATAATGCCGGTTGCTTTTTGCGGGCTTTCGTGCCAACAGAGGTGTTCATAATGCTCTCCTCTAACGCCGAACTGTTTTCAGTATAGACCAAACCCCCCGCTTGCGCCAGAAAAGAAAATATGCCTCACTTCAGCACAAACTCTTGACAATTGCCATAAACGGTATCCATGACCGCCATCATTTCGCTTCGCGCCCGTGAAATTTTAGACAGCCGCGGCCACCCGACGGTGGAAGTGGACGCCATGTTGGAAAACGGGGCGCGCGGTCGCGCCGCCGTGCCCTCCGGCGCGTCGACCGGCTCGCAGGAAGCGCTGGAGCTGCGCGACAATGACAGGAAATATTATCGCGGCAGGGGCGTGAAGAAAGCGGTGGCGCATGTGAATAACGACATCGCCGATGCGCTGACCGGCATGGACGCCGAAGACCAGGTCGGCATCGACCGCGCCATGATTGAATTGGACGGCACCGGGAATAAATCGCGGCTCGGCGCCAACGCCATCCTCGGCGTGTCGCTGGCGGTGGCCAAGGCGGCGGCGGAATCCAGCGGTCTTTCGCTGTACCGCTATGTCGGCGGCGCGCTGGCGCATGTGCTGCCGCTGCCGCTGATGAACATCATCAACGGCGGCGCCCACGCCGATAACGAACTCGACATTCAGGAATTCATGATACTGCCGCTGTCGGCGCCGACGCTGGCTGACGCCGTCCGCATGGGCGCAGGCGTGTTCCATGCGCTTAAAGCACGCTTGAGCGAGGAAGGCCTCGGCACCAGCGTCGGCGACGAGGGCGGCTTCGCGCCGGCGGTCGGCAAGGCGGACGAGGCGCTGTCGTTCATCGTGGATGCGATTGAAGCGGCGGGGTACAAGCCGGGCAGGGACATCGCGCTGGCGCTCGACGCCGCCGCCAACGAGTTTTACCACGACGGCAAATATGTGCTCGAAGGCGAAAACAAAACCTTCGATTGCGGCAAGCTGCTCAAATATTACGAAACGCTGGTGTCGCGCTACCCCATCGTTTCCATCGAAGACCCGGTGGCCGAGGACGATAAACTCGGCTGGAAGGAAATCACCGACCTGCTGGGCAAAAAAGTGCAGATTGTCGGCGACGATCTGTTCGTCACCAACCCGAAGATTCTGGCGCAAGGCATTAAAGAGGGGCTGGCCAACGCGCTCTTGGTCAAGCCCAACCAGATCGGCACGCTGACCGAAACGCTGCAGGCGGTCGAGTTGGCGCACCGCGCCGGCTACCGCGCCATCCTGTCGCACCGCTCCGGCGAAACCGAGGATACGACCATCGCCCATCTGGCGGTTGCCACGGGCTGCGGCCAGATCAAAACCGGCTCGCTGTCGCGCTCCGACCGCACGGCCAAATATAATGAGCTGATGCGGATTGAGGAAGAACTGGGAAGCACGGCGGAATTTGCGGGGAAAGCGGCGCTGGCGTAGCCTTAAGTGTGTTAAGAAATTGACATTTTTCTGCGGATGATTTATTCTGATGGGTATGGAAAAGCCCACGATTCCTGAGAATTTTGCCGTTCCTTCGGCATTGCGTGCCGCTGTGCAGGCGATGGCGGACGAAGAACATCGTTCAGCGGCCGAGGTGATTCGCGAAGCGGTGGAACGTTACCTTGAGCAACGGCGTTGGCAGAAAATATTTGCCTATGGCGAGGAACGCGCTCGAATGCTTAATCTTAGCGAAACCGACATTCCGCGCCTAATTGCCGAATATCGCCGGGAAAACCATTAAGGGTGCGCCGATGATAGGCGTGACGGCGGACACCAATATTTATGTTTCCGCTTTTGCGTTCGCCGGGCGTCCAAGACAATTCCTTATGGAAGCGGTGACCGGGCGTTTCAGCCTAGCCGTCTCGCCGCCTTTGCGGTGACGCTGCGATGCGTGCAGAACTTGTGTCATCTTCTGAAACATCGGACGCTTCAGTCCCGTCAGCCGACGAAACTGCTCATCCGATAAACGATCCAAAGAACTCTGATCCATCATGGCCTCCATAGCGGTTCATGATGACCTATAACTCAAATACTTAAATTATTCGTTACGCAGGAGGTCTATTACCAAAACATAGTAACATAAAAAATATTTTATAAATGTTAAACTTTTGTGACAATTGGCAACCACCCATATTTGTTGATATTTTGCGCACATTTTCCTTCCCAGAACCTCAAAATTCCGCTAAACTACTCGTTTATATGGTGAAATATCTTGCAGAATCGCACTATCCGTTTGTCAGGCGTGCCGCCGGGCCGCTATGTATCGTGCTGGCAATGTTTTATCTCGGGTTTCATGTCTTTTGCGGCGAGCGCGGGCTGCTCGCGCTGTTCACCGAGTCGCGCCGCCTGGCGGCGCTCACCACCGAACTGGCCGCGGTCCAGGCCGAGCGCGCGGCGCTTGAGCGCAAGGACAAGCTGCTCAGCGACGATTCGCTCGATCTCGACCTGCTCGACGAACAGGCGCGGCGTGAGCTTGGCCTGGCCGGCAAGGACGAGAAAGTTTATATTTTACACGATGAAACCCCGGCGCCTTAGAGCGTTTCTGACTTATTGCCAGAATCGCGGAAGCGATTTCAGGGTGATCCGGTACCCCTGGAAATTTGTAAAAGCGAAACCCGGGGAATGACGGGGGCAGGGCGTGGGATTAACTCAACCATGCCCTAAGGGGCGCCGCTTTCTGTCGGGCTGTGCAAATCTGCCCGTGTGCCGTACACCACGATGTCGTCGAAATCATTGGTATGGTTGAGCGTCGCCGAATCCTGCGTCGCCAGCTTCTGGACAAAAACGCCGAAAATGCCGCCGGTGTTTTGGGCGATAGGCGGTGTGGCGCTGTTGCAATCGCAATTCTTTAATTCATCCGCATTGACCGATCCGGAGCTGATGCGCGAAGCGGGGATGGTGAGGGGCGTCGTGCCGCTGCCACGCGGAAACGCGCCGTGGCCGTTGGGGCCGAAGCTGAGCAGCACATAAGCGGCGGCGGTGGTTTTGGGATTGCCGGAGGCATCATTGACGGTCATTCGGGTGGCGGCGTTAGGGGTGCAGGGGGCGGTACAAGGCGGCGGCGGGCCATCCACGGTCGGATTGGCAATGAAGGCACTGCCGGCGGTGAAGCGGGCGTCGACGGCGTACATGATGCGCCGCCCCCAGCCGTCGATAGCGTAATCGTCTGGCAGGCGCAGCGTCTTGGTCGGCACCATGCCCTCGACGTTGTCGAGGAACGTGAAGGTGAGGCCGCTGGCCGTTGCCGTTGCTGCGGTGACGAGGGTGCCTTGGGCGGGGGTGGCGCTGGTGAGGCTGTCGCCGCCGGGAATGCCGGCGCCGGTGGCGCTCATGCCGGCGGCAATCGAAACATTGGCATGATTGGCATGATAAGTAATGGTGGTCGACCCGCTGGTGGTGGCGCCGTTGGTGGCCTGCAGGAGATTCTGGAAATTGGCCTTGACCGCGCCGGTATTGTAACAATCGCCGGCAGCGCTGGCCTCGACGCCGAAATTCGCGCTGCCGATGGCGATGGTGACGTCAGCCGGGCAGGGGATGCGATTCATGGCGACGCGGTAGTCAAGCAGCGCCTTCTGGATGGCGGCTAACTTGGCTTGCGTTTCCTGAAGCTGGCGCTTTTGCAGCGCCGCTGAAAACATCGTCATGCCGCCGACGATAACGGTGGCGATGATTACCAGCACGATGCTCATCTCGAGCAGGGTGAACGCCTTCTCGTCATCCTGTGCGAGCCGGCGGCGAGGCGCAGGCTCTTGTGCTGTTTGAGAGCGATCCTGCGCTGACGCTTTGCGTCCCGCAGGATGATGCCTAAAAATGTATAACCCTGCCATATGCGTCCAGTGTCGATTCATGCATCATTTCCGAAAGCGTCGGATGCGGAAAGACGGTGTGCATCAGCTCGGCCTCGGTCAACTCCCCTGTTCTGACGATGGCGAATCCCTGGATGATCTCGGTGACTTCGGCGCCTATCATATGCGCGCCGAGCAGCTCGCCGGTTTTGGCGTCGAAGATGGTTTTGACCAGGCCTTCCGGTTCGCCCAGCGCAATCGCCTTGCCGTTGCCGATGAAGGGAAACCGCCCCACCCTGATTTGCAGGCCTTTTTCTTTCGCCGTTTTTTCGGTAAGGCCAAGGCTGGCGATCTGCGGCCGGCAATAGGTGCAGCCGGGAATATTTTTGACGTTGAGCGGATGTACGTCCTTGACGCCGGCAATCTTTTCGACGCAGATGACGCCTTCGTGTGATGCCTTGTGCGCCAGCCACGGCGGCCCCGTCAAATCGCCGATGGCATAAACGCCGTTCTCGCCGGTCTGCGACCACTGATCCACCACCACATGCGTTTTCTCCACTTTGACCTTGGTGCCTTCGAGTCCCAGATTTTCGACATTGCCGACGATGCCCACTGCCAGGATGACGCGGTCTACGGTGACGGTAATTTCGCCCCCGCCCGCAGCGGCAGAGCCTCCGCCTCCCTCCCCCTTGAGGGGGAGGGAAGGGGCGAGCGTCGCCGTCACGCTGTCCTTATTCTTCTTCAGTGCTTTCACATTCGTCGCCGTCAGGATTTTCATGCCCTGCTTCTCGAAGGCCTTGTGCGCGAGTTTGGAAATCTCCTCATCCTCGACCGGCAGAATTCTATCCAGCACTTCGACCACGGTGACTTCGGCGCCAAGCGTGCGGTAAAAACTGGCGAACTCGATGCCGATGGCGCCGGAGCCGATAACGAGCAATGATTTCGGCATCTTTTCCGGCACCATTGCTTCGCGGTATGTCCAGATTAATGTGCCGTCCGGCTCCAGCCCCGGCAGCGCGCGCGCCCGCGCGCCGGTAGCAAGGATTATATTTTTTGCCGTCAGGTCTGAGATTTTCTTGCCGTCTTTCTCAACGCTGACTATATGATGCGCTACCGCTGCGCTACTTGAGCGCGGGACTTTGCCTGCCAGTTTGCCATGCCCGTCCACCACCGTGATCTTATGTTTTTTCATCAGCCCCGACACGCCTTTGGAAAGTTGCCCCGCCACGTTGCGCGACCGCTCAACCACCTTGGCCAGATCAAATTTTATATCCTTGGCGGAAAGGCCAAACGCTTCGGCATTCTGCATGAGATGATAAATTTCCGACGTGCGCAGCAGCGCCTTGGTCGGGATGCAGCCCCAGTTGAGGCAGATGCCGCCCATCTGCGCGCGTTCGACGACGGCGGTTTTCATGCCGAGCTGCGCCGCGCGGATGGCGGCGACATAGCCGCCCGGCCCGCCGCCGATGATGAGGGTGTCGAAGTTAGTGTCGGTCATTTAAGAATCTCATGTGCTGTCAGTTCCAGGGTTTTCATCTCCGGCATTATGCGTCGCAGAATTTTTTTTGTATCGGCTTCTGACGGAATGTTGGTCAGCCCATCAAATAATTTCCAATTCATCTGCGGATAGCGGCGTTTGATAATTGCACCGTGTTGTAACGTGTGGCTACAAAATTTGATCAATTCTTCATATATGGCATATCTTTTTTCAAAGATCTCTAATCGTAATTTATTTTTAGAATCCTGACTGCTTCCATACACTACCATTAAGCTGACTAAGCTAACAAAAAATGTAGGCAGGATTTCTTCTTTGCTCCAATAAGCTGCAACAATAACACCGACCAAAAGAATGCAAAGAAGAAGAGCAACAAATTTATTGCCCTTGTAATAATTACAACAAAATTTCCACATACTCTAATACCAAAACTTTGTCATCTCTCCTTCCCTCCCGGCACGAGCGAGGAGTGGTGGTCGATGATGACCCATTTGCCGCCCTCCAGAATATACACGAAGGTGAAGCGCGCCGGCACGGTCACCGGCTCGCCGTCTTCGGTATAATGGAAGGTGTACAGCCCGCTGTTGACGGCGAAATTGCCGAAGGTGCGGGGATGCTGCTCGATGATGTCGATTTTAGCGTCGGGATTGGCCTCGACCTTGCGGTAATACCTGACCAGTTCGGCATGGGTGGTGACGGGCAATTGCCGGAACGCCGAAATCATCACGGCGTGGCTGTCATAGAGGTCGGTGATGTCGTCCACCGATCCGCTCTCTACCGCTGCCACCCATTGCTTCAGCGCATCCCGCACGTCGGGCGCTTTTTCCTTCGGCGTTGCCAGCGCGGGGAAAGCAAGCAGCAGGGCTATCGCCGCCAGGCTGCCGGCGATCAGGCTATTTTTTTTGATCATAAGCGTCCTCAAAACCGTTTTTCTTGCGTAATTTCTTCTGATACCCAGGCAGCGGCGCCACCGCCCCGTTCTGCATATGTTGCCGCGCGTATTCCTTCAGCCTGCTTTCCAGCTTGCCGACGATGGCCAGCGCTACGTTATCGGAATGCGGCGCGCCTGCCAGCGTGCAGAAGCGCACGCGTACGCACGGCCAGATTTCGTTTTTCGGGTCGTCCGGGTCGGGTACGATCTCGATGGTGACATCGTCAAGGCCGGCCTCGGTATCCACCGCCAGCACTTTCTTAATGTAGCCTTGAAAATCATGTATTTCCATTATTTCCATTTGCTGGCGGGCGTCTGCCGGCGCGTTCAGGCAGGCTTCGGAATGTCTGCATTTGAACAGATAGGCGGTATTCGGCACGCCATGATCGGACGGCATCGGTACCGGGTGCACGCCCAGCCCGGTCATATGGCGCAGTATTCTCTGGATTTCCTTTTGGGCATCCGAGATATGGAACGTCGATTTGAAGAATGAGATCATGACATCACAACAGCAACAACGCCGGGCTTTCGATATAATGTTTGAATGCTTGTAAAAACTGTGCGCCGACCGCGCCGTCCACTACGCGGTGGTCGACCGAGAGCGTAGCCTCCATGACGTTTCGGATTTTCATTTTCCCCTGGCGCGCCACCACGCGCTCTTCGCCGGCGCCCACCGCCAGGATCGCGCCCTGCGGCGGATTGATGATGGCGGCGAAATGCTTGACGCCGAACATGCCGAGATTAGACAGCGAGAAGCTGCCGCCCTGGAATTCCTCCGGCGCCAGCTTCCCCGCCCGCGCGCGCGCCGCCAGGTCTTTCATCTCACCCGAAATCTGAATCACCGTTTTCTGGTCGGCGTTCTTCACAATCGGCGTAATCAGCCCGCCGTCGATGGCGACCGCCACCGAAATATCGATGTTATTATATTGCAAAACAGCTTCGTCGCTCCACGAAGCATTAGCCGCCGGAACCTTTTTCAGCGCCAGCGCCGATGCCTTGATGATGAAATCATTGACCGACACCTTATAGGACGGTTTTTTGTCTTTTCCGGCGATAGACTCCGCCTCGAAATTGATGTCCCTGCGGACGTCGGCCAGCCGGTTCATCTCGCACTCGACGGTCAGGTAAAAATGCGGCACCTGCTGCTTCGATTCAACCAGCCGCCGCGCGATAACTTTCCGCATGTTGTTGTTGGGAATTTTGGCAAATTCCTGCGGGTTGCGCCGCACCATGCCGCGCCCGCCGCCGGAATTTTGCGCTTTCAGCACATCGTCCTTCACAATCCGCCCATGCGGCCCGCTGCCCTGCACGCCGCGCAAATCGACGCCTTCATTCGCGGCGATGCGTTTGGCGAGCGGGGAGGCGAAGATGCGCGTTTCAGTTGGCAGCGGCCGGCGGTCAGCGGTCAGGGAAGGCATTGGTATTGGTGCGGGCGCGGCAGCAGCAACAGGAGCTGGTATCTCTTGTGGTTTTTCACTGACCGCTGGCCGCTGGCCGCTGGCCGCTTTAGGCTTATACCCCTCCAGCGCCTTCTTATCCTCGCCGTCTTCGATCAGCAGCGCGATGAGCTGGTTGACCTTGACCCCTTCCGTTCCGGCCGGCACGACCAGCTTGCCGACAACGCCTTCATCGACGGCCTCGACTTCCATCGTCGCCTTGTCGGTTTCGATCTCGGCGATGACCTGGCCGGATTTCACCTGGTCGCCTTCCTTCACCGTCCATTTGGCGAGGTTGCCCTCGGTCATGGTCGGCGACAGGGCGGGCATCAGAATTTCAATGGGCATTTTTTACCTTCGTCATTTCCGTCCCCGCCTTCGCGGGATAAACTTCGGTGGGAATCAAATTTTAGTTGGCCGGACTTATAACATACTCGTTTCATTGCATCAAATGGCATAATTACTTGGTTGGTTTTTTGGAATCGTCTTTATTGTGCCTGTCCTGATACAGCTTCTCGAACCACGAATGTTCAGCGCCGAACTCGCCCGGTCGGCGCATGGCATCAAGTGCGGTTTTGGTATCTTCGGAAAGCACACCTTTATGTTTCTCCGCCTCGCTGGCCTTCTCTTTTTTTGAACGTTTTGTCTCCGCTTTCTCCTGCTCCTCTATCTCCTGCAGTTTTTGTGGCCGGTAGCTGATACGACGCTTGAAGAATTCTATATGGTTTTCTACAGATTTCTTAAGCGCTGCAGGCAGGTCATTATTCTGCAATACGCATTCCAGCACGCGCAGCTGAAATTGTTTTTGCCCCTGACGGGTTAATTTGGTGTTAATCGCCTCGGCCTGTGTTTTATCACTGCCCGATGCATTTATGACAGCGCGATATAAAGACCAGTCGAAACTGTCATCAAGGCCAATGCGATCTTCGATAAATATCTTATTGATTCTGGCCAGCCAGAATTGCTTATCATGGAGATGGTCGCTTATCCGCCGCCGCGTTTCCTCCTTAGCCCCTGCCATGGAGGTACTATCGGCTAAAATCCGGTCGATACGATTATGCTGTTTTTTCACTATATCTTCCAAAATAGGTAAAAATGTCTCCGGCATATAGGACTTGCATAAATGTTCCTGTACCTCATCGAAAGTAGGGTACGAGGGACATTCCTGCTGGAATTGCGCTAATTTTTCCCATCGTTTTTCTGCCATCGAAGCGGAGGTTATAGGAGTTTCGCGCCATCCTGATTGGTCTGCCTCTTTGTCTTCTTTTTTCTCTTCTATTGTGTGAATTTTTATCGGCGGACGGGTATCTGCCTGCGTCGCCTCGATAAACCGCCGCCGCGCTTCTTCCCCCATCGCCTGCGATAACTTACGCAATCGTACGGCGAGGTCATTATCGCCGGAAAGAAACGCCTGCTGGCGTTCGTCAATCTCGGCCTGCATCGTATCTATGGCATGCATCACCTGATAACGTCTAACATAGGCGTCGGCAATCACCGCATGGAGCTTTTTATCGTCGCCACAGGTAGCCAGAAAATGCAACGCCTGCTGGTTATGCTCCTTACCGGATGCAGGTAAGGAGGGGGCGGCATTCGGCAATGTGACAAAATTAAAAAAATTACTATCCAGCGTTTTCCATCTGGAATTGAGAGTATGCTGCAACCCCGCCAACTCACCCAGCGCCTGTACGGGCGTTTTTTCCATCAGATTTTCCAGCGCCGCAGCTGGGTCAATACCCATTGCACTGGCAATAGCGGCGCTGGCTTTCAAGAAATCCCGGCGATTGGGTTGCTTATCCATTACGCCGCCTGCTCACGATAACACACCTGTTTCACCGCCTCGACGATATTTTCCGCCTGTGGCAGGGCGAGCTTTTCGAGGTTGGCGGCGTAGGGCAGGGGGACGTCGGCGCCGTGCACGCGCGCCGGCGGCGCATCGAGATAATCGAACGCATGTTCCATAATCTGCGCGGCAATTTCCGCGCCGATGCCGGCCACCGGCCAGCCTTCTTCCACCGAGATAATGCGGTTGGTTTTTTTCACCGACTCGACAATGGTTTCGGTGTCGAGCGGGCGCAACGTGCGCAAATCAATCACCTCGGCGTTGATGCCCTCGCCCGCCAGTTGCTCGGCGGCGGCGAGGGCTTTCCCCACCATGATGGAAAACGCGACGATGGTCACGTCCGTTCCCTCGCGCACCACGGCGGCCTTGCCGATCTCGATGGCGTCCTGCCCTTCCGGCACCTCGAAACTCTGGCCGTAGAGGATTTCATTTTCCAGAAATATCACCGGATTCGGATCGCGGATGGCGGCCTTGAGCAGTCCCTTGGCGGAAGCGGCGTCATATGGCGCGATGACTTTGAGGCCGGGGATGTGCGCGTACCATGACGCATAGCACTGCGAATGCTGCGCGCCGACGCGCGACGCCGCGCCGTTCGGCCCGCGGAAAACGATGGGGCAGCGTATCTGGCCGCCCGACATGTAATTGGTTTTGGCGGCGGAGTTGATGAGCTGGTCCATCGCCTGCATGGCGAAATTCCACGTCATGAATTCGACGACGGGCTTGAGTCCCATCATCGCCGCGCCGACGCCCAGTCCCGCAAACCCATGCTCTGTAATCGGTGTATCGACGACGCGCCGCGCGCCGAATTCTGCAAGCAGCCCCTCGGTGACTTTATAGGCGCCCTGGTACTCGGCGACTTCCTCGCCCATGACGAAGACATCCCCATCGGCGCGCATCTCCTCGGCCATGGCGTCGCGCAGCGCTACTCGAACGGTTTGTGTGATCATTATTTTCTCTTTCGTCATCCCGGCGAAAGCCGGGATCCAGTTTATTAAGACGTAATTTTTGCTCCAATTTCGCTCATGAATTTATGCAATGAGATCATTTTACGTATTTCTGTCCCATAACTCTTTGCAATATTTGCCTCCTTACAGAAAATATCCAAATCTATGCCTTCTAATTCTTTGGCATTTTTTAATGCTTGATAGTGAATTGTGGCAACGCGTTTCCCATTTTCCGCAGTCTTTATTTTATGAGCAATTTTGGCAACTGTATCCATATATTCTCTCCGTATTTGAACTCTGGATTCCCGCTTTCGCGGGAATGACAAGTTAAATAATTTCTTCATACAAATCTTTCCAATCTGGATTCATTTTT
>JAGWIM010000103.1 GCA_028873525.1 Pseudomonadota bacterium
CCATGTAAAAACTACACCGTCCCGAAACTTTTTATCAAACTGCCGCACAGCATATACCAGCCGTCCACCATCACGAAGAAAATCAGCTTGAACGGCAGTGAGATCATCACCGGCGGCAGCATCATCATACCCATCGCCATCAATATCGAAGCCACCAGCATGTCGATGATGACGAACGGGATAAAAATCAGGAACCCTATTTCAAAGGCGCGTTTCAGCTCGGAAATCATGAAGGCCGGAACCAGCACCCGGTAAGGTGTTTCTTCCGGCCTGTCTATCTTCAGCCCCGGCGACATGGAAACGAACAGCGCCAGATCTTTCTCGCGCACGTGCTTGAGCATAAAAACGTGGAACGGATCGCCGATGCGATCGAACGCCTGCTCCTGCGTAATCTGGTCGTCCATCAGCGGCTGTACGCCGTCGTTCCACGCCTGCTCGAAGGCCGGCGCCATGATGAACGCCGTCAGGAACAGCGCCAGCGAAATCAGCACCTGGTTGGGCGGCGTCGATTGCAGGCCAAGCGCGCTGCGCAGGAACGACAGCACGATGATGATGCGCAGGAACGAGGTCGTCATGATGAGGATGGACGGCGCCAGCGAAATCACCGTCATCAGGATGACGAGTTCAATCAATCGCCCGGCGGCGCTGCCCTCGCCCGCCTTGCCGAGATCGAGCGTCACCGACTGGGCGAATGCCGGGTGCGCGAAGAACAACAGAAAAATCGTCATCCCGGCGAAAACCGGAATATATCTATTTCTTGCCATTGCCAATTCCACTTTCAACCACCTGCTCGCCCTTGTCGGACAGCAATAACAAATGCTCCACCTCATCACGCCGCACCAGCACCAACCGGCGCCTGGAGTCGAGATAGCGCGTTTCCACAACGGCAAGGCGCCCGCTACCCCCTTGTGTTCCAAATATTTTCTGCGCCTTTGCATAACGCCTAAGCCCCATCGCCGACAGGCCGATCAGCCCGATGACGAAGATAAACGCCAGCACGAAACGTATGGGGTTGACGCTATCCATGTTTATGATTCTTCAGGCTTATCGGTTTTATCGCTCGCCTTGGTAACGCGGTAAGCGGTATGCGCTTTTTTGTACTGCGCAATGTCGCGGATATTATTGGCCAGCGCATCGCGCTGCGCCTCCAGATCCTTGCCCAGCGATGTCAATTCATTCAGTAATTCCTGTAGTTTATCGGCGTGGCGTAAACGAACCTCCGCCGGCAACAGCAGCGCCTGCTCGCACAGCGCCAGCACGCGCTTGTCCATGCCGGCCAAATCCATCATCACGCCTTCCTTCAGCACCGCGCGGGCATCGCCGATGAATAGCGATATATCCTCCAGTAATTGCTCAGCTTTCATGGTGTCTTTTCATCCGGTCGTTGGTCTTGTACACATAGGCCAGAATCTCCGCCACCGCCGCGTAAGCCTCCAGCGGAATCGGCGCATCGATGTCGAATTTCGACAGCAACATCGCCAGGTCGGTATCTTCGCGCACCTCGATGCCATGGCGCTGCGCCAACTCAATAATCGCCTGAGCAATATAGCCTTTTCCCTTTGCTGCGACGCGTGGCGCGTTGTCTTTTTCCCGCGCGTAAACAAGAGCGACGGCCAGTTTATCCGTGTCGGCGCCACTACCGGTTGCCACGATCATCGTCCTTGTTATTGATATTCATATCGAATTCAACGTCTCCAAATTCACCTCCGCCTGCCGCCTCCAGATTCTGCTGCATAAGTTTTTCATGCAATTCCTTGCGTAAGATACTGACATCATCAGGAAAAATGAATCCGAGCTTAACCGTTTTGCCACGCACTTCCATGACCATCATTTCAATGTTATTGTTGATAATGATCGACTCGCCAATTTTTCTTGTCAGGTAAAGCATTTAGGCGATTTTCCCTTTTCGAGTCGGCCGGCGTCATTACTGGCGCAAATCGACGGAAAATGCAAATTTAATTGCCGAATAAATCATTTTTAATGGTTTTTTAATGGCGCGTAAATAGCATTTTATTGTCACAAAAATCGAATTTAATCGAAGAAAAATATGGCAGCCGGATAAAAAATAGAGTATTCTACAAAGATAAACTAGGCAATAGTTACCTATATTATATGTAATGCGAGGCGTGCCGTGGACTTCTCCAACCTGTCGCTTTTCGGCGTCATGAAGGCCAAGATGAACTACCTCTCCGAACGGCAGGGCGTACTGGCGGAGAACATTGCCAACGCCGACACGCCGGGCTACAAGGCTAAGGATGTCACCGCGCCGGATTTCAAGAAACTGGTCGGCGCCGCATCGCAGCAATTGCAGATGACGATGACCAATCCCATGGATATGAAAGGCACTGCACCTTCGATGGGCGCATACGCGGTGGTCGAGCGCGGCGCCACCGACGAACTGAACCCCAATGGCAATAATGTCGCCATCGAAGAAGAAATGGCAAAGGCCGGCAAGAACCAGATGGAGTACCAGAAGGTGCTCGATCTGTACGGCAAGGCCATCGCCATGTTCAAGACCGCCATCGGCAGCGCGGGCACGGGAGGGTGAGTTTTATTTGTCCCTCTCTCCCGTAAACGGGGGAGTGGAAGTAAGAGTTATATTGAGGAAAAACGATGACTGGCCTGAACGATACACTGCAAATCGCTGCTGCCGGCATGCGGGCGCAAGGCGATCGTCTGCGCGTCGTCGCCGAAAATCTTGCCAACGCCGACTCCACCGCTTCCACGCCGGGCGGCACGCCCTACCGCCGCAAGATAGTGATGTTTCAGAATGTTCTCGACAAGCAGCTTGGCGTCGACACGGTCAAGGTTGTCAAGCGCACCTACGACACATCGCCCTTTATCAAGAAATACGACCCGTCGCACCCCGCCGCCGACGCGCAGGGTTACGTGCTTTACCCCAACGTTAATCCCATCGTCGAGATGATGGACATGCGCGAAGCGAGGCGAGGCTACGAGGCCAATCTCGACATGGTGACTATATCGAAATCCATGCTGTCGCAGACGATAGCGTTGTTGCAGAAATGACATGTTTTCTTAGCGGATCCGCCGCCTAGAAAACTGTCATCCCCGCGCAGGCGGGAATGATGAAAGAAAAGGAATTATGCCCATCGATCCGTTAAGCGCCGCCAATGCCTACCGCAACCAGATCAAGCTGGCCGAGGACGCCGCCAATATTTCCGGCGGAGCGGATGAATCCGGCGCTGCCGGCCCGAGCTTCGTCAAGATGCTGGAAAACGCCGTGCAGGATGCGGGTAAAACGCAACGCGTCGCCGAGGCGACGGAAATCCAGTCCATGACCGGCAGCAAGGTCGATCTCACCAACCTGGTGACGGCGGTGGCCAACGCCGAACTGTCACTCAACACCGTCGTCGCCATCCGCGACCGCGTCATCAGCGCCTACCAGGATATTATCAAGATGAGTATTTAGGGCGGGCAACTTATATCACCTATCCCAATTCCTGTTTGGGGGGGATAAATGGTATTTGTCATTAATTGCGTTAATAAACGCGGTAATCTGTGCGGAAAATTCCGCGTTATCGCCATCAGCGTAATTTTCACTTACTTCTTTTACCAGCTTGCGCCCCATACCGGCATATAATTGGACCCTCAAAGCGGGGTCCAAACGCGCTTCACGGCGAAGCGCCGCGCCCGTTTCAGAAACTTCGGCCTGCATTTTTTCCGCGGCACTCATGAGCAACCCGGTAAAAAAGCTCAATAATTTATATTGTTCTGCAATTTTTTTCTGGGCGGCGAAAGATAATTCCGCCGTAAATTCGCTAACATTTTGTGAGGAAAAAAACAGCGACTCCTGTAATTGTTGTAACCTGTTGGCAAATAAAATAGTGCCTTCAACATCGTCACGAGAATTTTCAGACGATCGATTATCCATGTGAATCCCTTTATTATAAATTAAGGACAGAATTGCCTGATTATACCAGCTTGCCGCAGAAAAACGTGTTAAGATTATGTTACAATTGGGCTGATGTTTATAATATGCCAGAATAACACAATATTTTATAGCGTATTTGAAATACCTGTTTGCGCAGCGGCGCGGAAAATAACCTATAGCGCTTAACGAAAAGTTCGGCATTCCTCTCTCCCGCTTGCGGGAGAGGGCGGGAGAGAGTGCTTTGCGCCCGAATGTTCATGTCAAACTTTTCGTTAAGCGCTATACCATCAAGTAGCCGAAAAAAGTTGACGAGCCGCGCCGCGGTGCTTACGGTATGGATTATGAATAGTTCCACATTTTCCGGGTCGGCAGGCCGCGCGGGCGTAAGCGCCGCAGGCAGCAGGGCCGCCTCCCTGTCCGCCATGCTGCTTGGCGCTTTTTTTATTTTCCTGATCGGGTTCTCGCATATTGACGTGGTGCATAACGCCGCGCACGATACCCGTCATTCCTCCGCTTTTCCCTGCCATTGAGCATGTACAAAATTTTTTTCACGGCGCTGGTCGCCGGTTCTCTCGCCGGGATATTCGTTTTTGCGGTACAGAGCGTGAAACTGACCCCGCTTATCCTGGAAGCGGAAGTGTATGAAAACGCGGACGCGGCCAGGAACATGATCCAGCTCCATGAGCAGGAGGCGTGGGAACCGGCGGACGGCTTTGAGCGAAACGCGTGGCGCTTCGTGGCCGATCTCGGCGTCGGCATCGGCTTCGCGCTGATGCTGGTCGGCGCGTTTTCCCTGCGCGATGATCCGATGGATACCAGGCGCGGCGTATTATGGGGACTGGCCGGTTTCGCCGTGTTCTCGCTGGCGCCCGGCTTTGGTTTGCCACCGGAATTGCCCGCGACCATGGCCGCCGACCTGTCGGCGCGGCAGGTATGGTGGGTATCGGCGGCATCGGCCACCGCGTTCGGGCTGTATGCCATCGTCTTTGGCCGTTCCAACGCCCTTAAAGCCATCGGCCTCGCGGTGATGGCGCTGCCGCATATTATCGGCGCGCCGAAGCCACCTTTGGGTGGCGTCGTGCCAACTGAGCTTAACGCCGAATTTGCCGCTTCATCGCTGGCGACCATGGCGATGTTCTGGGTGGTGCTCGGAGCGTTGAGCGGCTGGCTCTACGAACGGCAATCCTCACACGCCACGGCATGAAAAAAACTTCCCGTGACATTTCCCACACGCTGGCCGGCTGCGCCAAGCGAAATACCATTGGCGTCGGTCGCGCCGCCCAGCGATTCGGCCGCACCCCGCGTCACAATACTGGCGTAATGAAACTCATGGCCGCGCACCAACGTTCCTTTTTTGCCAATGGGCGTATCGACGGCCAACGTCAACGCGCGATAACCCAGATGCAGTTTGCGCGCGGCAAAGGAAGTGGCGACAGGCAGTAATCCCGCCATCTCCCATTCCTTTCCGGAGGCGTCGGTCATTTTTTCGCCCAGCGCCATGTAGCCGCCGCATTCGCCATGCACGGGCTTATCGGCAGCAAAGTTGCGAAGCCCTTCGAGG
>JAGWIM010000104.1 GCA_028873525.1 Pseudomonadota bacterium
TTGCTGGTTCCCCAAAATCCCCATCTTTCATTGGCCGTGTGCGCTGGCTGGAAGTTTGTCATAGCTCAGTTCCTTTCGCTTAGTTGATCATGCCCAATGCATAACTACATAATGCTCCCAACACGGGTTTTATCAACCGAAAAACGATAATTTCACATTATATATCAAGTAATTAAGCAGATTATCCGCTTGACTGGCAGTGTGCCTTTTTCATGGCCATTTCGGCCGCTTTTTAACTGCAATTTTTAACCACTCAGACAGGAGAACATCATGAGCGAAGCCAAGACCACCATCACATTAGGCGGACGGGAATTTCCGATTGCACCGCTGACCCTGGGGCAGATGAAGCAGGCAGGCCCGGCCTTTACCCGCATCGGCATCGATACGCCGGAGGGTATGGGCGCACAGACAACAATTCTTTATCTCGGCATGCACGCAGCCGATCCAAAAATCACCGCCGCCGATGTCGATGCGATTGTCGGTGTCACTTTTACAGAACTGAAAACCGCAGTGGAAAAAGTAGCAAAGCTGATGGGTGTTGAGATGCGGGCTACCGAGCCGGGGGAAGCGCTGCCGGCGCAGCCGGCAGCCTCAACGACCTTGACTGGGGCGAAATCTACGGCAGCCTGATGACGGCATGCGGCTATACGCTGCCCGAAATCGATGCACTGCCTTTTCCTGCTTATCTTGATCTCCTCGCATACTGGCGCCGAAACCCGCCCGCACACATGCTGCTGAAGTGGTTCGTCGGCTACAAGGCTTGAACCATGTCGTCAAATATTGCTGTCAGTATTAGCGCCGATGTCACCGGCCTTACCGCTAAACTCGCCGTTGCCAAGGCGGATCTGTCTTCTACCACCGCTGAATTGCGGAACATGGCGGCACAGATGCGGGAAGCCGGATCGTCCGCTTCCGACACGCTAAAAGCGGGGCTGGCGCAAGCAGCAGCAGCCGCTTCTTCGGCGCAGACTACTGTTGCAAAGCTGCGCGGTGAGCTTCAGCAGGCGCGCAGCCCAATAGATAATTTGTCCAACGGCTACGAACACCAATCCCAGATCATACGCGAAAAGCTGGTACTTGCCCACGAAGGTCTGCTGGGCAATTATAAACGGATGGTCGGATCGATGGTGGTGCTATCCGAACGCACCGGCGGTTTGGGCAGTGCATTTGGTACACTGGTCACGCCGGTTACTGCAACGGTTGGCGCTATCGGTATTTTGTTAGGGCTTTTTGCCAAAGCCGCATCTACTGCCGAACACTGGGCCGAATCTTTCGGCGAAATCAAGGTGGCGATGGATGCAACCGGCGCCAGCTTCGGTGTCAGCAAAGACCAGATCGCATCCTATATCGATAATCTTCGCCAGCTGCATGGCGTAAACACCGACACTGCCACCGAAATGGTGGAAATGTTTGCGCGCCAACGCGAGATCGGGGTGAATTCCTACGTGGCGCTCGGCCAGGCGGCAGCGGGCTATGCGCGCGTCACCGGCAGCGACGTACCGAAAGCAGCACACGAGTTAGTTTCAGCGCTCGATGGTGGCTATGACAGCATCTCGAAACTCGACAAGCAGTTTCCTTTTCTTTCGACTGCGCAGGCGCAGGCCATCCGTGATTTTGATGCCAGCGGGCAAAAAGCGCAGGCGATGGGGGTTGCCATTACCGCCCTGCAGGCTAAGTTCGGGCCGCTGGTTAATGATGGCCTGACACCGCTGCAAATCGGTACAAATGCCCTTAAAGATGCCTGGCAGGGATTGACGCACGCCATCGGCGAAAGCACCTGGCTTAAAAATTTCAATACCGGCCTTGCCGTGGTAGAGCTTGGCCTCGCTAAATTAATCAATCTGCTGCATGGCGCCAGAACTGAGGTTAATCAATTTACTGCAACCGCAGCATCCGTTGGCGGCGCTGCCGGTGGCAGTGCGCCTGGTGCCGCAGTCGCCAATATTCCTGCAGCAGGTACGCCGACCGTAAGCGCACAAAATGAACAACTGCGTATCCTGCGCGAAATTCAGGATGAGAATTTCCGGCTGAAGGCTGACGATGCGGAGCGTGGCCGCATTAAACAGGAATTGGCGCGCGATGAAGAAGCACTGAAAACCGCCACAGGCAGTGAAGCGGCGATCATTAAGGACAATATCGGTCTGCTCCAGCGCCAGCAGCGGGAAGTGAATAACCGCCAGGGTTCCGTTCAAATTCAGGAATTACGCGATCAGCTTGAGCAGGAACTGGTACAGCGCCGCCTGGTTGGCGATCAGGTAAAGCAATATGAGCTTCAATTCTGGCAACAGCATCTTGACCAGGTGCAGGCCGGATCCAAAGCGGAAATCCAGATCCGCAAGCAGATTGTCGCAGACCAGCATGAGCTCGACACTAAGGCGTTAACTGACGAATGGCAGAATTTTTCAGAGAACATACGCCTTAAGATTGAGGCATCAAAAAGCAATATCACCCAGCAAATCGCGCTGGCCGAGCAATGGGTCGAAAAAGGCCAATCGCTTTACGGCGACGATATTAAGAATTACAAGGCTGCGCTCGACGAAAAAACACGCCTGCTGCAGCAGCAAATCCAAAATGACCGCAAAATCCGCGAAATAGCTCTGCAAAGCCGGGCGGAAATCTTAAAAATTGATCTTGCCGGTACGCCCGCGCCGAAAGGCAAAGGCGGCGAAGGCATTATCGATTCGCTGTTTGGCGATGTCGACGGCAGCGGCGCCAAGGCCGAGCTTGACCGGCGCATGGACGCCTTAAAGGCTGAATTTGCAGCGAAGCAAGCCGAATTCAACGACATCATCAATGACAGCACCAGCACGCCGGTACAGATCGCCGAAGCGCAGGCCAAGTTGGCGGCGGCCACCGAGCAATATGCGGTTAATGCCACGAATCTTAATAAGCAGGCAGCCAGCCAAGTCACGCAGGCATGGGAAAACACTTTTGCGCCTATCGAACATGCCTTTGATTCTTCGATCCAAGGTATGTTGCAGGGCACGCAAACCCTGCAGGGCGGCATACAGAAACTGGCGCAATCGATGGTGCTGAGTCTCACGCAGTCGGGCATCAAGCAGGCGTTCGGCTGGTTATCCAAGCAATTAGCCAGCTTATCTGCGCCGGTATTCGGTGGCGGCAGAATTCCCGGCGTCGGCTCGGCGCTGGGCATCGGCCAGGGCGCGGGCGGGCAAGTGGCGCAGACCAGCGCACTTACTGCCAACACGACAGCCTTGACCTCGCTGACGGCGGCGCTATCCGGCCACAGCGCCATCGTTACTGCCAACACGACGGCAACCACGGCAGGAACAGCGGCGACGACAAGCAATACGGCTTCGCAAGCCTCAAATCTGGTTGGCAACACGGTTCAGACCACCGTCAACACCAGCGCCATCACGGCAAATACGGCTGCGGTATCTTCGGAATCCGTATCTTCGGGTGGCGGCTTTTTTGGTGGGCTGCTTAGTTTTCTGCCTGCCTTCGATGTCGGCACCAACAATGTGTCGCGCGATATGGTGGCGCAAATCCACCAGGGCGAAATCATCGTTCCTGCTGCGCAGGCATCGAATATCCGTTCCGGCCAGTCCATGCTCGGCTACGGCAGCAGCCGCAGCATGGCATTGCCGCAAGGTGCTGCGGAAAATATGCGCTTCGCAAGTTCAAATACACCGCCCGGAGGCGGCAACACGTTTAATTCGCGGTCATCGGGCGACACTAATTTCCACTATTCACCGACGATTAACTCCAACAGCAATGTCGACCTGGAATCCGTGTTGACGCAACAAGGGGCAACCATGCGCCGCTGGCTTTCCAATCAGGCGCGCAATGGCTCATTTCGGACGTAAAACATGGCCCTCATCAAATGCGCTGGTTTCGATTACCTCACGCCGCTGGCTCCCGCTTCGGCATTGGCCAGCCTCGGCTTCACCAATGCTACCATGTTGCCGGGGCAAGGCCGCGCCGGTGGTGGGGCGGCTAAGTTGGGGCAAATCAATCTGCCGGCACGGCTCGGCACCTTTTATTGCGGCTTCGCTCTCTACAATCCGTCTGGTGTTGAAATTGACTTCAATGACTCGACCGAAGGCACGAATTTCAGTCTGAAATTCAGTTCGGCGGGTGCGATTACCTGCACGCCGGTGTCGGGTTCCGCCGTGTCATCGCCACCGATGGCCGTCATTCCTGGCGCCGTCTGGCAATATGTCGAAGTGTACGGGTTAATCGCCGCAACGGGCGGCGCTGTGACCGTGCGCGTTAATGAAAATGTCGTCCTGTCGATGGTTTCAGCCAACACCTCCTATCGAGGCTCGACCGGCGTCGACCAGCTCAATTTTAGCTACAACGTTATCGTCGATGATTTTTACATCTGCGACAATAGCGGCGCCTCTTTAAACAATTTCCTCGGCAATACACGCGTTCCGGCACAATTCGCCAATGGCACAGGCGCCTCAACGCAATGGACGCCGACCGGCTCGGCTTCGTTCAACTGGCAGCTGGCCAGCAACCCCTATATGGACGATTCTTCTTATGTGTCCTGCGGCACGTCGGGGAATATCGATCTTTACACTTTATCGCCGGTGGCCAATTCACCGCAAATTCTTGCCGTGCAAAGCATCGTTATTGCGCGGCAGGATGACTCCGGCCAGCGCCAGATCAAATCCGTCATCCAGTCGGGATCGGCGCAGGCCACCGGCGCAGTGGTGAATACCAGCGGCTCTTATGCCGGACACACCGATATTTTTCCCACCGATCCCAATACCAGCGGTAGCTGGAGTTATGGAGCCGTAAACGCGCTTCAGGTCGGTGCCGAACTCGTCACCTGATATGGCCGCTCGCATTAATTTTGTCGTCGCCGAAACAACGGCGAAAGGCACTGCGCCTGTGCGTGTCAATCTGATTCGAGCAGAAGCGGTTGCCAAAGGCATGGCTCCGGTACGCCAAGCCTATGCCGGTACGGAAGCCGCTGCCAAAGGCACTGCGCCGCTGCGGCTTGCCTTCGTTGCACTTGAAACTCTGGTTCAGATTGAAAGCCCGCCCATTGTGAGTACCGAAAAATTCCCATTGTCGCCTGGCCTCAGCTGGAGCGTGCATGTCGCGCCGAAATTCAATACACGCGTGGCTGGTCACGTATCAGGCCGCGAAATCCGCACTGCCTGGCAGCAATATGCAATATACGATTTTACGCTGTCCTTCGATGTGCTGCGCGGCAACGCCACGCAGGAAATCGAAACGCTGATGGGCTTCTATCTGGCACGCCAAGGCCAGTACGACACCTTCCTGCTCGACCTCGGCGCAGTTACGCAGAATGCAGCCGATAGCTATGTGACGCTGGGTGCGCAGGGTGTCGGCAATGGCGTTTCTACGGTATTTCCATTGATGCGCACGGTGGGTGAAGCCTCCGAGCC
>JAGWIM010000105.1 GCA_028873525.1 Pseudomonadota bacterium
GTCCGCCTTGTCTCTAAGGACGCGGAAAAAATTAACAACGTCGCCGTCAATATCATTGTACGTTTCAACAGGAGAGGGTGGGCGGTTCAGCAATACGGCAGCCGATCCAGAAAAAGGCTCACAATAATGGTGACACTTGGGAAGCAAGGGAAGCAACCAGTCAAGATGGCTGAATTTACCGCCATACCAACCAAAAACAATCAGTCTTCTTCTCCTGCCGCGCAGATAAACAATGTTGGAAGATTTCTGTATCTGTTCCTCGTTTAAATAAATTGGCGAGGCAGGGCGCTTCGCTTTTGCTTTTGGTTCTAAATCTAATACTGCTTCATCAAGCATAAAAAACTTACCCTCTCACCTGCCCATTCGCCATGTGTTCTGTATTGATATAACACATTTTGACGCATGTCCCCGCTAAAAGCCACGGCCAGTAGGCTTTGACTTTTAGGACACGCCCTTCTTTCATGGCTTTGTTGAGTGTATGCTTTTCTTCCGGTGTAATGTAACCGATGTCAAAGCGATGCCCGTTTTCCTGATCAAGCATGAATTGATCTTCGGTTATGATAGAAGTCATGTCCTCACCTGACCCGTGCCATGAACAACATACTTATACGTCGTGAGCTGCTCGGCGCCGACGGGGCCGCGGGCGTGCAGGCGGCCAGTTGAGATGCCGATTTCCGCGCCGAAGCCGAATTCGCCGCCGTCGGCGAATTGCGTGCTGGCGTTGTGCATGACGATGGCGGAATCGACCTTGCGCAAAAACGCGCGCGCCGCTTTCATGTCGCCGGTGACGATGGCGTCGGTATGGTGCGAGCCGTGGCGGTTGATATGGGCAATTGCCTCGTCCACGTCCTTCACCACCTTGATGGAAAGTATCGGCGCGAGATATTCCGTATCCCAATCCGCGTCGGCGGCGGGCTTGATGCGCCGGTCGAGCAGTTGCGCTTCCCTGTCGCCGCGCATCTCGCAGCCGGCGGCGGCCAGCGCATCGGCCAGCAGCGGCAATTTCGCCGGCGCGATTTTTTCGTCGATTAAGAGCGATTCGGTGGCGCCGCAAATGCCGGGGCGGCGCATCTTGGCGTTGATCAGCACGTCGCGCGCCATCTCGAAATCGGCGTCCCTGTGGATGTAGGTGTGGCAGTTGCCAGTGAGATGCAGCAGCGCCGGGATGCGGCTTTCCTCGGCGACGCGCCGGGTCAGCGATTCGCCGCCGCGCGGGATGATGACGTCGATCAGCCCGACCATCTTGAGCATCTCGCCGACAGCGACACGATCGGGCGTCGGCACCATCTGCACGGCGTCCGGCGGCAGCCCGGCGGCCTTGAGGCCATGATGAATGCACTCGACAATCGCCACCGACGAATGGAAACTCTCCGACCCGCCGCGCAGAATCACTGCGTTTCCGGATTTGATGCACAGCCCCGCCGCATCCGCCGTCACATTTGGCCGCGATTCATAAATGATGCCGATGACGCCGAGCGGAATGGATACGCGCTGAAGCGTGAGGCCGTTGGGGCGTTCCCACTGGTCGATGATTTTATTGACCGGGTCAGGCATGGTGGCGACCGTCTCGAGTCCCGCCGCCATCGCCTCGACGCGTTTCTCATCGAGCCGCAGCCGGTCAAGCATGGCGGCGTCCAGCCCTTTTTCCTCACCTGCCTCGACATCCTTCGCATTGGCGGCGATGATGCCGCCGGCGCGCTCGCGCAGCGCCAGCGCCGACTGCGCCAATGCCATGTCTTTCTGCTCGTTGGAAGCCTCGGCCAGCAGCGCATATCCGGCGCGCGCCTTCTCGCCGATGGCCTGCATCTGGTCATGCATTTCGTGCTGAAGACTTACGACTTTGGTTTTCATAATAATCCCTTTTGTCTTACGCCAGATAAGAATTATAGACGGTATAATGTTTCTATTCCAGCGCCATATCGTCGCGGTGGATCAGCACACCGCGGCCCTTGAAGCCAAGGATTTTTTCGATGTCCCCGCTCTTTTTGCCTTTGATGCGCGACGCATCGGCGCTGGCATAGGCGATAAGCCCCTTGCCCAATGCCTTGCCGCCCTTGTTTTTAATCAACACGGCATCGCCGCGCTCGAACCGCCCTTCGACTGAAGTCACACCGGCGGGAAGCAGGCTTTTCCCCGACGCCAGCGCCTTCGCTGCACCGTCATCCACCGTCACGCTGCCTGCGGGACGCACCGACCCGGCGATCCAGTGCTTGCGGGCGGAAAGAGGGCTTTCCCTGGCAGGAAACACCGTATGCCGCTCACCCTTTTTAAGCCGCTCGATAGGATGATTTTTATGGCCGTTCATGATGATCATGTGGCAACCGGCGTGGGTAGCGATTTTCGCCGCCTCGATTTTGGTAATCATGCCGCCGGAACTCACCGCCGACGAGGCGCCGCCCGCCATGCGTTCGATGTCGGCGGTGATGTCTCTCACTTCGCCGATGAAGCGCGCGTCCCGGTGCACGTTCGGATCGGCGTCATAGAGGCCATCGATGTCGGAAAATAATATCAGCAAATCGGCGCCGGCCATCTGCGCCACGCAGGCGCTCAGGCGGTCATTATCACCGAAGCGCAGCTCGGCGGTCGCTACCGTGTCATTTTCGTTGATGACAGGAATCGCGCCGGCGGCCAGCAATGTTTCAATGGTATTTCGTGCGTTGAGATAACGGCGGCGGTCAGTTAAATCACCTGCTGTCAGTAGCATTTGAGCGGGTTTGAGCCAATCAACCATTCGTATGCCACGATCTACCGTTCCATCAGATTTAACGGGCAATTGTCCTGTAATTGGATTTCGCAATTGCGAATCTAATTGAAATTGTAACGCATATACCCATTGAAAAAGTAAAGGGGCTTGGCCTGCAGAAGCAGCAGCCTGCTTTTCTTCTAATGATAGAGCGCGTCTACCATATCTAAGAACATGCCTGCCTAACGCTACTGCACCTGAAGTAATAATAATTATCTGTTTATCTTGCCTGTATAAGCTAAGAACATCTTCTGCTAACGCACCGAGCCATTCTTGACGCACCTGCCCGGTCTCATCAACAAGCAATGATGAGCCGATTTTAATGACGATGCGCTTGGCGTTAGCTAGCATAGGCTTCTTTTTCTTCCTCTTTACATTTTGCTTCAATCACTTTCATCATCTCTCTCAGGATGGGTTTTACGCCATCGCCGGAGACGGCGGAAATCGGCCAGACTTTTTTGCGGCTGGCTTTTTTCAGCGCCGCGCTTTTTTCTTTTATTTCTTGCGGCGTCAGCGCATCGCATTTGTTGAGCGCCACCAGCTCAGGCATTTTGGCCAGCCTGGCGCCGTAGAGTTTCAACTCCCTGCGGATAGTTTTATAGGCGCTGACGACATCCTCCTGCGTGCCGTCCACCAGGTGCAGCAGAATCCCCGCGCGTTCGACATGCCCGAGGAATTTAAGGCCGAGGCCTACGCCCTCATGCGCGCCTTCAATGAGGCCGGGAATGTCGGCCAGCACGAACTCTTTGTCATCAACATAGACGACGCCCAGTTGCGGCGCCAGCGTGGTAAAAGGATAATCGGCAATCTTGGGTTTGGCGCGCGAGGTGGCGGCCAGGAACGTCGATTTCCCGGCATTGGGGAGTCCCAGCAACCCGGCATCCGACATGAGCTTCAGCCGCAGCCACAACCAGCGCTCCCGCCCTTCCACGCCGGGGGTGAATTCGCGCGGCGCGCGGTTGGTTGAGGATTTGAACGATTCGTTGCCGCGCCCGCCCTTGCCACCTTCCGCCAGCACCACAATCTGGCCGATTTTCGTCAAATCGGCGACAATGGTTTCGCCGTCGTTTTCGATAATCTGCGTGCCGACCGGCAGTTTCAAAATGAGGTCATCCGCCGACAGGCCGGAGCGCTGGCTGCCCATGCCATGCTGGCCTTTTTTAGCCTTGAAATGCTGCTGGTAACGATAATCGATCAGCGTGTTAAGGCCGGAAACGCATTCGGCAATCACCGAGCCGCCGCGGCCGCCATTGCCGCCGTCCGGCCCGCCGTCGGGCAGGAATTTCTCGCGCCGAAAACTGACGCAGCCGGCCCCGCCGTCGCCCGAACGGATATAGATTTTCGCTTCGTCGAGGAATTTCATATCTTTATGTCCTGTGGGCCGCAAAGCGGCAGTACAGGATCTTTTCCATGGGCTGAGATCCTGCGCTCCATCCTGACGGATGGCCGCAGGATTAACACTTACGCAACCACACTCACAAACATCTTGCCACGCTTTTCGCGGAACTCCACCTTGCCGATCGCGACGGCGAAGATGGTGTGGTCGAGACCCATGTCAACGCCCGTTCCCGGGTGCATTTTCGTGCCGCGCTGGCGGATGATGATGTTGCCCGGAATAACGATCTGCCCACCGAATTTCTTGATGCCGAGACGGCGGCCTGCGGAATCGCGACCGTTGCGTGACGAACCGCCTGCTTTTTTATGTGCCATTATTTTTCTCCCCGTATAAATCCTGCGAATTGCGAAGCAACTGGGCAGGATCTTTTTCATTAGATCCCTTGCAGCCTAACGGCTCACGGGATTGATATATCCGTAATCTTGATTTCAGTTAAATACTGGCGGTGGCCTTTTTTGCGGCGGTAGTTATGGCGGCGGCGCTTCTTGAAGATCAGCACTTTGTCGTCGCGGAATTGCTTGACGATCTCGGCCAACACTTTCGCGCCTTTGAGCAGCGGCGCGCCGATTCTGTCGCCGGTCATCAGCACTTCGCCGAGTTCTACCTTGTCGCCGGCCTGCCCCTCGAGTTTTTCCACGGCGATAACATCGCCGCTGGCGACTTTGTATTGTTTTCCGCCGGTGCGGACGACTGCGAACATATCAACTACCTGAAAGATAAATATTATAAAATTGCTGGAGCCAAAAGGAAGTGGAACCTATAATACGCCGGGTGTGTTGTCAACCCCATTCAGGGACTGATTTTTGGCCTCCGGCGCAAAAAACCCGCCATTTTCTTACGCCCAACCACTAAAGCGGTTGACTGACTCCCGATTCCTGATACCTCAGTAGCCTCCATGATGGAAGTAGCCCGCCTGCGCCTGAAGGTTTTGGCGCGGCGTAAGGTTTTCTAGCCCGCTGTGCGGCAAGAAGATCTAACGGACAGGTGGCCGAGCGGTCGAAGGCGTCGGTCTCGAAAACCGATATACCGGCAACGGTATCGTGGGTTCGAATCCCACCCTGTCCGCCATAACGTGTTGACGCGATAGCGGAGACAAACCGCCGCCCGTCAACTCACGCCACGTAGCATTCAATCGAGCGTTTTTGCTGCCAATGTTGCGGACGGCGGTTGCGGCGACGGCTGCCGCCGGAGGGTTTTCCACCGGCTACCGG
>JAGWIM010000106.1 GCA_028873525.1 Pseudomonadota bacterium
TGCGGCGACTCGCACACTTCAACGCACGGTGCGTTCGGCGCGCTGGCCTTCGGCATCGGCACCTCCGAGGTCGAGCACGTGCTGGCGACGCAAACCCTCATCCAGCGCCGCGCCAGGAACATGCTGGTGCGCATCGACGGCATACCCCACCCGGGTATCACGCCGAAAGACATTGTGCTTGCCATCATCGGAAAAATCGGCACTGCCGGCGGCACCGGCTACGTCATCGAATATGCCGGCGACGCTATCAGGAATTTCTCGATGGAAGGGCGCATGACCATATGCAACATGAGCATCGAAGCCGGCGCGCGGGCGGGACTCATCGCGCCGGATGAAACGACGTTTACTTACTTGAAAGGCCGCCCGATGGCGCCCAAGGGCGCCGACTGGGACAAGGCGGTGGCTTATTGGAAAACCCTGCCGTCGGATACCGGGGCGGGGTATGATGCCACGGTGGTGATCAATGCCGCCGATATCGCGCCGCAGGTGACGTGGGGAACGTCGCCGGAGCAGGTGCTCCCTATTACCGGCAGCATACCCCACCCGGGTATGGCAGCAGATGAATCAAAAAAGAAATCCATCGAGAGGGCTTTGGAATATATGGGGCTTACGCCCGGCACCAAGCTCACCGACGTGCCGGTGGACAAGGTCTTCATCGGTTCCTGCACCAACGGACGCATCGAGGATCTGCGCGAAGCGGCGAAGCTGGCGCAGGGTAAGCATGTGGCTAAGAATATCAAGCTCGCGATGGTGGTTCCCGGATCCGGCTTGGTAAAAGAACAGGCGGAAAAAGAAGGATTGGATAAGATTTTCCTTGCTGCCGGGTTTGAATGGCGCGAGCCGGGCTGCTCGATGTGCCTGGCCATGAACGCCGACCGCTTGGAGCCGGGCGAGCGCTGCGCCAGCACCTCCAACCGCAACTTTGAGGGTCGCCAAGGCCGCGGCGGCAGAACGCATTTGATGAGTCCGGCGATGGCAGTGGCCGCCGCCGTGACAGGGAAGTTAAGTGATGTGAGGGAATTAAATCAACAAACAATAGGAGAATAAATTATGGAACTTTCTACTGCATTGAAAGATAAAATCGCCAAAAGCGAAAACACAACCGGGCTTCTTCAGGCGTTAGAGACTGCCCAAGACCCGAGTGCTAGACTGAGAACGCTTGTCGCTTTAGATTGTGGAGTTCAGAATCCTGATCCTGATCCTGTAGCGGGAATATTAAAAGATTATAGCACTCGTCCATCAGTGCATATTACGCCCGGTCCCATCGGATCAGTGGCACTTTTGACAAGTGGCACCGTGCAGGACTATATCGACATTCTATCCGATTTGCGGGTTATGGGAATTTCCGCTCCTGATGTGCAAATAGCTCGTGGAGGTCTTGAAAGGTAATATTGTGCAACCCTTCACCACCCTTTCCGCCATTGCCGCGCCGTAAATGCCTAATATCCTGATATGGAATGGCTATCGTTTTTACTTTTTCAGCCATGAAGGGAAGGAACCGCCGCATGTGCATATTGACATGGCCGGATGCACCGCAAAATTCTGGTTTACGCCCGTCAGGCTTGCATCAAGCCGCGGATTCAGGGATAATCAATTGCGTGAAATAGAGAAAAAAGTACGTGAAAAGCAACAGGAGTTTCTGGAGGCATGGCATGAGCATTTCAAGGATCACCGTTAAATCGGTCGCCTTTCATCGCGATGAAACGATGAGCGTTGGTTTGAGCGATGGGCGCACCATCACCGTTCCGCTGGTCTGGTATCCGCGCCTTGCCAATGGAAAGGCATCTGCGCGGCGCAACTGGGAGCCTTGCGCTGCCGGTCAGGGCATTCATTGGCCTGATCTCGACGAGGATTTAAGCATCGAGGGATTGCTGCGTGGGTCGCCTTCGCCGGAATACCGCAAACCCCGCCGCGGCAGCGCGAAATACCACCAGCCTGAATTGCGCGCCTAGAATGCTCTCCTTCAAAACCCTCACCGCCATTGCGGCACCGTTGCCGATCGATAATGTCGATACCGACATGATCATCCCCAAGCAGTTTTTGAAAACCATCAAGCGCACCGGCCTCAAGGAAGGCCTGTTTTATGAAATGCGGTTCGATGTGAATGGCAAGCGCATCGACGATTTCGTGCTGCATAATGCGCCATACGACAAGGCGCAGATACTGGTCTCCGGCAGCAATTTCGGCTGCGGCTCCAGCCGAGAACATGCGCCCTGGGCGCTTCTGGATTTCGGCATTCGCTGCATCATCGCGCCGTCATTCGCCGATATTTTCTTCAACAATTGCTTTAAGAACGGCATCCTCCCGGTGGTGCTGCCGAAAGAAAACCTGGATACCCTCATGGGGTATGCGAAGAACGGCATCAAAATCAATGTTGATCTCGAAAAGCAGACCGTGCAGGCCGAGGGGAAGAACGAACCGGCCTACCGTTTCGATATAGAATCCTTCCGCAAGCACTGCCTGACAAACGGTCTCGATGACATCGGACTCACGCTGCAGAAGCTGGATAATATCGCCGCGTATGAAACAAAGCAGAGGGAGCTGACGCCATGGCTGGCAGCATAGGCGTCGTTCCCGTCCCCGCCTGCGCGGGGATGATGGCAGCGCGATGACAGCTAGACACATACTCCTGCTGCCCGGCGACGGCATCGGGCCGGAAGTGGTGGCGGAAACCGCTAAAATCATCGGCTGGTTCAGCGAACACGGCCCGGTGAAATTCACCACATCAGGCGCGCTTATCGGCGGCGCGGCGTATGATGCGACGGGAACCCCCTTCCCCGATGAAACATTGGCGGCGGCGCGCAAGGCCGATGCGATATTGCTCGGCGCCGTCGGCGGTCCGAAATGGGAAAATCTGCCATATGCCTCGCGCCCCGAACGCGGGCTGCTCGGACTGCGTAAAGAGCTTGGGTTGTTTGCCAACCTCCGCCCGGCCATCTGTTTTGATGCGCTGGCCGACGCGTCAACGCTAAAGCGCGAGGTGGTGGCGGGACTGGACATCATGATCGTGCGCGAACTTACCGGCGGGATTTATTTCGGCTCTCCGCGCGGCGTCGAGACGTTGCCGGACGGCACGCGCCGCGGCGTCAACACCGAGGTCTATACCAGCCCGGAGGTGCACCGCATCGCGCGCGTTGCTTTCGATTTGGCGGGTAAACGGGGCGGCAAAGTGTGCTCGGTAGACAAGGCCAATGTGCTCGAATGTACCGAAATGTGGCGCGAGGAAGTCATCAAAGTGCACCAGGCGGAATACCCCCGGGTGGTACTTTCGCATATGTACGTGGATAACGCCGCCATGCAGCTTGTGCGCAACCCCAAGCAGTTCGACGTGATGGTGACGACCAACATGTTCGGCGATATTCTGTCGGACATCGCCTCGATGCTGACCGGATCGCTCGGCATGTTGCCCTCGGCGTCGCTGGGAAAACCGGATACCCCCGGGGTGTATGAGCCGGTGCACGGCTCGGCGCCGGATATCGCCGGGAAATCCCTCGCCAATCCGATTGCTACCATCCTCAGCTTTGCCATGATGTTACGCTATTCCTTTGACCTGAAAGCTGAAGCCGGTAAGCTGGAGGCGGCGGTGAAGCAGGTTCTGGCGCAGGGACTCCGCACCGCCGACATCATGCAGCCGGGAATGAAAAAAGTTTCGACCGGCGAGATGGGTGATGCGGTGATAAAGGCGCTTGGTGCTTAGCGCATCCTTCCTTGTATTTATTCATTAATTCCATTATATTGTCGGTTTACATTCTTTAGAGAAAATTATGAGCTACAAAATCGCAGTGGTCGGCGCGACGGGGAATGTCGGGCGGGAAATGCTGAAAATCCTGGCGGAGCGGCGGTTTCCGGCGCGCGAGGTGGTGGCGCTGGCGTCGCGCGCCTCGGTCGGCAAGAAGGTCAGCTTCGGCGAGGAGGAGATTCTCACCGTCAAGGCGCTGGAAGATTACGATTTCGCAGGTACCGATCTGGCGCTGTTTTCGCCCGGCGCTTCGGTGTCGAAAATCCATGCGCCGCGCGCCGCGAGAGCCGGCTGCACCGTCATCGACAACACCTCGCACTTCCGCATGGATCCGGAGATTCCGCTGGTGGTGCCGGAAGTCAACGCGCATACCCTGGCGGGGTATCGCGGGCGCAACATCATCGCCAACCCGAATTGCTCGACCATGCAGATGGTGGTGGCGCTCAAACCGCTGCACGACGCGGCGACAATCAAGCGCGTCGTCGTTTCGACCTACCAGTCCGTGTCCGGCGCGGGCAAGGCGGGAATGGACGAGCTGTTCGAGCAAACCAAATCGCTGTTCATGAACGCGCCGAAAGAACCGGTGAACTTCACCAAGCGCATCGCCTTCAATGTCATCCCGCATATCGACGTGTTCATGGATGACGGCGGCACGAAAGAAGAATGGAAAATGGTGAACGAGACCAGAAAAATTCTCGGCAGCGACATCGCGGTGAGCGCAACGTGCGTGCGTGTGCCGGTGTTCGTTGGCCATTCGGAGTCGGTCAACCTGGAGTTCGAGCGGCCGATGTCCGCCGAAGAAGCGCGGGAAATACTGGCCGATGCCGAGGGCGTCGTGCTGTTCGATGAGGCGAAGGACGGCGGCTACGCAACGCCCATCGAATGCGCCGGGGAAGATGGCGTGTATGTGTCGCGGCTGCGCGCCGACCCGACGGTGAAGCACGGACTCAATTTATGGATTGTATCGGATAACCTGCGCAAAGGCGCGGCGCTCAACGCCGTGCAGATCGCCGAGGAATTGGTGCGGAATTATGGGTTGGCGCCGAAGTTGGCGCATTGACGCATGAAGCCCCTGCCCAAATCCTACGACCATAAGGCCCGCGAGAAATTCTGGCAGGAACAGTGGGCGAAAAGCGACGTTTATTATTTCCGGGACGACAAGCCGCGCGAGGAAACCTTCGTCATCGACACGCCGCCGCCGACGGTGTCCGGCGTACTGCATATGGGGCATATTTTCAGCTACACGCAGGCCGATTTCGTGGCGCGTTACCAGCGCATGTCCGGCAAGGACGTGTTCTATCCGATGGGTTTCGACGATAACGGCCTGCCGACCGAGCGGCTGGTAGAAAAGATGCGTGAGAAAAAAGCGGCGCAATATCCGAGCCGCGAAGCATTCGTGGCCGATTGCCGCGAGGTCGTCAAATCGGCGGAGGAAGAATTCCGCAAGCTGTTTCGCAGCGCCGCGCTGTCGGTGGATTGGCGGCAGGAATACCAGACCATCAGCGATGAGGTGCGAAAATTATCGCAGGCGTCGTTCCTGGATTTGCTGCGGCGCGGCGAGGCATACCGCGATTTCCGGCCAACCTATTGG
>JAGWIM010000020.1 GCA_028873525.1 Pseudomonadota bacterium
CCAAGCTGACCAGAACGGCGCTTATCGGCGCTGTCCTGGCGACAATCCAGGCCTGCGCCGCTACGCCGGTGGCGACGGAAGTCGCCCAGGCATATGAGGCATCAGGCGTCATCGGCCTGGGACATCCTTATACGCGAACGATTTTCAGCAGCAGTAATTTTTAGGGCATATTCAATTTCTGCAGCCATTTGATGCAATCATCCCCCCGTCATTGCGAGGTCTTGCCGCAATGACGGGCCGGGTAATCTCGAAATCAAATGACCATACAGGCGAATTTTTTTATAAACCGGCGCCCGCACAATACCCCCGCATCCCGTAACAAGCGCAGAATGCGGGGGAATGCCGAGATTCAGGCCGCCGCCTTGTATTCCACTTCCTCGGTCTTCAGCGCTTTCTGGTACGCCGGGCGCTGGCTGACTTCTTTTATCAGCCGCTTGACATTCGGGCCGATGGTGGCTTGCGCCGGCCAGGTGATGCCCCAGTTGGCGATGACGGTGAGCAATATATCGGCGGCGGTAAAATTGTTGCCGCAGAGATATTTATTTTTCGCCAGGCGCGCGTCAACCTCCGCCCATAATTTATTTATCTGCGCCAGCGCCGCCTTGAACGCCTGCTCCTGCGCTGCCTTGTCGGTGATGTTGCGCAGGATAAAAAACACTTTACCGTAGGCCGGGTGCAGGCTGGCGTTGCCGAAACAAAGCCATTCCAGCGCCGCCGCGCGCTCTTTGCCAGATTTCGGCAGCAGCGGGCTTTGATGCTTGTCCATCAGGTAAATCATGATGGCGGCGCCTTCGCGGATGACGAAATCATCCTCGACCAGCACGGGAATCTGGCCGCGCGGGTTGAGCTTCAGGAACTCCGGCTTCTGGCCGTCGCCATGATGCACGTCGGTTTTTTGGGTCTGGAAAGGCACGTTCAGCTCGTTGAGCAATACATGCGGCGCCATCGAGCAGGCTCCGGGGGAATAATAAAGGGTGTACATGGGGGGTTCCTCCTATATATCCTGCGGGCGGCGCAGCCGCGGCACAGGATCCGGTTGGTTTTTACAGATCCTGTGCCGCCGCTTGCGCGGTGCACAGGATTCGTACCTATATAGGCCGCTTGAGGGGTGGGTTCAATAGGGCAAGGGGAAATTCAAACCATTTCACTTTTTAATGCTCCCCCGCAAGGGGGGAGCCGAATATTATATATGGACGGAAAACCGCCGCGCCCATTCGTTGAGAATGAAAAGCCGCGCCACGGCGTCCGCGGCGCCGCCGCCTTGCAGGAATTGGTTGAGTCCTTCGCGCGCCGCGTTTTTATCCAGCCAGCCTTCGATGCGGAAATCATCCAGCAGGCTGTGCCGCAGCCGTTCGGAGAGCGCGCCTTTCAGCCATTTCTCCTGCGGCACCTCGAACCCGACCTTGGTGCGGCGGCGGAGAATGGCATCCGGCACGATGCCGGTCATGGCGCGGCGCAGCGCCGCTTTTGTGCGACCATTTCGCAATTTGAATTCGTCTGGCAGGCTCAGGGAATACTCGACCAGCCGGTGATCGAGGAACGGCACACGGCTTTCCACCGAAAAAGCCATCGCGTTGCGGTCTTCGTAGCGCAGCAGCGCCGGCAGGCTTAAGGTATGCAGGTCATCCCGCTGCCATTCGGCAAGATTTTTTTTCGCCGACGGCTGCCACTGGAATGCCGTGCGTTCGCGGCTGACATCGCCCAAATGAACAATCGGCGAGCGGCCTTGATTTCGCAGCCAGCCGGGCCGGTGGCGCGACGTGGGCGGAATGTGCAGGATACGCCGGTCGCCGTGCAGCAGCAGCGCCGCCGATTCACCGGCCAGCCGACCCCAGCGGCGCTTGCGGAATAGATCCAGCAGGTAGAAATAATAGAATTTGCGGTAGCCGCAGAGACTTTCGTCGGCGCCCTGGCCGTCCAGCACCACCTTGATGCCGGTTTGCTTGACGCGTTTCATGACGCACCACTGGGCGAAGACGCTCAAGCCCCCGAACGGCTGCTCCTGATGCCACAGCAACTGCTCCCAATCATTGCACAGTGTTTCTGCGTCGGGGAACACGTCATGCGGCGTGGCGTTTGCGGCACTGGCGGCCAGATGCGCCCAGCGCCGCTCATCCCGCGCGAAATTTTCGTAAGCGGCGGTGTAGGCGTTGAACAGGGATGCGCCGGAGGCCAATGTCCGCGCCATGCAGGCGATGGCGGAGGAATCCATCCCGCCCGACAGGCAGAACCCTACCGGCACGTCGCTGACCAGGTGATCCTTCATCGCTTCGGAAAATAATTCGCGGTACCGTTCGGTGGCGGCGGTGAAATTCTCAGGCGTGGCGGCGGGAGAGATTTGCCAGTATCGCTGCGGCGTGACGGATTCCAGCCCGGCGCGCGGAACAACCGCGTAGCTGGCGGGTGGAAACGGCGTGATGCCGTGCCAGAAGGTTTGCGGCAGATGGTCAAGCAAGCCGTATTCCAGGAACTGCACGGCGGCGGCGCGGCTGACGGCGGGCGCCTGCGGCAGCGCCGCCAGAATGGTTTTTATCTCGCTGGCGAAAATCAGTTGGTCGCCTGCCGCGTGAAAATACAGCGGCTTGATGCCGAAGCGGTCACGCGAGAAGATGAATTCGTCGCGCTGCCGGTCCCAGATGGCCAGCGCCCACATGCCGCGCATCCGGCTCCAGCAGTCGTTTCCCCAGCGGCGGTACGCGGCGAGGATAACTTCGGTGTCGGAGCGGGTGCGGAATATCTCTCCCGATTGATCGAGTTCAGCCTTAAGTTCGCGGTAATTATAGATTTCGCCGTTATAGGTAATCCAGAAGCGCCCTTCGGCGTCCGCCATCGGCTGTGCGGCTCCGGCGGAGAGGTCAATAACGGCGAGGCGGTGGTGAAACAGCGCAGTATGACCAAACGGCAGGGCAGGGGGAATCGGCGAAAAGCGCTCGGCGCCGGCGCCGACGCCGATCAGCGCGCCGGATCCGTCCGTCCCGCGATGCGCCTGCAACGTTGCTATAGGCCGCAAGGGGCGTTCACTTTGAGAAACGATACCGGCGATGCCGCACATATTACGATCCTAGCCGAAATTATAATACCCACTGCCGCCATTTTTCGGCCATGACGCCGGCATGCAGCGTTTGCGCGGCGCGGTGGCTGGCGTGTTTGTAGCGGTCAATCGTGGAAGCGCCAAGCGCATTCAGGCGGTTCGCCAGAGCAGTTGCAGAAAAATCCTCGGCGACAATGCCGCAATCATGCAGCCATGTTTGCTCCGCCATCGCCGGGCTGGGGCCGACGGCGACCATTAACCGCGCCTGGATGAACTCGAAAAATTTGTTGGGCAGCGCGTTTAAGTTATTGAAACTGGACGGCGGCAGCAGGAACAGCCCGATGTCATAGTGATGCAGGGCAGGGATGATGCCCGTAAACGGCGCTGGATCGATGAAATGAATGCGCGGGTGATCAGCGCTCACTTGCCGCAAATGGCGCATGTAGGTGTCGGTGGACGGCATCAGCATGAAGCCGGTGTCAAACCGCTCATCCAGCAATTTGGCCGTTTCTATCATCACCTCCAGCCCGCGTCCGGCATTGGCGATGCCATGATGGATGAGCCGGATGCGCCGGCCGGCGGGCTTCGGCTCGAGGTTGTGAAAGGCCGGCAGGTTCATGCAGATTTCGCAGGTCACGCCGAACTGCGCGTAGGCATCGGCGATGGGCCGGTTGACGGTGACGCAGACATCGGCCTCAGGCATATAGCGCCGGCACAAATAAGTTTTGTACGCTTTCAAAAAAAAGCGCCACAGCGGCGAATGCGCCAGCTCGAGCGGGCTGAATTCATGCGCGTCGAAGATGACACGTTTCCTTGGCATGGATTTCCGCGCCAGCGCCAGCGCCAGCGGCAGCGCTTCAAGGTCGTTGGCGAGAATGGCGTCGCACGTTGCGGCGACGGGAAGCAACCGCCGCAGGCCGGTCTGGATATGGCGCTGCGACCAGTAAAACGCCTCGAAAGCGCGGAGCTTCATCATTACCGCCTGCTTGAAGCGCGATCGGGAGAATGTCGGGAGAGGAATGAAAGTTACGCCGCTGACGCCGGGGTCGGACCAGCCGGCGGCGGCGACACGGCAGGCCGGGCTTAGCGCCTCGATCTGCCGCCGCACGCGCGGGTCACGATGAAGCGGCGAGAAGCAGAGTATCAGGACGTGCGTCATGCTTTGCTGAGAAGTTGGCGAGGTTTTTATAATAGCCGGCGCGGTCGTGGAACTGCTGCTGCCATAGTTCAAGGGAGAGGAATCCCCACAGCTTGCGCGAGAATTTTCCCGGCGTGTCAAGGTTGGCAAGCAGCCGGTCGGCATTGAGGTAATAGCGCTCTTTGGCGCGGCGCGAGGAGAACGTATCCATCAGGTAGGGCTTTAAGGGACCGTTGAACCATTCGACCAGCGGCACGGTGAAGCCCATCTTGTCCTGCCGGTTGATGATTTTTTGCGGCAGCACGTCAGCATAGGCTTTTTTCAGCATCAGCTTCAGGTTGCCATCCTTGAATTTGACATCCGCGGGAATCTTGGCGGTAAATTCCACCAGCGGGTGATCGAGGAACGGCACGCGGCTCTCCAGGCCGTGCGCCATGCTCATGCGGTCTTCGACGTGCAGCAGCGCCGGCAGCAGCGTCTTGAAATCGTAATGCGTCATCGAGTCGAAATAGGATTCGTGCCGCACGCGCCGCACCGAGTTGAACACGGTAAGGAAATCCTCCATCATCTTGCGGCGGTCGAAAAGCTCGGTCTTGATTTCGCCGCTCAGGTCGGAGAAGCGGTCGATCAGCCGGAAATAGCGCAGGTCGAGCGAATCGAACACGCCGTCGGCCCAGAACATCTTGATGAGCGGCTTGTATTCCTTGAGCGCCACGAGGTTCGGGATAATCGATTCGGCGGTGACGACGAAATGGCCGTCCTTATACGTGCCCTCGATGGCAGCCTTGATGCACTGCTCGAAATAGGCGATGAGATAGCGCGCATAGCCGCCGAAAATCTCGTCGCCGCCCTGGCCGCCGATGATGACTTTGACTTGCTTTGCCGCCATGCGGCTGACCAGGTATTGCGGGAATGCGCCGGGGCCGGCGGTGGGATAATCGAGGTGGTAGATGACGCGCTCGATATGCGCCGGGAAATCCTGCTCGCTGATGGAAAGCCGGTGCAGTTCTTTTCCGGCGGCCTGCGCGGCGACCTCGGCATATGCACTTTCGTCGCAGCCCTCCGATGAAAACCGGCCATGAAAGGCCTGGTTGTTGCGCTGGTCGTGGCGGCTGGCGAGGATGGCCAGGAGGCTGGAATCGATGCCGCCCGAAAGATAGCTGCCCACCGGCACGTCGCTTCTTAAATGCAGTTTAACGGAATCATCGAGATGGCGTTTCAGCTCTTCATGGAAATAATGCCCGCTGTGTTCCTCATCGACGCCGTAGGTGACATCCCAATAACGGCGCGGTTTTATCTGGCCGGCGCGGATGGCAAGGTCGTGCGCCGGTTGCAGGCGCTTGACGCCTTTGAACAGCGTGTGTTCGCCGAGCGCGTTTTGCAGCGCGAAATATTCATTGAGGCTGTCATGGTCGGTGTCTATCTCAGGCAAAAATGGCAGCAGCGCCTTGGCTTCCGAGGCGAAATAAAACACGCCGTCCTGCACGGTATAATAAAAAGGCTTGATGCCGAACCTGTCGCGCGCGCACCACAGCAGATTTTTCGCCGGATCCCACAGCGCGAAGGAAAACATGCCGCGCAATTTGTGGATGACCTCGGCGCCCCATTTGGCATAACCGGCGAGGATGACTTCGGTGTCGCCGTTCGAGCGGAAATTCCAATCGCCGCGCAATTCCTCCCGCAGCTCGCGGTAATTATAAATTTCGCCGTTATAGGTGATGACGGCGCCGTTTTGCGCGTGCATCGGCTGAGCGGCTTTATCGGAAAGGTCGATGATGGAAAGCCGGGTGTGGATGAGGCCGAGATGCCGATCTTCGGTCGCCCAGGCGCCCTCGCCGTCGGGGCCGCGGTGTTTCAGCAAATGGATGAGCGCCCGCTGCTTTTGGGGCAGGTGCTCCAGTGGCCGCCGTCTGAGGTCAAGCAGTCCGCCGATGCCGCACATGACGTTTCCCGATAAATGGCCCGCGCCCCCGGTGCAGCGTGGTTGACAAGGGCGCTGACACGACTTAAGACGAAGCACTGAACCCAGCGTTCACCATTTGCATATTTACGCCGGAAACTCAAGGGTTAAATAGGCACTGAAGGGGGCATCGCCGTGACCGTCACTGAGGACATAACACGTTCGCTGCTAAACTGGCGCCTATGGTATTTCCTTGGCATGTATGATATAAGGCAACGCTACCGGCGCTCGATCCTGGGGCCGTTCTGGATGACCATCAGCGTTGGCGTGTTCATCCTGGCGCTGGGGTCGCTCTATTCCTTCCTTTTCCGGGTGAACGTCCGGGATCTGATGCCGTTCGTCGCCGCCGGTTATACGGTATGGACGATGATGTCCGCCGTTTTGTCCGAAAGCTGCCTGCTCTTCGTGTCGAACAGCAATGTAATCAAGCAGATCAGCACGCCGTATTTCATGTTCGTCCTGCAGCTCGTGTGGAAAAACCTGCTGGTGTTTCTGCACCAGTTGCCGATTCTGGTCATCGTGTTGTGCGTCTTCAGGATATGGCCGGGCTGGCCCGGGCTGCTGGCGCTGCCGGGACTCTTCCTGCTGGTGGTCAACGCGTTGTGGGTGTCGCTGGTGCTGGCGATATTCGCCGCCCGTTTCCGCGACGTGACGCCCATCGTGACGACGTTCCTGCAGGTCATCCTGTTCGTTACGCCGATCATGTGGACGCCTTCGCTGCTGCCGCATTACCAGTGGATTGTGCAGGCCAATATTTTTTATCATTTCGTCGAGATTATCCGCGCGCCGCTGCTGGGACAAATTCCCGGCGCGCTGAGCTATGCCGCCACCGGCGCAGCGACGTTGACGGGTACGGCGTTTGCCCTCTGGCTGTTTGCGCGCGTGCGCCACCGCATTGTCTATTGGGTATAGGCCATGATCGTTGATGTGCGCAATGTCAGCCTGGAATATCCGCTCTACGGGGCGGACGACATTTCATTGCGCAAACAGATTCTCGCCACCTCGCGCATCATCCAGACCGAAAAACATACGGTCATCCGCGCGCTGAGCGATATTTCCTTCACCGCGCAGGAAGGCGACCGCATCGCGCTTTTGGGCTTGAACGGCGCCGGCAAGTCCACGCTGCTCAAGGCGCTGGGCGGCGTCTACCAGCCGACGCACGGCTCCATCACCATCCATGGCCGTTCCGCCTGCCTGCTCAACATGAATCTGCCGATCAACCAGGAACTGACCGGGCTGGAGAATATCCGCCTGTGCTGCCTGCTGCTGGGCGATGAGTATGAGCATATGCTGGCCAAGCTGGATGAAATCGCTGAATTCAGCGAGTTGAAAGACTATCTTAAAGTGCCGGTTTATACGTACTCGGCGGGGATGTTCACGCGGCTGGCTTTTTCCATCGCCACTTCCATCCGGTCGGACGTGCTGCTGCTCGACGAGCATTTCGGCGCCGGCGACCAGACATTCGTCGCCAAGGCCGAGCGAAAAATCATGGAGCTTATCGACCAATCGAAAACCCTGTTCTTCGCCAGCCATAATAACACCCTCGTCATGAACATCTGCACCAAGGCGATATTGCTGGATCAGGGAAAAATCGCGGCGCAGGGCGCGGTGAAGGATATTGTCGAGCTGTACAAGGCCAACCACGCCGGCGGAGCGGCGGCATAACATTATGCACATCCTGCTGCTGGGAGATCTGAGCCACGTTGCCCCCACCCTGACTGATCACATCCGGCAGTTTTCCCGCCATTCAAGGCATCGCTGGACGGTGATGAATCCCATCACCGACATTCATCTGCACCGTCTTGATTTCTCGCAGTTCGACGCCATCGCCATTCATTATTCGCTGTGCATTATTTATGAATCATACCTGCCGAAGCGGGTTGCCGACATCATCAGCGGCCTGCGCATCCCTAAAATCATTTTTATTCAGGACGAATACCGCTGGGTTAATGAGACGGCTGAGAAAATGGCCTGGCTGGGCATGGACTGCCTGTTTACGGTGGTGCCGCCCCATCTGGTGGAGAAAGCCTACAACCAACCCGAACTTGAAGGGGTGAGAAAAGAAAGCGTGCTGACCGGCTATGTCATGGATAGTTATCTGGAGTCCCGCCCGTATATTCCGCTGAAGGAGAGGGCGGTCGACATCGGCTATCGCGGGCGGCGGGTGCAATATTGGCTGGGAGAGTTGGGACAGGACAAGGTGCGTATCGCAGGCGGCGTGCTGGCGCGCGCTGCCGCGCATGGCCTGCGCGTTGACATCAGCGTGGAAGAGGACGCGCGCATCTACGGCGAGGGCTGGTTCGATTTTCTGAGGAACTGCAAAGCCGTGCTGGTGACGGAAAGCGGCGCCAGCATCTGGGATTACAACGGAGATGCCAAAAGACGCTGCGAGGCGTATCAGCAGCAGCACCCGGGCGCCTCCTTCGAGGAGGTGCACGGCGCCGTTCTTGAGATGTTTGAAGGCAACCTGGTATCCAACACGGTATCGCCGCGGCTGTTCGAGGCCATCGCCATGCGGACGCCGCTCATCATGTTCGAGGGCTGGTACGACGGCGTTGTCCAGCCGCACTTGCATTACCTGCCGCTCAAAAAGGATTTTTCCAATTTTGCCGAAATCGTGAAGCGACTGCGCGACACGTCCGGATTGGAAGCGATGGCAAGCCGCGCCTATGACGACATCATCGCCTCGGAGAAATACAGCGCCGCTCGTTTCATCGAAAAGGTGGATGCGGTGCTGGATGATTTACATGCACAGCGCGCGGCCGGTGCGCCGGCCGCCCGCAAATACAGCCTGTATAATGCGTTCTGGCTGTGCCTGCTGCGCATCGAACGCATGATAGAACTCCGCCGCCTGCTGATGATTGTCAAAACGGCATGGTATCGGGTGATATATCATGGCTGGCGCCTGTCGCGCCATCTGCTGGCGCCCGGCGGACGGCTGGCGAAGCGAACGTACCTTGCGGCAAAAGCCCTCGCGGCCTCCGATGAGGCTTCCGGCGTGACGCTGCTGGTGTATCATTCGCGCGGCGCATGGCCATTGCGCGCCAGCCGGCACGACCATTTGTTTTGCTTCGCGCGGCACAGCAGCGAAAGATACCTGTACGTCAACACGGCCTATCCGGTGCCGGAAGCCATGGCGGCGCTGCCCATCCGGGCAATTATATTTCATACCTCGTTTCTGTCGCTGCGCTGGTCGCCGGAAGCGTTCGTGCGGGTGGCGCGGAAAGTGGCGTTCATGAAGGCGCTGCCGGTGACTAAAATCGCCATTCCGCAGGATGAATTCCTGAATACCGATGCGCTGTGCGATTTCATCGCCGGGATGAATGTCACCCATGTCTGCTCCAATGCCGGAGAAAAGGACTGGCCGGTTATTTATCAAAAATTGCCGCCCGCTTGCAGGCCGGAGTTCCATAAGGCGCTGACCGGGTATGTGGAGGAGGGAAGGGTGCGGGCAATTACGGCGCGGGACTCGTATCCCGCGAACCGCCCGCTGGATGTGTGTTATCGCGCATGGCAGGCGGCCTATTGGCTAGGCTCGCAGGCGCGGCATAAAGTCCGCATCGCCGCTGAAACGGCGAGGCTTGCGCCATCCTTAGGGCTGAAGGCGGATATTTCGCTGGACAGCGAAGATACGCTTACCGGCAGGGCGTGGCTTGATTTCCTGCGGTCTTCCAAAGCGACCATCGGCTGCGAAGGCGGCGCTTCCGTTTGCGACCATGATGGATCGCTGCGCCGCGCGGTGGAAGCATATCTGCAGGACCGCCCGCAGGCGTCATATGACGAGATACACGGGAAATTCCTGAAGGAACGCGATGGCGAGATTGCTCTCTCCGCCCTTTCGCCGCGCCATCTGGAAGCGGCGTTGACAAAGACCTACCAGATTCTGGTCGAAGGCGAATACGGCGGGGTAATGAAGGCGGGCGTGCATTACTACCCCGTCAAGCCCGATTATTCCAATCTGCGCGCGGCGCTGCTGACCATTCGTGATGACGCCATGCGCCAGCGGATTGTGGAGAATGCCTTTAACGATTTGATTCTGTCGGGATGGTATAGCTACGGCTCCTTTGTCCGGCAGGTGGAAGGGCTGATGCGAAACCCGCCGGTCTGTAAGCGGGGGGTGCGTCCGCGCCCGCGCTATTACGCCTTGAAATTCTATGACTGGCTGCTGTGGCGGCATATGATATGCGAAGCCATTGCCGCCCGGTGGATACGTGGAACGCGCCTCGCCGCATGGCTCACCGCCCGCTACCGCAGACGGCAATACGGCATCGCGTCATAGCGCCGCCGGCGGGCTTAAGGGGGTGCGGCAGGAGGACGCGCTTCGCCGGTTCTTTCCCCGGCGGGTAAGCGGTTTCTCATAGCACCGGTAAAACATCATGCCGCCGGCAATGGCCGCCGCCGCCGTGACATCCCACGCCGCGCCCAGCAGCAGGCACAGCACTAAAATCGGCGCATGGAAGGCGTAGATGCTATAGCCCGCCCGGCCAATGGGCGCGGCCAGCCGGAAGACCGCGTCCTGCCGCCCGTCCAGCCGCACGATGACCAGCCCGAACAGCAGCGCGTAAAGGAATTTTCGCGCTTCGGTGATAATCATGTCGTGCGCGCCGAGGAAAATGACCAGCGTCAACAGCGTCCACCCGCCGATAAGATAGGGAAGGTTTCTCCGGCACGCGCCCGGTAGCCCCCGCCCGACGAACGCCGCGCCGATCCACCAGTAAAGCATAAATGAAATAAAGCTGCCGTTCTGCCACCACGAGACGGTAGCGCCGCCTGTGTGCCGCACGATGAGCAGGGTGAGAATAAAAACGGCGATGACGCCTGTCCAGAACCGGCGTTCCGCCAGCCCGCGGTAAAATGCCGCCGCCGCCGCCGCGTAAAAAACATATAACCAGATTTCCGCCATTACCGTCGCCAGCGGCGCATTGCCCTGAAAGCCAGGCGCGTGAAGCCGCGGAATGAAGGCGGAGAGTCCAGAAAGCTTGGCCGCCAGCCCGACTATCGTGATGTCGGACGTTCCGGTGAGGGTGGTCAGCATTTTGGGGTCAATCGGCCGGCAGAAAAGGAAAACTCCCGCTCCGGCGGCGGTCGCCAACACAAACACCGGCAGGATGCGAAACAGCCGCCTGACGGCAAAGGAACGCAGGTTGAACCCGCCCTTCCGCGCGCCGCCGCGATGGATGCAATAGCCGCTGAGCACGATGAAGCCGAGCACCGCCGGGTGAAGTTCGCCGTCGGGCTGGAACAGGCGCAGCAGCCCCTCCATCGCGTAACGCAGCAGCGCCGGGACATGCTGCCCGGTCACTCCGGCCCATGGCACGAGATGGGTGAACATCACCCACAGCGCCAGCACGGCCCTCATGAAATCAATACCGTCCGAACGCGTATGGATGGCGGGATCGTTAAGCACGTCGTGATTCTTTGCTGTCGAGGAAATGCCGATGCCGGTCGATGCAGCCCTGAATAAGCTGCCGGTTATCCTTTGTCCACTCAATCGTGCGGCGCAATCCTTCTTCCAGCCCGACGCCGGCCTTAAATCCCAGTTCGCGTTTCGCCTTTTCGGTACTGCCGAAACGTTTGCCGGAACGGTCCCATGGTCTTGCGGGTTCGATTATCGGCGGCGCCGGGTTTTCGGTCAGCCGGTTGATGGAATCCGCCAGATCTTTAATGGAAGTTTCAACGCCGGAGGCGATGTTATAGACTTCGCCGGGTTTTCCTTTGAGCGCGCAGGCCATTAAGCCCTCGGCGACATCTTCCGCATAAATGAAATCGCGCGTCGCCTGGCCGCCGTTTTCCAGCGGCAGCGCCTCATGATGGAGCGCCTTCCAGATGAAGGTGGGCGTCACATTGCGCCAGACGGTCGCCGGCGTGCCGCGCCACTCGCCCGCGCCGAGAATTTCACGTTGGCCGTAGACATTCTGGAACCGCGCTTTGACGAAGGGCAGGCGGTGGCGCCGGAAATAGTAATTGCCGTAAAACTCACCGATGATTTTGGAAATCTGGTAAGGGCTGTCGTGGTAGAGCGACACCGGCGCGGTTTCGTCGGTGGCGCTGGCGTCATCGAAGGTTTTTTCCGCCACCGTGCAACCCGCCGAGGAATAGACCAGTTTCTTCAGCGTATGAAAATTCTTTACATGCTCGCAGAGCTTGAGCGTGGTGAAGCTATTGTTGGCGTGATCGGCGATGGGATCGGCGATGCTCGACTGGTTGCCGTGATAGGTGGCGAGGTGAAAGATAACATCGAACTCGTCGCGCAGTTTCGCCAGCACGGCGTCGTCGGCGCTGGAGCCTTCGATAAAGGCGGCGCGTGCGTCGTCCGGCAGATTGCTGCGGTCGGCGGAGAGGAGGTTGTCAACGATGGTGACGGCGGCGGCGCCCGTGTTCAGCAGCGCATGGCAAAGCGTGCTGCCGACGAAGCCCGCGCCGCCGACGACGAGGACGCGCTGCTGGTTGAACCGCGACAAGCCTAGGCTACCTTTTTATCGTGCTGGGCGGAGAGGTGCGTGTAGGTCTGGTCAATGCCGAATTTCTGGTAGTACTCGACGGCCTTCGCCACGCCTTCGGCCAGGCCGGTTCTTGCTTTCCAGCCGAACTCCTGTTCCGTGCGCGACGGGTCGAGCAGGATGGACGGCGCATCGTCGGGATTCCGCGCGCGGATGTCGGGCTTCTTGGCGTCGTTGATGCGCAGCGCTTTGAGCGTCGCGTCGTAAAGCTCGATGATGGCCATGTCGCCGCCGGTGGAGATGTGGTAGACGCCGTGGCCGGCGCCGTCGGCGGCTTTCAGGGCGCAGTCGACCAAATCGTCGATAAAAATAAAATCGCGGCGCGAATCGCTGATGAAGCATTCCTGCCTCTGGATCAGGCGCTTGTAGAACGTCGGCAGCGGGCCGCTCAGGTTGCGCGGGCCATAGGCGTTGGCCAGCCGGAAGCTGACGTAATCGAGACCGGAGAGCCGGATATATTGCTCGGCGGCGGTTTTGCTGATGGCATAGCTGGAGCCTTCCGGCAGAATGGGGTGATCGAGCGTGATGGGATTTTCCAGCGGTTTCACGCCATAGCACAGCGCCGTCTGGAAATAAACGAAGCGTTTGGTGCCCGCTTCCTTTGCCATCTGGCAGGCGATGGCGGTGCCCTTGACGTTGACCTCCACATCATTCACCCAGGCGTCGGGATCTTTATACGACGCGGCGGTATGCACCACCACTTCCGGCTTGAAATAGCGAAACAGCGACTGCATCAGCTCGAAGCTGGCAATCGAGCCTTCCACCATCAGTAAATTCTCGTGCTCGCGCAGGTTGTCGCGCCGTCCGGTGGCGAAATTATCGATGGAAAGCACCTCGTCGCCACGCGCCAGCAACCGCTCGGCATAATGCGATCCGATAAACCCCGATCCGCCGGTAATGAGTACGCGCATTGCCCCGTAGCCCAGTGTATTCTGAAACGCGTGGCATGATTTCATTGCGATAGGACGTTGTCAAGGCGTATCGCCCTGTGCTAAGGACGGTGAAGCCGGGGATTATGCGCATCTGGTATTTCAATCATTACGCCTCGCCGCCCGACCAGCCGACCACCGGGGCGTTTTACCTGATGCAGGCGCTGGCGCGGCGCGGCCACGAGGTGACGATTTTCGCCTCCGGCTTCAATTATTATCAGGGCAGGGATTTGCGGCTCGGCGACCGCTGGTTTACGGCGCGGCAGGAAACAGACGGCCTCACGTTCCGCTGGATTCGCGCCACGCCGACCCAGGGCCGGCCGCTAAGCCGTTTTTTTAATATGCTGAGTTATGCCGTGTTTTCCCTGCTGGCGGGACTGGACGCGAAACCGGAACCGGACATCATCATCGCGTCCTGTCCACATGCCCTCACCGGATTTTCGGCGTGGCTGCTTTCGCGGTTTCGCGGTGCAAAGTTTGTGTATGAAATCCGCGACATCTGGCCGGAAAGCCTGACCGAGGGAAAAATTATTTCGGAGCGCTCGTTATTTGCGCGCGTGATTGCCGCGTTGCAACGATTCCTGTATCGCCGCGCCGCGCTTATGCTCAGCGTATTGCCGAAATTCGATGATTATTTATCGGACATCGGAATAAAGCCGCGCGCATTTCTCTGGCTGCCCAACGGCGTGGAGATTATTCCCGAATCGCTGCCGCCGCCATTGCATATCGAAGCGCCGACACCCTTTTGCCTGATGTTCATCGGCGGGTTTTCCAGGTATCAGGGACTGGGTGTCCTGCTGGAAGCGGCGCGGATTCTCGAGGATCGCAAGCAGAATATCCGCATCGCGCTGGTCGGCGGCGGGTCGGAGAAGCCGCATGTCATCGAGAATGTGCGGCGGATGGGACTCAAGCACATCGAATTCCGCGAGGCCGTGCCGCGTGCCGAGGTGATGGCGGTAGCGGCGGAAGCGGACGCCTTCATTCTCCATGCAAGGCCGCTGCTGGTACATCGCTACGGCTTAAGCCCCAACAAGCTCTGCGATTATATGCTGGCGGCGCGACCGGTGATTTACAGCGCGCCGCCGGAGCATAACCCGGTGGCCGAAACCGGCTGCGGCATTTTGATTCCGCCGCAGAACCCGCAGGCGCTGGCCGATGCCGTGATAAAGCTGGCCGCCATGCCGAGGCAGCAATTGCGCGAGATGGGGTTGCGCGGGCGCGACTACGCGCTGGCGCATTTCGACGCGGCGAAACTGGCCGGGCGACTTGAAACGGCGCTGCTTACGCGCAGCAGCTAAGCAAACCCGCGTCTTTGCTTTCTTCCCCGCCGCCGTTGCGCCGGTGCTGTTTTTTTGCGCGTTCCTCAAGAATCCGCTCACGGAATGACGCGTGGAACGGCGACGCTATAACCTCGCCGTTATCCTGTTCCCGCTCGTCGTCGGTAAGCTCCAGCCTGTCGAAGAAAGTGACGCCGTGCTCATCGTCTATCAGCTTGCTGTCAAATGCGCAGGCGCGTATGGCCGCCTGCAGTTCCGCCGCGCTGTAATTGGACAGCGCGATGCCCTGCCGTTTCAGTTCCATCGCCACCACGCGCGGCAACACCACGCCGTTGACTTCTATCTCGTCTTCGTTCGAGCGCTGTTTATCCTTCTGGAAAAACATGAAATCCATCGCTGCGTCCATATGTTCAAGCAGCGCGCCGGCAGTGGATGCAATGTGGCCTGATATGTCCATGTTTTTATCCTAGCACAACGGCGGCGCACATTATGTGAACAGTCTGTGAAAACGGTTGTGACAGTTTTGTGACAACATTCTCGTCATCTCCTGAATTGTATGGAAATTCAAGAGAATCCATCATTTTTCCGGACGGCCATGGAACGCCGCTGCGATTCAGGCCATAACGAATGCACCCCTTCCAGACCGCAGTTTTCCTTGGTAATTTGTTAATTCAACAATCAGGAAAGGGGTTTTATGACAACCACGAAACGGCCGCGCGGACGCCCAAAAAATACCAGTAAATCAGCCAGAAAACAGGACATAGATCGGCTCAAGGGGCTTACGCGGAAGATACTGCTTAACATGAATAAAGAGCTTGAGAACAAGAAACCGCCGGCCTTCGCGTCGGTCGAGGGCTGGGAAAAGGCGCATGCGCTGGTGTTCGGCAAGGCGCCGCTGTCGGATTCGCTGGTGACGCTCTCCGATTTGCTGCTCAAGCTCAACGACGTGGACGTGGAGGAAAAAAGCGGGGACGGCGCGCCGCTGGCGCAGACCGACGTGGCGCTGGTCGAGGCGTTTCTCCGCAAAATCGGCGAGCATTACGAGGCTGCCGCGCCGAAAAAACCTGAGGCCGAGTAGGGGCGATTTTCGGGTATTTTCTGGTTGTTTTTTGGCATTTCCGCCGAATTATTTGCCATTTTCCACCCATTTTTTTGTAATTTTTATGGATTCATTTTATGTCCTATTGGTTCGACGAATTACTGAAAAGAGACCTGCCGAGCTTCATCGGAAAAACCCTCGCTACCGCCGACCCGGCGGCGGCGTATCTTCCTAATTGGCATATCGATCTTATCGCCGAGTACCTGGAAGCGGCGCGAAAAGGCGAAATTACCAGGCTTATCATTAACTTGCCGCCGCGCTGCTTAAAGTCCATCTGCGTTAGCGTCGCCTGGCCGGCGTGGCTTCTCGGCCACGATCCTTCACGCCGGATTATGGTGGCCAGCTACGCGTCTTCTTTGAGTATCAAGCACTCGCTTGACACGAGGCTGGTGATGACATCCGACTGGTATAAAAGAATTTTTCCTGCGACTCGGCTGGCGCACGATCAGAACGAAAAGCACAAATTCGTGACTACTCAGCGCGGCTATCGGCTGGCCACGTCCGTCGGGGGCGCGGCGACCGGCGAGGGTGGAAATTTCCTTATTATTGATGATCCTATGAACCCGGCGCAGGCGGCAAGCCACGCCTGCCGCGAGCTGGTGCAAAGCTGGTTCGACCATACCTTCGCCAGCCGCCTCGACGATAAGCGGAAAGGCGTCATCGTGCTGGTGATGCAGCGGTTGCATACCAATGATTTGACTGAATATTTACTGGCAAAGGGCGGATGGGAACATCTGTGCCTGCCCGCCGTGGCCACCCGCCGCGCGGCATATGATTTCGGGAGAATAAAAAAAACCCGCGAAGCAGGTGAAGCGTTACATCAGGAACGCGAGAATAATACATTGATAGAACGAGCAAAAATCGAACTTGGAAGCGCTGCGTTCGCGGCGCAGTACCAGCAGCAGCCGCTGGCGGAAAACGGCGGCGCTGCGAAACCGGAATGGTTTTCGCGTTACAGTATTGTGCCGCCGTTTCAGCGTGTTGTGCAAAGCTGGGACACGGCGATTAAAAGCGGCGCGCGCCACGCCGCCAGCGCCTGCCTTACGTTTGCGGAGTATAACGGAAAAAGCTGCCTGCTCGATGCGCGCGCGATGCGCCGTGAATACCCTGACTTGAAACGCGAATTTTACGCGCTGGCGGAAGAATGGAAACCGCAGGCGATACTGGTGGAAGACAAGGCCAGCGGCCAGCAACTGCTGCAGGACGCGCGGCGCGAAACCTCGCTGCCGGTCATCAGTATGCGCCCGAAACATGACAAGATTACACGCTTCGCCGCCGTCGCGCCGATGCTGGAGGCGGGCCGGGTTCAGCTTCCGCAGCAGGCGCCGTGGCTGGCTGATTTCGAGGATGAATTATTTTCCTTTCCAAACGCCTCGCACGACGACCAGGTGGATGCGCTGACGCAATATCTGGAATGGCTGCGGAATTCGGTGTGGGAGCGGTTGCGGATTCGGCGGTTATAAAGAGGTCAGATGCCAAAGGTTAGACGTTAGATATTATGAAATAACAAACGCTTTCTTTGTATTTAATGTCTGACATCTAATTTCTATTTTTTTAACCTATTATTAAATTTAATCGCGTAATGTCATTAATAACAACTAACTGATTAATGAAAACGCCATGTCACACGATGCCATCAATAGCTGGGTCGAAAAGGCCATGCAGAGCGAGGACACCGCCGGAGACGCCGCGCGCGCACCGAACGGCGTGCAGGTGATTCGCCGCGTTCAGCCGTCAAATAAGGGCAAGATTATCATGGAAGTCGCCGAGAAAATCTGGCCGAGCTTCATGAAGCTGTTCGCGGGCGTGCGCGACGAAAACGATATGGTGCTGCAACCGGCGCATGTGCGCGGCATCGCGCTGAACGTCGCGCAGGAACTGGTCAACAAACATCAGGACGCGGCGTAGGAGAGAATATGGAATCGTCTTTTTCAGGTAATAACATCAAACAAGCCCTGCTCCGTCATATGCAGAGTGAAAGACCGGGCATCATGGATAAAATTTCCGACGACCATGTAATGCGGTGCTGCGACGAAGCAGCGAGAGATCTGGCCAAACCCGCGCCGCGAAAAGGACGCGACATGTAAATTGTCAGTGGATATATAGTGTATAAAAACCAGCCTCCGTGCTGGTTTTTTAATAAAATGTGCTAAAGAGAGTTATGGACAAACCTTCTTTCAGAGACGCGCTGATAATTTCCGAACTCAAGGATTTGGAAAAGCACCCGCAAAAAATCTCCCACTATGCTCTTACGGCATTGTTGCGGATGCAGAATTACTGCGAGGATGATATCCAGATCAACTTGATCGAAGATAGCCCTAAAATAAAAGCGACGATTGGTCCATCACCTTCATCCAGGAATGCAGATGAGGAAATAATAAATAAGAAAAATGCGGAAGTTTCTTATTTGTGCAGATGCCTATTCGGGAAATATCCATGGCTGTCGGTGCAGCCTAATTATAAGCAACCTGATTTCCCCGTTTTAGTCATTAAGCGTGGTGAATTATTTAGGTATTTTGAAGAAGGATCAAAAAAATCAGACCTGCTGGAAGCAAAGCTGAAGCACAGCCTGTGGGTTCTGGGAAATACTTATAATCTCACGACAATATTTAACATATTTAGGAATAGCAATGATAGAATCAATGCGATGAAGGTAGTCCTCTGGGAGAACGCGATGGGCAATTACTTAACCGGCGCGTCGCTTGATAGCGATTGTTGCGGTCGGTACACGATTGGCGGTGTGTTTAAAGCGATGGCTAGAGAGGCGAACGAAGTGCTTACGGCGATGCATCTAATTTTAAAAGATCAAAAAAATAACCTTGATGATGTTAACACGACCGATCCGCAGATCCTCGCTTACAAGAAGGTCTATGTTGATGTAGCGAAGGCGAGAATCGGGCGCGACGATAGTGAGATAGCGCACTTATTTCAACTGGTGGAAGACATAGGAAAAACCGCGCAGGCGCTCGACCATGAAAAGCGAAAAGAGGCGGGGATAGAAAGAAGATAGAAAAAGATATGCCGCGCCCACCCGTTGCGCCGACGCCGGCGCGGCGAGTGGCTCTTTCTTTGGATTGCCGCGGCCGCTAACGTGGCTTCGCAGTGACAGGTTTCTGGTTCCTCCGAAAATATTTTTGTATCATTGCATTTTTCCTCTTCCTGACCATATCGGTCGAAGTTACCCTCTTAAATGTAGGCTGAAACTGGTGGGTTTGGTCATCACCGCGAAAGCGGGGATCCAGCGCGGCAGGTCTATGCCGCAATAGATTCTTTTTCGCCGCGGACGCGGCTTAACTGGATTCCCGCCTTCGCGGGAATGACGACGCCCTGGTCCCTAGCCCTGGCACTAGCCACTTTTTTACATAGGAGCAATCGCATGACGGTAACGCAGGCGCAGACGTCGCTGGCGGGCAAGTTGCGCCGCTGGCTCGGCGCAGACAATCATGGCAAGAAAATCGCGCGCAAGGACATGTTTACCGATTCGCTGCTCGCCCTGCCCATGCGTTCTTACATGGTGATACCGGGGCAGCCGGTGTGGATGGATCGCAATTATTTCCAGTTCGCGCTGGAAGCCTACGTGAAAAACGTCATCGCGCACCGTGCCATGAGCACGGTGGCGGGCGCGGCGGCGTCGGTGAAGTTTCGGCTTTACACGTCGGATGAAAATTGCGCGCGGTGCGAAATCACCCAGCATCCGGTGCTTGATATTCTCAAAAAACCCAACCCCGGCCAGGCGATGGGCGAGTTTTTCCAGGCGCTCTATCAATACCGGCTTATCAGCGGAAATGCGTTCGTGCAGGCGGTAGGGCCGATGAGCGCGCCGCCCGCCGAGCTGCATCTGCTGCGTCCCGACCGCATGGCAGTCATCGCCGGGAAAGGCTGTATGCCGGGCGGCTACCGCTATACCGTCAACGGCCAGTATACCGATTATCCGGTGGATAGAATCACCGGCCGTTCGCCCATTTTGCATCTTAAAAATTTTCATCCGCTGAACGACTGGTACGGCCTGTCGCCGGTCGAGGCGGCGGCATACAGCATTGATCAGCATAACCAGGCCGGCGCGTGGAACCAGGCGCTGCTGCAAAATGGCGCGCGTCCGAGCGGGGCGCTGGTGGTGCGCGCCGACGGCAGCGGCGGCGGCGGCGTGCTCTCCGAAGACCAGTATAACCGCGTGCGGATGCAGATTGACGAGCAGTTTACCGGCGCGGTCAACGCCGGGAGGCCGCTGTTGCTCGAAGGCGGGCTGGACTGGAAGGAAATGAGCATCAGCCCGAAGGATATGGATTTCGTGCAGGCGAAAAACGCCTCGGCGCGCGACATCGCGCTGGCGTTCGGCGTGCCGCCGCAATTGCTCGGCATCCCGGGTGATAATACCTACTCGAATTTGCAGGAGGCGCGGCTGGCGCTGTGGGAGCAGACGGTGGTGCCGCTGCTGAAAGTGACGGCCGATGCGCTGAACGGCTGGCTGTTGCCGATGTTCGGAAGCGGGCTGGAACTATGCCCTGATACCGATAACATCACGGCGCTGGCGGTGCGCAACCAGGCAATCTGGGACCGCGTCGAGAAAGCAACGTTTTTAACGGATGACGAGAAAAGGGCGGCGGTGGGCTATGGGCCGTTGCAGCAGGATACGGATGGCGACGGGGATCAGCCCTCCCCTTGAAGGAGGGAGCGAAAAAGTGCGCCCGCAATGGCGATGCTGAATCCTGTTGCGCCGGCCGCATAAAAAAACTACCTTCGCCGCATGGCTTTGCGTAATACTGAGGAAACATACGGCAGCGTCGCCAAGTATTTTCACTGGCTGATATTTTTGCTCGTCGCCGGGATGATTGCCCTCGGGTTTATCATGACCAGCCTGGAAAACAGCCCGCTGAAGTTCAGGCTGATCGGTATCCATAAATCCATCGGCATTACCATACTGGCGCTGGTGTTGATCCGCCTCGGCTGGAAGATGGCCAATGTCGCGCCGATTCTGCCGGAGTCGCTGGCGGCTTTAGAAAAATTCGCCGCCCATGCCGGCCACGCGATGCTCTATATTTTGATTATCGTGATGCCGCTTTCCGGCTGGGCGCTGTCGTCCGCCGCCGGCATTCCGGTGTCGGTGTTCGGCTGGTTCACGCTGCCGAACCTCGTCGGGCACGATAAGGCGCTGGCGCACCAACTGGCCGAATTGCACAGCGTGCTGGCGTGGGTGATTATCGCCGCGGTGTCGCTGCATGTCTGCGCAGCATTGCTGCACCATTTTTATCATAAAAATAATGTGCTGCGGCGGATGCTGCCCTGGTGATGCGCTTATTGCTTTTGTTGATCGGCCTGTTTGCCGCCACGCCTTCATTCGCCGGCGTGCCGCGCTACGCGTTAGTCAAAGATAAAAGCAGCCTGACCTTCGTGGCGTTCATGAACGGCGCACCGGTTGCGGGAAAGTTCGATGATTTTACCGCCGATATTCATTTCGATCCCAACCAACCGGCGAAAAGCAGCATCCGGGTGGAGGTGAATACCTCCAGCGTCTCGGTGGAGAATGACGATGTGCTGAAAAATATCCAATTGCCGGACTGGCTGTCGGTGGTGAAGTTTCCGACGGCGGTGCTTATCTGCAACGGATTGTCCCGCTTTCCGCAAACGGATGATTATTATGCCGGGTTCAATGGCGCGGGTGATTGCGAATTAACCCTGCGCGGCAGGACCCTGCCGGTCGAACTCAATTTCCAGATGGAGCATTTCGACGGCGGCACCGCCATCGCCAACGGCTATGTTACGTTGCACCGTCTCGATTTCGGCATCGGGCAGGGACAATGGGCGAAGGACGACGTAATTAAGGATGAAGTCAGGGTTAATTTCCGCGTGACGGCGGAGAAGAAGTGACGGTAAGCCTTAGCGGCTTTGCCGCTTAGGCTCCCGTCATCCCCGCGCAGGCGGGGATCCAGTAGCGCCGCGTCTGCGGCGCAAAAAGATCTATACCGCGCCCATGGCGCTTTGCTGGATTCCCGCCTTCGCGGGAATAACAATGAGAGGATTCCCATGGACTACGAAAAGAAAATCAGCGCTGCAAGGCGCGAACGCAAGCGGCTTGACTGCCGGCTGGCCATTAAATCGCTTGACGGGCAGGGGCGGTTCGCCGGCTATGCCAGCGTGTTCGACATACTGGACAGCCAGCACGACATCATCCTGCGCCGCGCTTTCATGCGGACGTTGAAAGGCCGCTCCGGCAAAATCAAATTGCTGTGGCAGCACCGGCAGGACGAGCCGATCGGCGTGTTCGACCGCATGTTCGAGGATGCGCGGGGGCTGTATGTCGAGGGGCGGTTGCTGCTTTCCGTGGCGCGCGCGCAGGAGGCGTATTCGCTGCTGAAGGCGGGAGCTATTTCCGGGCTTTCCATCGGCTATTCGCCGGTGAAATTTTCCACCGACGCCAAAACCGGCGTGCGGAAACTGGCGGATGTGGATTTGTGGGAAATCAGCCTGGTGACGTTTCCAGCCAATGAAGCGGCGGGCGTGACGGTGGTAAAGCAGGCGGAACCGCAGTGGCGGCAGGCGATGCAGGGCGGGCAGGTGATAAAACTGGCGGGAGCGCTGGATCGCGCCATTGTGGCGCTAAGGGTTTAATTTCGTCATCGCCCGAATCGCATAGCGATTATAGGGCGATCCAGCAGCGCCGTGTCTGCGGCGCAATATTAACTATATCGCACCCACGGCGCTTACGCTGGATTCCCCTAGGATTTTGCAAGTGCAAAATCCGGGGAATGACGGGTACTTTACTCCCTGAAGCCGTATTCGTCTTCCATCTGCTTGCGGATGGTTTCAGGCGGGTTGTCGCCGAAGCCGGAGCGGAGAATTTCGCCGTAATCGGTGAGCTTGAGGAACGGCACGCCTTCCTGCGCTTTGAAAGCGTCGCGCTTGCCTTTCTCCACCATGACGTAATACCAGGCGCGTTCGCCGGCGGCGTCGCGGCCGCGCACCAGGAAAATATTGTCGGGACGCGAGACGACGACGTTACGGGTGAAGTTGAGTTTTTTGAACGCGGCGGCGAACATGGAATTATTATCACCTTTCTGGTTTTGTGAGGCATTGATTCGCAGTAAAAACGGGATTGCTTACCGTCGGCAACGGATTTCTTTCTGGCCGTAAATTATTTCCCGAATCTATCGGCGCTGATTCCTCCGTCTTATCTATGCCATAAATTCTTTTTTTCATAATCTAAAGAGAACCATCGTTGCCGATTTGTTGCAGGATCTTAGTCAGTTGGCTGATTAATTAATCAATAGTTTATAACTAGTTAATTAATTGTGTCAATCGCTAATCATTTTATATCAAACCATACTTATTTTCCGTTCAACTTTTAACCATTAATAGTGAGGAACCTATGACTATATCAGAAATTACCGACCGCGTCACGGCCTTAGGCCATGCCTGGGAACAATTCAAGCAGATCAACGACAACCGCCTGCGCGACATCGAAAACAAAGGACATGCCGATCCGCTCTATGACGAGCATTTGGGTAATATAAGCTCGGCGCTGGATAATTACCGTGAGCGGCTGGATCGGGTGGAAACGGCCTATAACCGGCCTTCGCTGGCCATCGGCGAAGGCGCCAAGGCCGATGTCAACGGCGTCTACGGCAAGGCCTTCCGCAACTACCTGCGCAAAGGCATGGACGCCGGGCTGGAAGCCTTGCAGACCAAGGCGCTCTCGGTCGGCTCCGATCCGGACGGCGGCTACCTGGTGACGCCCACCATGTCGGCCAAGATTGTGCAGGCGATTTTTGAAACCTCGCCGATGCGCCAGATATGTTCCATCGAGACCATTTCCACCGATGCGCTGGAATTGATTGATGACCATACGGCGCTGACGGCGGGCTGGACGGCGGAAAGCGTCGACATTACCACCGACACGGCGACGCCGATGATTGCCAAGCGCAACCTCCCGACGCATGAGCTGTACGCCCAGCCGAAGGCGACGCAGAAACTGGTGGACGATGCCGCCATCGATGTCGAAACCTGGCTTTCCAACAAAATCGCCGACATTTTCTCGCGCACGCAGAACACGTCGTTCGTTGCCGGCACCGGCATTGGCCAGCCGCGCGGCCTCCTGACCTATCCGTCGGGAACAAGCTGGGGGCAAATACAGCAGGTGGACAGCGGCAGCAGCGGGGCGGTGACCGCCGATTCTATCATCACGTTGTTCTACAGCCTGAAAGACGCCTATATGCGGCGCGCCAGCTTCCTGATGAACCGATCGACCATCCAGCAGGTGCGGCAGCTCAAGGCGACGACCAACCAGTATCTCTGGCAGCCGAGCATGACTGCCGGATCGCCGGATACGCTGCTTGGCGTGCCGGTCTACATGGCGGCGGACATGCCGATTCCGGCGGCGGCCTCGCTATCGGTGGCGGCAGGCGATTTCCAGTCAGCCTACCAGATCGTCGACCGCCAGGGCATCCGCATCCTGCGTGATCCGTTCACCGAAAAGCCGTTCGTCAAATTCTACGCGACGACGCGCGTCGGCGGCGATGTAATTAACTTTGATGCGATTAAGCTGATGAAGCTGTCGTGAGTTTAAATCCTGTGGCCTGCGAAACGGCAACACAGGATCTTTTTCACATTCATGAGATCCTGCGCAGCCGCGTTGCGGCTCGCAGGATTTCCACACAGGAGAAATCAACATGAGAGACCTATACCATAATGTACTGGCGACGCAGGTGCTTGCGCCTGTCGTCTCCACCGCCGCCAAAACCTCGTCGACCATCGATTTACAGGGGTTCAACAGCCTCAGCGTCGTCTTCGACATCGGCCTGTCGGGTGACACGCTGTCCTCCAGCCTGTACTGGACGCTGACTTTGGAGGACAGCCCGGACGGGGTGACGTTCACCCCCGTAGCCGCCGGCGCCATCAATGCCGACATCGCCAGTATCGTTATCAATGCGCCGTCGCTGGACAGGACTGCCTATAGTTTGGGCTATATCGGCAGCCAGCGATATCTCCAGGCGGTCGCCACCCCGACCGGCAGCGTCAGCCTGGGTGTGCCCATCGGGATAGTCGCCCTGCGCGGCACACCTGGTTACAGGCCGGTGGTGTACCCATAACCGGTTTTTGTTAAATCCCTGCCCGGTGATTTCCGGGCAGGGAGCCAGTGTAAAAAAGCAACAATAATGAAAAAATATGGTAAATAACAGGTAAACTCAATTGCTTTAATTGTTTTTTAAGCTGCTTGACCTATAAAGGTGTTTCGGGTTAAGCTGTTGAATAACCTTAGCAGGGGGTCAGCGTGAGTAAATTGAGCCGTTCCGAACAGATTATAGCTGAAAAGACCGTGTGTATTCTGCTGGTACGCGGCGAAAGTCCTGAAGGTAAAAAGATTTTTGCCTATCTCGGCATCCGCGCCGACAGGCTGGAAGCATTCATGGAGGCACAGAAGAAAGGCACCTTCTACCCCGAGGATTACGGCATTATCATTGAGGCGGGAGAAGGCGAGCCATCGGATGCGGTTAAGCAAAAAAT
>JAGWIM010000021.1 GCA_028873525.1 Pseudomonadota bacterium
CGACCTGCGCGTGCATATCGCCTGCGATTTTACCGATGCGAAACTTGGCGAATCGATTGCGGTGAACGGGGTGTGCCTGACGGTAACTGATATTTCCCCCCTCCCCTTGTGGGAGGAGGGAGGGGGTATCTTGGATAAAGACATTTCTTCTCAAGACACCCCCCATCCCTTACCCTCCCCCGCAAGGGGGGAGGGGGTTATATTTATTGTCGATGTCTCCGCTGAAACGCTCGCCCGCACGGCGCCGCGCTGGAAAAAGGGTGAGCGTGTCAATATTGAGCGCTCACTCAGAATGGGCGACATGCTTTCCGGGCACCTGGTCAGCGGCCATGTGGATGGGGTGGCTATTATCAAGGAAATTACTGCTTCGCAAGGCTCGCATATTCTCTGTCTCGAAGCGCCGGGGCCGCTTTTGCGCTTTATCGCCGAGAAAGGGTCGGTGACGCTCGATGGCGTGTCGCTGACGGTAAATAAGGTGGAAGGCGCGCGGTTTTGGGTTAATATCATCCCCCACACGTGGCAGAATACCACGCTGAAACACCGCAGGCTGGGTGATGCACTCAACCTCGAAGTGGACATGATGGCGCGCTATGTCGACCATTTAGTAAATACTGGAAACTGAGCATTATGCACTTATCTCCCATTGCCGACATTATCGAGGACGCGAAGAGCGGCAGGATGTTCATCCTTGTTGATGACGAAGGACGCGAGAACGAGGGCGACCTCATTATCCCGGCGCAGTTCGCCACGCCCGAAGCCATCAACTTTATGGCCAAGCACGGGCGCGGACTGATTTGTCTCGCATTGACGCAGGAACGGGTGGCGCAGCTTGGCCTGAATCTCATGTCGCGCGAGAATAACTCGCGGCACCAGACGGCGTTTACCGTGTCCATCGAGGCGCGCGAAGGTGTGACGACCGGCATTTCGGCCGCCGACCGCGCGCATACGGTGCAGGTGGCCATCGACCCGTCCAAAACCGCCCATGACATCGCCTCGCCGGGGCATGTGTTTCCGCTGGTGGCCAAGGAAGGCGGCGTGCTGGTGCGCGCCGGCCATACCGAGGCGGCGGTGGACATTGCGCAACTGGCCGGACTCAACCCCTCCGGCGTTATCTGCGAAATCATGAATGATGACGGCAGCATGGCGCGGTTGCCCGACCTGGTGACGTTCGCCAGGGCGCACGGCCTTAACGTTAGCACCATCGCCGATTTGATTTCCCATCGCCGCCGGTCGGAAAAGCTGGTGCGGCGCGTCATTGAGAGCGATTTTGCCAGTCGCTCCGGCGGCGATTTCCGCCTGATTGTGTACACCAGCGTCATCGATTACGCCGAACATATCGTGCTGGTCAAAGGTCGCGTTGATTCCGCGTCACCGGTCATGGTGCGCATGCATTCGCTGAACCTGCTTTCCGACATGCTGGGCGAGTTGCCGCACGGCAGCAGCCTGCTGCAGGCGGCGATGGAGAAAATCGGCGCGCACGGTAGCGGCATCATCGTCCTCATCCGCGAGCCGGTGAAGACCGCCGTCTCCGACCGCATCCGCCTCAAACTCGGCGAACAGCCGGAGACGCCGATGGATTTGCGCGATTACGGCATCGGCGCGCAAATCCTGCTCGACCTCGGCGTCAAAGACATGATACTGCTTTCCAATTCCAAGCGTGCTGTCATCGGGCTTGAGGGGTACGGGCTTACCATCAAAGGCTATGAGAGGATAGTAACATGACGCACGTTCTTATCGTATCCGCGAATTTCTATCCCGACATCGCCGAGGCGCTGGTGCGCGGCGCAGAGGCGGCGCTCAACAAGGCCGGCGCGACATGGGACATAGCGGAAGTGCCCGGCGCGTTCGAGATTCCGGCGGCCATCGGGTTTGCGGCGGGCAATAAAATCTATGATGGGTTCCTCGCGCTCGGCTGCGTCATTCGCGGCGAGACGACGCATTATGATTATGTCTGCTCCGAGAGCGCGCGCGGGCTGATGAAACTATCGCTGCGCGGCGCCGCTATCGGCTACGGGATACTGACGGTGGAAACCGAAGAACAGGCGCGCGCGCGGCTGGATAAGGGCGCGTTTGCGGCCGGGGCATGCCTTCGCATGATTGAACTCAAGCGCCGGTTTGACGCTACGTCATGACCAACCTTTCCCTACAGAAAAAATCGGCGGCGCGCATGGCGGCGGCGCAGTGCCTTTATGCCGTCGCCATTACCGGCGAAATGCACACGCCTGCCGAAGCCGTCGCGCGGCTCAGAAAACAACTGGCGAATAATGCGCAGGAGCAGAAATTGCTGGTCGGCCAGCCGCTTGAGCCGAACTATGCGCTGGTCGAGCAGTTGCTTTCCGGCATCGATATTTTCGGCGACGATATCGGCGCGCAGATCGACGGCGCGCTTAGCGAAGGTTGGAAACGCGAGCGCATGAGTCCGCTTTTGCTTGCCATTTTGCAATGCGCGGTGTTCGAGCTTTTCTTCGGCAAGGAGATGAATCCGAAAATTATCATCGATGAATATACGCGGCTGACGCGGCATTTTTTCAGCGATGCCGAAGTTGGTTTTGTGCATGGCGCGCTTGGCAGGCTGGCCAAGCAACGCTGAATATACCCTCTCCCTTTTAGGGAGAGGGTAGGGTGAAGGGGTTATTTCCCTTCACCCATAACCCCCACCCCCGGCCATCCCCCTAAGAGGAGAGGGGGAAGAAATTATGGATGAGTTCGACCTTATCAAAGCCTATTTCGCGCCGCTGGCCAAAGGATTTTCCGGCGGCCTGAATCTTGCTGACGACGCGGCGCTTATCCACGTGCCGTCCGGCTCTGATCTGGCGGTGACGACGGATGCCATCAACCGCGGCGTGCATTTCGTCGGCAACGAAGACCCGGCGCTGATTGCCCGGAAACTTCTGCGCGTCAACCTCTCCGATCTCGCGGCGATGGGGGCGACGCCGCTCTGTTATTTCCTGACGTTGATGCTGCCCCCCCTTTCATCTCCCTCGCCAGCGGGGGGGACAGAGGGGGGGTGGAACCATTGGCTCAAGCGGTTTGCCGAGGGCTTGCGCGAAGACCAGTCCTTGTTTGGAATCCGTCTGGCCGGCGGCGATACCAGCGCGACGAAAGAGGGTATGTCGTTTTCCGTCACGGCGCTGGGCGGCGTTGCGGCGGGCAGGGCGCTCAGGCGCAGCGGCGCAAGGCCGGGCGACGCGATTTACCTCTCCGGCACGCTGGGCGACGGTGCGCTGGGACTGCTTCGCCGTCTCCGACCGGGCGCTTCGCCGGGCCGGGGATCTCGCGCCAATGGAGAAAGATCACCGGCTCGGCGACGCCTTGCCGGCGATGACGCGCTGTTCCTCGAGCAACGCTATCTCCTCCCGCAGCCACGGCTGGAACTGGGGCAAAAACTCATCGGCGTCGCCAGCGCCTGCATGGACGTGTCGGATGGGTTGGTGCAGGATCTGGGACATATCTGCGAGGTATCAGGCGTGGGCGCGACGATTCAGCGCGACAAACTGCCGCTTTCCGATCCGGCACGAAAACTAATTGAAGCGGATAAAAATTTATGGGATTTTGTCCTCGGCGGCGGCGACGATTATGAGTTGCTGTTCACTGCCCCGCCGGAGAAGGAGATGTTGATTCGAGGTTTGAGCGCTGAATTGGAACTCCCATTGACCGCAATAGGCAACATCACCGAGGGCGCCGAAGTGGAAGTGCTGGATGCAACGGGAAAGTCACTGATCGTCGCCCACAAGGGATTCAGGCATTTTCATAATCGACATACTACATAACCTGCCTGTTATGGCAGGCTTCTCCTGTGTCCGGTAATTTAGCCCATCTATACCGAAAAACAAAACCGCTATAAATGCTTGACTATCCACCGGATTCCGCAATAAATGCGGGAATATGGGTATGAGCGCAGAGGAAATCGAGCGACTGGTCAGGAGAGCGTTGCCGGACGCGGCGATTGAAATCACCGACCTGGCGGGCGATAACGATCATTACAGCATCAGCGTGACATCGTCCGGTTTTGCCGGTAAAACGCGCGTCGCGCAGCATCGGCTGGTGATGGACGCCATCGGCGGCATGGGGACAAAACTCCATGCGCTGTCGGTGACGACGAAAACAAAATAGTCGGTAGTCTTCAGTCGGTAACATATGCTAACGACTTAGTGAGAATCAACACGGGAGAAAACAATGACCACCAACCCCACCTTCGACCGCATCAAAAAAGACATCGGCGAAAACGACGTCGTGCTGTACATGAAAGGCACGAAGCAGGTGCCGCAATGCGGGTTTTCCGGCACGGTGGTGCAGGTGCTGGAGCGCGCCGGCGTGAAGGATTACAAGGACGTCAACGTGCTGGCCGACCCGGACATCCGCGAAGGCATCAAGCAATTCGCCGACTGGCCGACCATCCCGCAGCTTTACGTCAAGGGCGAATTTATCGGCGGCTGCGATATCGTGCGCGAGATGTTTGAGAGCGGCGAGTTGCAGGCGCTGCTCAAGGAAAAAGGCGTCAGTACCAGCGAAGCGGCATAATCTCCGCGTTCGTCGCAGGGGCTGGTTACTGGTCGTCTTCCGCTTGATTCTCTCTGCGCCGAACCGGCCGGCGTCATTTTTTTGATGGAGCTGTCCTCTGGTTATCACGTTTATTATGAGCCGCGGCGGCGGCATCACCGGGCCACTTCGTTGCTTGCGCTCCCCGCAATGACGGGGTAGATTCCCAACCCATGTTCACACTTGAAAACAAAAAAGCCCTTGTCACGGGCGCAACCGGCGGCATCGGCGGGGCGATTGTACATGCTTTACATCAAGCGGGCGCTCACGTTGTCGCCTCAGGCAGCAATCAGGAAAAACTAGATCATTTAATCGGCGGGATGGGCGATAATATATTTGCCATTGCATGTAATCTGGCTGCATTAGAGACGACACCCGCATTGGTCGAAGCCGCCGAGGAAAAACTCGGCGGGCTGGATATTCTCATCTGCAACGCCGGGGTGACGAAGGATAATCTGGCGCTGCGCATGAAAGATGAGGAGTGGAACCAGGTGATCGACGTGAATTTAACGGCCAGTTTCAAGCTGGCGCGCGCGGCGATGAAGGGGATGCTGAAGCGGCGGCAGGGACGCATCATTTTCATTACCTCGGTGGTGGGACACACCGGCAATCCTGGCCAGGCCAATTACTGCGCCAGCAAGGCGGGACTCGCCGGCATGGCGAAATCGCTGGCGCAGGAAGTGGCATCGCGCGGCATTACCGTCAACTGCATCGCCCCGGGGTTTATCGAAACGGCGATGACGGCGCAGTTGAATGACGAGCAGAAGGCGCGCATCAACCAGAATATCCCGCTGGGGCGCATGGGCTTGGCTGGCGACGTTGCTGCCGGCGCGTTATTTCTTGCCAGCGGCGAAGCGGCGTATATCACCGGCCATACGCTGCATGTGAATGGGGGATTATTTATGGCTTAAGTGGCGCCTGGTTGCTTAACCGGCAGGGAAAACAGACTAGTATCCCTATGCACTCAGCGCTCTTTTTCCTAGCCAAACCCAGTCACTTATGCTACCCCTCATCGAATTACTTGACGTTTTCTTCAAGGCCGCTATTGTCTGCCGCCTGATTGGACTAACAATATAAGGATGGATACCATGAGCGATATTGCTGAACGCGTGAAGAAAATTGTCGTCGAGCATCTGGGCGTCGACGAAGCCAAGGCCGTCCCCGAAGCCAGCTTTATCGATGATCTTGGCGCTGACAGCCTGGACACCGTCGAACTGGTCATGGCGTTCGAGGAAGAATTCAATATTGAAATTCCCGATGATGCGGCGGAAAAAATCCTGACGTTGCAGGATGCCGTCAATTACATCCAGAGCCATGCTAAGGCGGCATAATCCAACCTGATGGACCACTGCTGCGTTGCTCACATTCTTTAAATCTTATTCCTCAGATGCACGCTCCGGCTTAAAAACGTTCGCGCCATGCCTATTTGCCGCAGTATATTAAGTTTCTGAACGTGCGAACCAACTCCATTATGTACCCATGAGAAGAGTCGTCGTTACCGGTCTCGGTCTGGTTACACCGCTGGGTTGTGGTGTTAAGGCGACGTGGGATAATATCGTCGCCGGGCGCTCCGGCCTGTCGGCGATTACCCAGTTTGATATTTCCGACCTGCCGGCGCGCGTCGCCGGTTCGGTACCGCGCGGCACCGGCGAGAGCGAGTTCAATCCCGACGACTGGATCGCACCCAAGGAACAGAAAAAAATGGATGACTTCATCCATTTCGCCATCGGCGCGGCCTCCCAGGCGGTGCAGGACGCCGGTATCGGCGGGCTGGATGAGTCCATCAAGCTGCGTACCGGCGTCATCATCGGTTCCGGCATCGGCGGCCTGCATATGATTGAGGACACGGCGCTGGAGCTTCACCAGAAAGGCCCGCGGCGCGTCAGCCCCTTCTTTATCCCGGCCTGCCTTATCAACCTGGCCTCGGGACAAGTATCGATTAAATTTGGCTTCAAGGGACCCAACCATTCGGTGGTCACCGCCTGCTCAACCGGCGCGCACGCCATCGGCGACGCCTCGCGCCTTATCCAGTTCGGCGATGCTGACATCATGGTAGCCGGCGGTACGGAAGCCTGCATTTGCCGTCTTGGCATCGCCGGGTTTGCCGCGGCGCGGGCGCTTTCGACCGCCTATAATGACACACCGGAAAAGGCCTCCCGCCCATGGGACAAGGGGCGCGACGGCTTCGTCATGGGCGAGGGATCGGGCGTCATCGTGCTTGAAGAATATGAACACGCTAAAAAGCGCGGCGCGAAAATCTATGCCGAAATCGTCGGCTACGGCCTCTCCGGCGACGCTTATCACATCACCGCTCCGTCACCGGAAGGCGATGGTGGTTTCCGCGCCATGAAAGCGGCGCTGGAGCGCTCCGGCCTGGCGGTGTCCGCCGTTGATTACATTAACGCGCATGGCACCTCAACGCCGCTGGGCGATGAAATTGAGCTTGCCGCCATCAAGCGGCTGTTCGGCGCCGCGGCGTACAAACTCTCGATGTCCTCGACCAAATCCGCCATCGGCCACCTGCTTGGCGCGGCGGGCGCGGTCGAGGCGATTTTCTCGGTGCTGGCTATTCACGACAGCATCGCGCCGCCGACGCTCAATCTCGATGACCCGTCCGAAGGCTGCGATATCGACCTCGTGCCGCACAAGGCCAAGCCGCGCAGGATCGACGTGGCGCTGTCCAATTCGTTCGGCTTCGGCGGGACGAATGCGAGTCTGGTGTTTAAGCGGGTGTAATAGCTATGCGCTTTGATGAAGGTGAGTTGTACGGTAAAATTTGAGAGCAAGATGAACAGGCAATGACCAGGCAGCCGTTTCGCAAGGCAAGACTCATGGTGCTGTCGCCCAGGTTGTGGCGTAAGCGATTGGTTTTCTGGTGCGGCGCGCTGCTGGTGGGGGTGGTCTCTTCGTATTTCGCCGTCGCCGTCGACGGCGTTAATCAGATCTTCAACCATTGGATAGTGCCACATACGCTGTTGCCATTGCTTATTACCCCCTTGGTTTTCGCCCTTTCGGCGGGGATAACCCGGCGCTTTTTTCCTGCCGCGCGCGGCAGCGGCATTCCGCAAGCTATCGCCGCCCGTGTCCTGCGCGACGATGACAGCCGCCGCCGTCTGCTCGGTATGCGTGTTGCCGTCGCCAAGATGCTGCTGACGCTGCTTGGGTTACTCGGCGGCGCATCGATTGGCCGCGAAGGGCCGACCGTGCAGATCGGCGCCGCCATCATGCTGCTGTGCGCCTCGTTCGGGGGGGTCAGCGCCCAGCGGGGCATTGTGCTGGCCGGCGCGGCGGCTGGCGTGGCGGCGGCGTTCAACACGCCGCTGGCCGGCATTATCTTCGCCATTGAGGAAATGGCGCGCGCGTTTGAGCACCGCAACAGCTCGGTTGTGCTAATCGCCATTGTTCTTTCCGGCGCCGCCGCCATGTCCATCCTCGGCAATTACGATTATTTCGGCTATACCGACACTGCGCTTTCACTGGATAATAACTGGCAGGCCGTGTTGGCGATAGGCGTGGCGGGAGGGTTGATGGGTGGCCTGTTTGCGCGGCTCCTGATCGACGGCGAAACCTGGCTGCGCCACAGTTTCGGTCAACTCGGCCATCGCAGGCCGGTAGTGTTCGCCGCCTTCTGCGGACTGGCGGTAGCGTCGATCGGTATCGCTACAGACGGCCTGACCTTCGGATCGGGCTATGGGATGGGGCACGACCTGCTGCACGGCGGTATGGCTGCTGCCTGGTGGCAGATGCCAGCCAAGCTGACGGCAACGGCATTATCAACCATCAGCGGCATTCCCGGCGGCATCTTTTCGCCGAGTCTTTCGGTTGGCGCGGCACTGGGAGGAGAGATGGCGCAATGGTTCCCGCATACAGCGGTGCAGGGCGCAGTCATCCTGGCGATGGTTGCTTATTTCGCCGGCGTTACACAGGCGCCGATCACTGCCTTTGTTATCGTGCTGGAAATTACCGGCAAGGCGACCGATGCCGTGCCGCTCATCGCCACCGCTGTCATTGCCGCCGGCATCGGGCGCATGATTTGCCCGGTTTCATTGTATCATTCGCTGGCAAAATTCTTCACCATGCAGGAGGGGTAGGCGCGCCGGCCCGCCTTCGCCTCTTTCGGGCTGTGGCGCAACAGGGCGCCCGCGCCGGCGGGTGGTGGAGCCAAAGGGAGTCGAACCCTTGACCTTCGCATTGCGAACGCGACGCTCTACCAACTGAGCTATGGCCCCAGACCAACTGTTGTCAGTTATCAGCTAACGCCTGTCAGTCAAGCAGGAAGTTTCCGATGCCATGGCAAATGTCCTTGCATTTGCCGGGCCGGTGCGCCGGAAAGGCGCGCCGGTCGCAGCGTGGCGATCAGAAGGCCTGAAAATTAGCGAGGTATAGCGCTTAACGAAAAGTTTGGCATTCCCCTTTCCTGCAAGCGGGAGAAGGCGCTTTGCGCCCGAATGTTTAAGTCGAATTTTTCATTAAGCCCTATGGGTTCCGCTACTTCATCTGCAACACGCAAATCAGCGTAAACAGCCGCCGCGCCGTATGCGAATCAATCTTGATGCGGCCGGTCAGCAGCGTCTGCACGGCCTCGGAGCCTTCATTATGGATGCCGCGCCGCCCCATGTCGATGGCTTCGAGCTTGTGCGGCTTGTTTTCCTTCAACGCCGCGTAATAGCTTTCGCAGATGAGGAAATAATCCTGAATGACGCGCTTCAGCGGCGCTACCGGCAGGACGGCGCGCGCCGTTTCGCTACTTTGCGATGTAATGTCGAAAATGAGCCTGCCGTCATGGATACTTACATGCACGTCATATGGCCCGCCTTTCATGCACAGCGGCTCGAAGCTGTTGTTATGCAGCAGGTCGGTGAGCGCCACGGTTTTTTCGTGCTCGGCTTCCATAGAACGCTTCTTGCCGCCCTCGTCGAGGGTGATGCTGAGCATGCGTTCGGTGATCATGGCTTGCGCACGGAAATGGACAGCGCATGGGCATCGAGGCCTTCGGCGGCGGCCAGTATTTCGGCATAGGGGCTGAGTTTGGCCAGCGACTCGGGCGTGCAGCCGATGACCGAGCTGCGCTTTAAGAAATCGAACACCGACAGGCCGGAGGAAAAACGCGCGGTGCGCGAGGTCGGCAGCACGTGCGACGGACCGGCGACATAATCGCCGACGGCCTCGGGTGTGTGGCGGCCCAGGAAAATCGCCCCGGCGTGGCGGATGCGCGGCAATAGTGATTCCGGGTTTCCGACGGCCAGTTCGACATGCTCAGGCGCAATCTTGTTGCAGATGTCGCAGGCCTGTTGCCAGTTTTCCACGATGAAGACGCCGCCATGATTTTTCCACGCGGCGGCGGCAATTTCGCGGCGGGGCAGGGTGCTCAGATACTGGCTTACCTGTCCCGCCACGCTGTCGGCGAATGTTGCGTCATCGGTTACCAGCACCGATTGCGACAGCACATCATGTTCGGCCTGCGATAATAAATCGGCGGCGATCCATGCCGGGTTGTTTTTATTGTCGGCGATGACGAGGACTTCCGATGGCCCGGCGATCATGTCGATGCCGACTGCGCCGAACACCTGCCGTTTGGCCTCGGCGACATAGGCATTGCCGGGGCCGACGATTTTGTCAACCGGCTCGATGGTTCCGGTGCCGTAGGCGAGCGCCGCAATCGCCTGCGCACCGCCGATTTTATAAATCTCCGCGATGCCCGCGACATGCGCGGCGGCCAGCAGTGCCGGGTTCAGTGTTCCTTCCGGCGACGGCACGGCCATTACCAATCGGGAAACACCGGCCACCCTGGCGGGAATGGCATTCATCAGCACCGAGCTGGGATAAGACGCTGTGCCGCCGGGGACATACAGCCCGACCGCGTCAATGGCGCTCCAGTAATGGCCGAGCCGCACGCCTTGTTCATCGGTATAATCGAGATTCTCCGGCATCTGCCGCAGGCTATATTCGCGGATGCGTTTAGCGGCGACTTTAAGCGAAGTCATCAATTCCGGCGCGCACAGGCTGAGGGCGCTGGCGATTTCCTCCGGCGTCACGCGGATGTTTTGCGGCGTTGCGTCAAAGCGGTCGAACTGCCTGGTATAGGAAAGCAGCGCCTTGTCGCCATTTGCGCGCACGCGGGCGATGATGCCCGCCACCACGCTTCCCACCTGCTGCGACTGCTCCTCGCGCGTGTTTAGGAAACGGTGGAAGACGGAGCCGAAATCCTCCTCGCGTGTAGTAAGCCTAAGCGGCATGGACCGCCTCGCGGAAGCGATCGATCAATCCGCCGATTTCCGCCGAGCGCGTCTTGAAGGCGGCGCGGTTGACAATCAGCCGCGACGCAATCTTGGCGATGGTCTCGACTTCGCGCAGGCCGTTGGCTTTCAACGTCTGGCCGGTCGAGACCAGATCGACGATGTGGTGCGCCAGCCCCAGTCTCGGTGCCAGCTCGATGGCGCCGGAAAGCTTGATGCACTCGGCCTGGATGCCGCGCCCGGCGAAATAGCTGCGTGAAACGTTGGGATACTTGGTGGCGACGCGCACGTGGCTGGCGCGCGCCAGGTTTTCCTGCGGCGGCAGTTGTTCCGGCTCGGCGACGCACAGGCGGCAATGGCCGATATTCAGGTCGAGCGGCGCATACAGGTCGTCGTAATTGAATTCCATCAGCACATCGAGGCCGGTGATGCCCATATGTGCCGCGCCGAAGGCCACGAATGTCGCCACGTCGAAAGCGCGGGCGCGCACCAGCGTCATGCCCGTGCCTTTGCAGGCGAATTGCAGTTGCCGCTCGCTGTCGTCGAAAAACGCCTGTTCGGGGTAGATGCCGACCTTTTGCAGAAGCGGCGTCAGCTCGTCCTGGATGCGGCCTTTGGGGATGGCGATGACGAGGCCTTTCATGGTCATTAGGCCGCCTCGACTTGCAGCGGCTTGCGTGACCAGATGCGCTCGATGCGCGCGCCGCAGCCTGCCAGTTTTTCCTCCAGCCGCTCATAGCCGCGATCGAGATGATAAACGCGGTGGATAACGGTTTCGCCTTCCGCTGCCAGCGCCGCGATAACGAGCGACACCGAGGCGCGCAAATCGGTCGCCATCACTTCGGCGCCGCGCAGCTTGGGTACGCCGCGAATCAGCGCCGACGCGCCGTGCAGCACGATATTGGCGCCCATGCGCGTCAGTTCCGGCGCATGCATATAACGATTCTCGAAAATCGTTTCCGTCATCATCGAGGCGCCGTCAGCCACTGACAGGAGTGCCATCATCTGCGCCTGCATGTCGGTGGCGAAACCGGGATAAGGCTGCGTCATGAGATCGGCGCCGCGCAGGCGGCCGGTGGTGGAAACGCGCAGCCCGCGCGGCGTTTCGCTGACGGTAACGCCCGCATCGGTAAGTGCGGCGACGGTCGCCTGCATCATGTCGGCGCGCGCGCCGAGCAGTTCGACATCGCCGCCGGTGATAGCGGCGGCGGCGGCAAAACTTCCGGCCTCAATGCGGTCGGCGACTACTACATGCGCTGCGCCGTGTAACTGCGCGACGCCGCTGACGCGCAACTCATCACTGCCAATACCGTCGATTTTTACTCCCATCTGCACGAGGCAATGCGCGAGATCGGAGACTTCCGGCTCACGCGCCGCGTTGCGGATGACGGTGTCGCCTTTGGCCAGCGCTGCCGCCATCAGGATATTTTCCGTCGCGCCAACCGACACTTTGTCGAACTGGATGGTGGCGCCCTGCAGGCCATGCGGCGCACGGGCGTGGACGTAACCGTCTTCAAGCTTAATTTCTGCGCCCATCGCTTCGAGCGCTTTCAAATGTAAATCAATCGGGCGCGTGCCGATGGCGCAGCCGCCGGGCAGTGACACCTTGGCTTCGCCGAAGCGCGCCAAGAGCGGCCCCAACACCAGCACCGAGGCGCGCATGGTGCGCACCAGATCGTAAGGCGCGGTAAAATTATGTATTTTCGAGGCGTTGAGCGCCAGCGAACGCCCCTGCGCGTGCGGGCGGAAGGACAACGTCACGCCGTGCTGCGCCAGCAGATTGGCCATCGTCACGATATCGGCGAGGTACGGGACGTTCGATAGCGTCAGCGTCTCGTCGGTAAGCAGGCAGGCCGCCATCAGCGGCAGCGCCGCGTTCTTGGCGCCGCTGATGGTAATCGCTCCCTTCAGCGGCACGCCGCCTATGATGTGAATCTTATCCATGAGTCCTATTGCGGGAAAGTCGTAAAACGTCTACTCGTACAGGTCAAGTATGGCTGTTATGCTGGGCGGCACGGCGGATGGAAGCAAACTTGCCGCGGGTTTCCCCGCGCACCTGCCTAAGCCCGGCGGCAGCCACTTGCACGCGGCGCGGGCGCTCAAAAATCCGTTCATCAGACACGTTGCCGAGCATGGTCAAACCCTATCGTAAACGCGGTGGAAGGTAAAGCGTAAGTTGTTTGCGTTTAGACAAGTGATGCGCTAATTTCAGTGCGAAATGCCGTAGTTTAATTATTTATGAAACAAATACAGTCTGTTATCACACTATTATGCGTCACGCTGCTGATGGGCTGTTCACCTAAGGTCAATAGCGAGGGCTTTGTGAGGGACGGAAGCATAAAAAATCATGTCGTCGTCGGCCAGACAACCAAAGACCAGGTACGCTCGACGCTCGGTTCGCCTTCGGCGCAGTCAACCTTCGGTGACGATGCCTGGTACTACATCACTGAGCGCCAGGAAGCCTGGGGATTTTTCAAACCGGAAGTGGTGGCGCAGGATACCACGCGCCTTACCTTCGACAAGGCTGGTATCGTGGCCAAGATTGAAACGTTCAATCTGCAGAACAGCCAAGATGTTGCCATGGTTGCGCGTACCACGCCAACGGAGGGACATACGCTTGGTTTCTTCGAGCAGTTGCTTGGCAATATCGGCCGCTTCAACGCCCCGAGTAACGATACCTCGGCGCCCGGCCGCAAGTCCACGGGCGGGTACTAGGGTGCCTGCCGTGTGAATTGACGTGAATTTTTTATTGACTCCGGTCGTGTCTTTCGCTGATAGTACGGTGCTTTTTTAAGGATCAGGCATTCAGGAATCCGGTGTCGGAAAAGCGGTCGGTTAGCGATCCTGTTTCCGATTCCGATATGACCCCTTCGTCTAGCGGTTAGGACACCACCCTTTCACGGTGGTAACACGGGTTCGATTCCCGTAGGGGTCGCCACTCTCCAGTTTTTGCACATTCTGCGAACTTGGAGAACGGAAAACGTAAGGAAAACTCTAGCTTTCGGCCTCTTGATTGCCGGTTCTGCAATATAAAGGTCAACCACTCGCGGTTGCCATCGATTTCAGAACTTTTGAACGCGGCGGCGGCATCGGATGCCAGCAATACCAGCGCTTTCAATCGGTTAGAAAAATCATCGTCGGTCTGATCATAGGCGCGTTGTAAGTCGCCAATTTTGAACGGCCGGTCTTTCAAGCTGCGCTTTTTCGCCTCAAAATCCTCCTTGGTAATGGTGCCGTATTTCGGTATGTTTTTTTTCAAGTCGGAGAGCTGGTTATTGTAAAAATTCTTTTGGGGCGGTCATGCGTTTTGTCGATGTAGTTGAACAATCCTGTAGCCTGACGCACGGGACCGCACCTTGGGCGTAGAGGAGTGCCGCCCGAAGCTCCTCCTGGAGCGCAGGCGGTTGTTGATAGGTACGCCTGCGGCGCAGTCTGCCCGTTCGATGACAAATCCCACTTGACAGCGTAACTCTCCTATATTAAGAATCATTCTCATTAAGAATTATTCTTAATGGCTATAAAATAAACCAAGGGCATAAAGACTTATGAAAAATCGCTGGCTTTTCACTATGCTCCCGGCGGCGCTTCTCACCTCTGCCCCGGCATGCGCGGACGATTATGTCATCACGCTCAAAGACCACCAATTCACGCCGCAGATGCTGACCATCCCTGCCCACCAGAAAATAAAAATCACCGTCAAAAACCTGGATGCTACCCCCGCTGAATTCGAAAGCTCCGATCTCGACCGCGAGAAAGTGGTAAGCAGAGGCAGCAAGATTATTGTTTTTGTCGGTCCGCTGGACGCAGGCAGCTACGGCTATTTCGATGATTTTAATCATGCTGTTACCGGCATTATTATCGCAAAGTAAAAGTCGTCAATGTTAGCCACCATCGTCATCGTCTTCCGCGAAATCATCGAAGCCGGATTAGTCATCGGCATCGTGCTGGCGGCCAGCCGCGGTGTGCCCAGGCGTGGGTTCTGGGTGACTTATGGCATCATGGGAGGCGCCATCGGCGCCTGCCTGGTCGCGGTGTTTGCCGGATCGATCAACGCGGCGATGTCGGGATTCGGGCAGGAATGGTTTAACGTGACTGTCCTGCTGCTCGCCGTGTTGCTGCTCATCTGGCACAATGTCTGGATGGCGCGCCACGGCCGCGAGATCGCCGTGCAGATGAAAGCCGTCGGCGAAGCCGTGGCCAGGGGGCAGCGTTCCCTGTTGGCGCTGGCAATTGTCGTTGGGATTGCCGTGCTGCGCGAGGGATCGGAAATCGTGCTTTTTCTCTATGGCATCGCCGTATCGGGCGGCGAATCGGCCGTCGGCATGATGGCAAGCGGCGCGGTGGGACTGGCGCTCGGCGCCGGTTTATCGGCTTTGATGTATTCGGGGCTTTTGCGCATCCCTACCCGGCACCTTTTCACCGTGACCGGCGTCCTGATTGCGCTTTTGGCGGCGGGCATGGCGGCGCAGGCCGCTTTTTTTCTACAGGAAGCGCAGGTCATCACGTCCTTTGATCGGATAATGTGGAACAGCTCATGGCTTGTCTCCGACGGCAGCATCGCCGGAAAAATCCTGCATACCTTAATCGGCTACACCGCCCGTCCGACTGAAATGCAGTTGATGGTTTACGTTACCACGCTGGCGATCATTTTCACCCTGATGCGCCTGTTCGGCCATGCGCCCGGACATTCCAGGCTGGCGGCGGCCACGCTGCTGGCATTCATGGCATATCCGCAGCCGGCGCGGGCGCTTGATGAAATCTATTCGCCCAACGTCGAATTGGGGGAATGGTCGCTGGGGTATAACGGCAGCCGGACATTCGACCGCAATCCGGCGAAAAACGACGCGCAGGGGCACGAACTGTCCCTGGAATATGGCATCACCGGCCACTGGCAGGGTCAGTTCAATGCCGATTTTACCAGGCCATCCGGCGAAAATGCGAAACTGGACAATATTGGGCTGGAAAGTCGCTTCCAATTTTTTGATCAGGGCGAATATTGGTTGGATTCCGGCCTGTTGGTATCATATAACCTGTCCACGCTGGACCATGCCGCCGATGCAATCGAAACCAAGTTGCTGCTGCAGAAAGATACCGGCTGGTTGACCCATACTGCCAATATCGGCTTCGATCAACAGATCGGTCAGGCGGCGCGCGGCGGGCCGGATTACGTGCTCTTATGGAACAGCCGCTACCGCATGAGTAAATATTTTCAGCCGGGCATCGAGATTCAGGGTGACCTTGGACAGAACGGCACAATCGGCCATTTCAACCGGCAGGAAGATTATCTCGGCGCGGCGGCCTACGGCATTCTGCCGGGTCATTTTAACTATCAATTGGCCTGGTTGGCCGGCGTCAGCGGCGCGGCGGCGCAAAGCGCGGCGCGGCTTCTCGTCGAATACGAGACACATTTTTAGCGCGTGTCCTGCCCCCATTCGCACCCGTTTCTGGCCGTTTCCCTGATCATCCGTATTATAGTCATTTGACACGATAATTACCCACGATAATTTGTTGGATGTCGTCGGATGAATGGAACTGCCTTTGTTTTTTGATGGTGGCGAAGGATTGCTCGATGGGATTGAAGTCCGGGCTGTAACGAGGAAGCGGCAGCATGGCGTGACCCGCTTTTTCCAACATATCCTGAATCTGCTCTTTGTTATGAAAGCGGGCGTTATCCATGACGATAACGCTGGGGCGCGTAATCTCGGGCAGCAACATTTTCTCAAGCCATTCCTTTCCCCGCTGCGCCATAATGAGATTCGTGGCTTTGCGATTGTTGCCGCTTATCAGGCCAAACACTTTCTGTCCGACAGGCACCCAGCCGTGCGGCCTGTAGCTCTCCGACCTGAAGCCGCTCTCATCAAAATATACGATGTTCTGCGAACCGCATTTCTGCATCGCCTGACGCAGGCTTTGCAAAAAACATATTCTTTCGTTGTGATTTATCTCAGAATACCGCGGATCAGTATAATATGAGTAATTATAAAGTTAAATGACTATAGTTCGAATTTTACACCCGCCGTGACCTGGATTCCCAAGAATGACGCCAGCGGCGTCACCGCACCTCGATATAGGTCTCCCGCCGTAGATTGCGCATATATTTCTGCGCTTCCAGCTCCATCTTGTGCTGCATTAACATCTGATAGAGGCGTTCATGGTCGGGCGGCATGACACCGGCTTCCTGCTTATCACACAGCATATAGAGCCGGATGCCGTCGTCGCTGGCCAGCGGCGTTGAAATCTCGCCAACTTTAAGACCATCCACCACCGCTTTCAACGCGGGTGGCAACTCCGACATCAGCGACCGGCGGAAATCCACCGTGATGTCGACATCGTCGATATTCTCGATGCCGGAAACAGTTTTATCGGTGCAGCTTCCGGGGTGCCTGGCGACATCCTCCCCGATTTGCAGCAGGACGTCGGCGTCGTGAGCGGGAGCACCGGGCTTGAGTTTAAGCAATATGGCCTTAATATTGACTTCCATGTCCTTGGCGTCGTTATTGCTGGTAGCGCGCGCGTCATACACCTTAACGATGATGTAGCCTTCCGACGTGCGCACCGGATCGGTGACGGCGCCTATTTTGGCCGCCACCAGCGCCCGCGCAACGGCGGGGTCAAGCTGCCCGGGCATGACCCAGAAGCTCTCGGCCCGACCAACGGCGGAAGCGGTGCTGCTGGAGAACTGGCGCGAGACTTCCTCGAAACTGGCACCGCCGCGAACTTCCCTGACCAGCCGGTCGGCCAGCTTCCTGACCTCGGCATCCCGTGAGGGTTTGTCGACCGGCAGAGCAATGACGGCGATGCGGAGTTCCTGCGGATGGCTGCCGGCGGTGACGACCTGCGGGCGTTTAGCAGCCAGTGCTATCTCCTCATCGCTGACATGCATCTGCGGCCGTATTTTTTTCATGAGTAGCCGGTTCCACGCCAACTGCGCGCGAATCTGCTGGGTGAAGGTGGATTTGGGCACATGATGCTCTTCCATGATGTGTTCAATAGCGTCCGGCTCCATGTTGCGCTCTTTTTCGATGGAGATGATTGCCTTTTTCACTTCGTCATCACTGATTTTGATGTTGTTTTTCGCCGCTTCGCGCAACTCCAGCTTCTCGTCGATCAACGAAAGGATGACCTGCGGACGGATGTGTGCCGCCACCTCCGGCGTATCCGAAAGGTTGGCAGTGGCGATAATGAAGCGGACGCGATTATCGACATCGTAGGAGGTGATGGCTTCGTCGCCGACGATTGCCGCGATGTCCATGCCGCTGTGGACGGCTGCGGATTTGGCCGGTTTCGCCGAAGCCGACGCCGACAAAAGTACCGCGGCCAGAAACACGAACGCCATTTTATTCATGCGTTTAATCCAGATTCTTCAGCGACACCGTCACCCAGAACGTCAGCGACGGTTTTATATCCAGCAGGGTCGTATAATCCTTGCCTACCATACTTGTCAGGGTAAGGCATTCATTTTTGAAGGTAACGCCAGTGGCCATCGTGATCAACTGATTGAGTTTCATATCGCGGCTGGCATTGACATTCCATATCCAATTTGGTGTCAGGTTCAGCGCCGAAGCGCCGGTGACGACCTCTGCAGGAGCGAGGATGGGATCATTGCGTAGCGATAAATAGGAGGTGGAGAGCTGCAACGGGTATTCGTTAAACCCGGCATCCACTTCGCTGCGGTTGGCCATCCATGTCTGCCGGTCGAAGCGGAAACGGTAAGCCAGTGTCAACGGCTGGTAGGTCATGCCAACTTTGCCGACGTAATCGGAGAAACGACTGCCGAGTTCGTTGGAAAAGGGAAAGCTGGTATCACCAGAGAGGCGGTAATGCTGGCCAAGCAACCAGTCAACGTATTTGTCGGAATAAAGCTGCGCCGCGCCGCGCAGACCGTAGCTAACACCGGTGCCGTCCTCGACGCGGTCAAGCCCGGCATAGCGGTTGGCGGAAAACAGATTGGTGTCGTTGAACTCCGGCAGCAGGCTGTCCTCATTGGGAATCTTTGGCGTATTGCCGCCACCACCGCTGGCCGCCAGCGATACCACTGGTTCGATGGTCAGGCTGGATGTGCCTAGATAGCCGATAAAGGGATAGCGCCACATCAGTGACGCCTGTGGCACTTCGCGGCCAGTGACGCCGCTGAAGCTGGGGTTGCCAGCAATCTGTACGTTAGAAACGTCATAGACATCAGTGCGCAGGCTGGTATTGAAGGTAATCATCTGGCCATCCTCGCTGATGTAGGGCAGCGTCCAGCCAGCGGTTCCCGACAGGCGGCGGCTGTCGTCACCGGTCTGGCGGGTGAGCACCATGGCATCGCCCGAAAGCTGGACACGCGAATTCCACGGGCCGGGATTGCTCTGCCAGGTGATATCGGTCAGCGGGGTGACGACCGGAATAACCTTGCCGTTGTCCTGCCCGGTGAGACCCTGGAAGGATAGCCCTTCCATCGAAGCGTAAGAACGATTGCTGTTTGCAAAATTAAACATTTCGCCATATATCCTCGATGTCAGAAATATGTCGTTCGAAAATCCGTACGCGCGCAGGTAGGTGTCGTCGCTAGCACGGTGCACGTCGAAACCCCAGTCATTATTAGCACCGAATTTAAAATTCCCCTGTCCGTCGAAGTTGCCTCGCATTTCGTGGCCGGGGATGGGATTGCCCAGTGCGTCGCTATTGGGTGCACTGGTGATGCTGCCGTCAAGCATCATCTGTCCGGTATTAAACATCTGTCGGTATTCGCCGGCAATCACCGGCCCGGCGAGGCTGGTGTAGATCGGCACGACGGTGGCATCCTTGTCGGGGCTGATACTGTAATAGACCGGCTGCTTGTAAACCGCCCCGAGAATGGTCGAATGCATGAACTGCGGCATCAGCAATCCGCTCTGGTTGTCGGCACCCGGCGTCGGGTTGGAGAAGAATGGCGTATAAACCACCGGCATGCCATAGGCGTTCAGACTAGCGTCGTGATAACTCACCTCCTGTTTTTGCTGGTCAATCGTGGCGTCTCCGGCCTTAATCGCCCACATCGGATTTTTTGGCTGACCACTGTCGGTGAAGCATTTGCACGGCGTATAGGCCGCTTTGAATAACTCCATATGCTGCTCGTCGATTTTTCTGGCGCGGTTGGCGACGAACAGAGAATTATCGGCCAGCCGCGCCTTCACCTGCTCGATGGCACCAGACTTGAGGTCATTGGCAAGTTCTAGGCTGTCTGCGAAATAAACGTTGCCCGACGGTTCGAGCATACTGACATGCCCCGTCGCCTGCACTTCGTTGCGCCCACGGTCGTAGATGAGCGTGTCAGCAAGAACGACGGTGTCGCCCTGCGTCAACGACACATGGCCAGTAGCCACGGCGACATCATTTTGCTGATCGTAATCGACTTCGTCCGCCGTCAGAAACACCGGTTTTTTGGCGGATACCGGTGACGTACTCTTAAACTTCGTCTTGGGAAATTGGTTCGGGCTTGAACTGAAATTGGCGCGGGCGGGAACGGCAACAGCAATGGCCAGCAGGAAAATAAAAAATACATCCCGTGTTCGGTGTTTGGTATTCCGTGAAAAACCTGCTCCGCTTGCTACGGAACACGAAATGCTGGACACGGAGCACAGAACACAGAACACGCAACACGTCCTAATGCAATTTCCTCCACAGGTTGCGTTTGGCAAGATACATGAAAATAGTGAAGATGGCGAGATAAACCAGCGCCTTGATGCCCATTTCCTTGCGCTCCTCCATCTCCGGCTCGGCCGCCCACTGCAAGAATACCACCACGTCACGCGTCATCTGGTCAACGCTGGCAGGCGTACCGTCCGTATAGGTCACCTGGCCTTCGGTCAGCGGCGGCGGCATCATCAGCTTGCCACCAGGGAAATAGGGATTGTAATTCTGGCCAGCGGTGAGCATAACACCGGCAGGTGGTGGTGAAAAGCCAGTCAACAGGGAGTAGACATAGTCGGGACCATTCTTGCGCGCCTTGATGATGAGACTGAGGTCGGGCGGCAGCGCACCGTTGTGCAGGGCGCGCCCGGCTTCATCGTTGGCATAAGGCGAGGGGAAATAATCCGACGGCTTGCCGGGGCGCTGAAACATGTCACCCGAATCGTTGGGGCCGTCGGCAATCTGGTAGCTGGACGCCAACACTTTCACTTCAGCCTCGGAAAACCCAATATCTTCGAGATTGCGGAACGCGATGTGGGTCAATGGATGGCAGGCCGAGCAAACTTCCTTATAGACTTGGAAACCGCGCTGCGCCGCCTGCTTGTCCACGTTACCGAAGATGCCGGAAAATGGCCAATCAATATGGCGCGGCGGTTTCTGGCCATCTTCGGCGAAAGCAGCGGCGGCGGCAACCATGCCGCCAGCTATCAGGGAAAGGAAAAGAATGGTTTTTTTCATGGATGCCGCCTCATTCAATGATGACTGCCATGCGAGGCCAGCGCCGCTTTGCTGATACTCTCGGGCAGAGGCAGGGGTTTTTCGCGGCGGCTGACAAACCAGAGGATCACGAAATGCGCAAAATACCATGCCAGGCCAATACGACCGATGATGAGATAGATGCCTTCCGGCGGCTGCGACCCGACATAACCCAGCACCAGGCAATCGGCCAGAAACATCCAGAACAGTATCCTTACCAGCGGGCGGAACGTCGCCGCGCGCACTTTGGCGCCATCGATCCACGGCAGAATGAAGAAGATAAGAATCGATCCGAACATGCCGATAACGCCCGCCAACTTCGACTGGATAAACACGATACGGGTGAAGGGAATGCCGATGTCAGGCATCGAGCGCAGAATGGCGTAAAACGGCAAGAAATACCATTCAGGCACGATGTGCGGCGGCGTGACCATGGAATTGGCCGGAATGTAATTGTCCGGATCGCCCAGCACGTTGGGCGCGAAGAATACGAACGCGCCGAAGATGATAAAAAACACGCCGAAGCCGACGCAATCCTTTACCGTGTAATAGGGATGAAAAGGAATCGTGTCCTGCGGCGATTTGACGTCGATGCCGAGCGGATTGTTCGAGCCATGCTGGTGCAATGCCCAGATGTGCAGCACGACGACGGCGACGATGACAAACGGCAGCAGGAAATGCAGCGCGTAAAAGCGGTTGAGCGTCGGGTCGCCGACGGCAAAGCCGCCCCACAGCCAGTGCACAATGCTCTCGCCGATGCCGGGAATGGCCGAGAATAAATTGGTGATGACGGTCGCACCCCAGAAGCTCATCTGTCCCCAGGGAAGAACATAGCCCATGAAAGCGGTCGCCATCATCAGCAGCAGGATGACGATACCCAGCCACCACAGCAGTTCGCGCGGCGCTTTATATGAGCCGTAATAGAGACCGCGGAAAATATGGATATAGACGACGACGAAAAACATCGACGCGCCAACGGCATGGCCGTAGCGCAAAAGCCAGCCGTAATTAACGTCGCGCATGATGTGCTCGACGCTGCCGAATGCAAGGCTGCCACTGGGAATATAATGCATGGCTAGAAACAGGCCGGTCACAATCTGCATCATCAGGCAAAGCCCGGCGATCGAGCCGAAATTCCACCAGTAATTCAGGTTGCGCGGGCAGGGGTACTGGCTACCGACGCTGTTATCCAGAAATGAAAAAATCGGCAGGCGGTACTCAATCCAGCCTTTGATTCCGGGTGCCAGCGCTTTGGGGTTTTGTGCCATGTCTTTTAGCCAATCTTGATGCGGTTATCGCTGAGAAAACTGTAGTTCGGCACGACAAGATTTTTCGGTGCCGGGCCTTTGCGGATGCGACCCGCCGTGTCGTACTGCGAACCGTGGCACGGACAGAACCAGCCACCGTGGTCGGCACCGCCAAAGTCTCCTGCCCCGGCCAGCGGAATACAACCCAGATGCGTACAGACGCCGATCATCACCAACCATTGCTCGTGTCCGGCTTTGGTGCGCTGACTATCGGTTTCGGGGTCGCGCAACTCGGACAGCGGCACCGCCTTGGCGATGGTGATGTCTTCCTTTGTGCGGTTGCGGATGAAAACCGGAACGCCGCGCCATTTCACCTTGATCGTCTGGCCAACCTGGATGGGCGATAAATCCACTTCGATGGAAGAAAGAGCCAGCACGTCGGCGGCCGGATTCATGCTGTTGATAAACGGCCAGGCGGCGGCACCAACGCCGATGCCGGTCAGGCCAGCGGCGGTCAGCATCATGAAGTCGCGGCGGGTGGTGGCGGTGGGATGGGGGGCGGAAGACAATGGCAGGGGCGGCTGGTGGCTCATGAGACATCTCAATAGATAAATACGTTGAGCATTTCTATAACAAATGCGGATGAAGTTGCAACCCAAGAGTGATGGCAGAGCTTTCTTCTGGCCATACGTTACATTTTAGCCTACATATCAGGCATCGTCTCCTTCCCGCCATGATAAAATGCAGGAAACATCCCTATGATTACCGGCGCTGATTCCGCCAAACCAAAGCCCGCCTTATACAAAACGCTCTATTTCCAGGTGATCGCCGGCATTATCCTCGGTATCGCCTTCGGCTATGTCTTCCCTGAGCGCGCGGTGGCCATGAAACCGCTGGCTGACGGTTTCATCAAGCTCATCAAAATGTTGATCCCGCTGGTCATCTTTTGCACCGTCACATCCGGCATCGCCGGAATGCGCAATATGAAAAACGCCGGGCGCGTCGGTCTCAAGGCATTGGTTTATTTCGAGGCGATGACAACCGTCGCGCTGCTGATGGGCATTTTCATCATGCATGTCTGGCAACCGGGAGCGGCAATGCACGTTGACCCTGCCACGCTTGATGTCAGCGCGGTCACCGCTTATGCTGGTGAGGCGATACCGCAGACGGTGCCTGAGTTTCTGCTTAAGATCATTCCCAACACTATCAGCGATGCCTTCGACAAGGGCGACATGCTGCAAGTGCTGCTGGTGTCGGTGCTGGTGGCCGGGGCGCTGATGTCGCTGCGCGACCGTGCCTATCATATCTCGCAGCTTGTGCAGCAGATGTCCGATGTCCTGTTTTCCATCGTCAGCTTCGTCGTCCGGCTGGCGCCACTTGGCGCCTTCGGCGCCATGGCATTCACCATCGGTAAATACGGCATCGGCAGCCTCGGCGCGCTACTTAATCTCATGCTGGGATTTTATACGACCTGCGTGCTGTTCATCCTGTTGGGCCTGGGCGCGGTGATGCGCCTCTTGGGACTCCGCATCCTGCCGTTCCTTGGTTACATCAAGGATGAAATTTTCATCGTCCTCGGCACCTCATCGTCGGAAGCCGCACTACCGCGCCTTATCGACAAGCTGATCGTGCTTGGCTGCTCGCGTCCACTGGTCGATATGGTCGTGCCGACCGGCTATTCCTTCAACCTCGATGGCACGTCGATTTACCTTACAATGGCGGCGCTGTTCATCGCCCAGGCGCTCGGCATACATCTAACCGCGGGCGAGGAGCTGACGATGCTCGGCATCCTGCTGCTGACCTCCAAGGGCGCCGCCGGCGTTACCGGCAGCGGCTTCGTTGTCCTGGCCGGATCGCTGTCGGCGGTCGGGCACATCCCGGTGGCCGGGCTGGCGCTGATTTTTGGCATTGATCGCTTCATGTCCGAAGCACGCGCCATCACCAATCTAGTCGGCAACGGCGTCGGCACGCTGGTCGTCGCACGCTGGGAACGCGCCATCGACATGCAGCGGGCGAAACAAACGCTGGACATCGGATAATGCGCCTCACCGGTAGCGGCGGCAAGGAGGAGGTGCTCCCTGCCGCGCGCCGCTGGCTTGGGCAGCAGCAGCGGAATATCCATACAGCATTCCTGGACAGCGGCGATGCCGTGGCAATGCTGGCAGCGCATGGCCAGGCTGTTGATGAATTGCTGGAAGCACTTTACGATTATTTTTCCTCACCAGTAACCGGCAACCGGCAACCGGCAATGAATGTGGCGCTGGTCGCCGTCGGCGGTTATGGAAGATGCGAGCTTTTTCCCTATTCCGATATTGATTTGTTGTTTTTGTATCAGTCACCGCACGAGGCGGAGGCAGCACGCATCGCCGAGTCCATACTTTACATATTATGGGACATCGGCCTCAAAGTAGGCCAAGCGCACCGCAGCGTCGATGAAGCCATCGCACTGGCGAATAGCGACATCACTATCCGCACCA
>JAGWIM010000107.1 GCA_028873525.1 Pseudomonadota bacterium
AACGATGATGTGGTCAACAGGATGGGGGCGGCGATCAAGGAGTTCGGTTTCCGCATACCGATTATAGCCCGTTCCGATGGCATGATCGTCGACGGCCATTTACGCCTCAAAGCCGCGCAACAACTTGGAATGACGGAACTGCCCGTCACCCTGGCCGACGATATGACGGAGGCGCAGATCAAGGCGTTCCGCCTGCTTGCCAACCGTTCCGTTGCCTGGGCGCAGTGGGACAATGAACTGCTGTCTCTCGAATTGAAGGATTTACAGAAATTCGGTTATGATCTCGGACTTACCGGTTTTGACGGCGACGAGCTGAAAAGCCTGACGGAAGATGATGAACAGGAAGGTCTTACCGATGACGATGCGGTGCCGGAGGTTCCCGCCGAGGCGGTCACCAGGCCGGGCGAGACTTTTATCCTCGGCAACCACCGCCTGCTCTGCGGCGACAGCACCATTCTTGCGAGCGTGGAAAAGGTTCTGGATGGCGCGCTGGCCGACATGGTGTTCATGGATCCGCCTTACAACGTCAATTACGCCAACACGGCCAAGGACAAGATGCGCGGGAAGAACCGCGCTATATTAAATGACGATCTTGGCGAAGGCTTTGAAAAGTTTCTCTATGACGCCTGCGTCAACATTCTTGCTGTCTGCAAAGGCGCAGCCTATATCTGCATGTCGTCCAGCGAGCTGCACACGCTGCAGAAAGCGTTTACTGAGGCTGGCGGCCACTGGTCGACCTACGTCATCTGGGCGAAGAACACTTTCACGATGGGGCGCGCCGACTACCAGCGCCAGTACGAGCCGATCCTCTACGGCTGGAAGGAAGGTGACAAGCATTACTGGTGCGGCGCGCGCGACCAGGGCGATGTGTGGTTCGTCAACAAGCCCACCGTTAATGATCTGCATCCGACCATGAAACCGGTGGCGCTGGTAGAGCGGGCGATCAACAACAGCAGCAAGAGCCGCGACATCGTGCTCGACAGCTTCGGCGGCTCCGGCACCACCATGATCGCCTGTGAAAAAACCGGGCGCAGCGCCCGGCTGATCGAACTCGATCCCAAATACTGCGACGTCATTGTGAAGCGCTGGCAGGAATTCACCGGCCATGCCGCCGTTTTAGAATCGGATGGTCAGAGCTTTGACGAGATTGAGGCCAAACGCGGTCATTCGAAGAAAAAGAAAGCGGAGGCGCGTCCGGCAAACCCATAAACCATACCTGGAGAAACAATCATGGCCGGCCGCAAGCCGCTGCCCACGCATCTTAAGATAATCAAAGGAACCGCCCGGTCAGATCGCATCAATAAAAAGGAACCGAAACCGCCTTCGATAGCGCCGGAGCCGCCAGATCATCTTGACGAACGGGCGAAGGCAAAATTCACCGAGATGGCTGCAATGCTGGCGCGTCATGGCGTCATGACCGAACTCGATGTCAGCGCCCTGTCACGGTATGCCGTGGTGTGGTGCCGTTGGGTTGACGCGGAAAACGAAATCAAGAAGCGCGGCCCGGTGGTAAAGACCGCAGGCGACAACATCATCCAGAATCCGTTTCTGGCGGTGGCCAATAAGTGCCTCCTGCAGATGGCGCAGATTGAGAGCGAATTCGGATTGACGCCGTCCTCACGTTCCCGCGTTCGCATGGAGGATCCTGAAGAACCGGATTTGTTCGAGGATTATCTTCGTGACACGTAAACAGCCATCGCGTAAGCGCCCGCCGCGCAAAACTGATATCTGCGTGGTCGAAACTTACGCGCGCGCTGTGGTTGATGGTGAAATCGTCGCCGGTAAGCTGGTGAGGCTCGTCTGCAGGCGACATCTCGACGATCTGGCGCAGGGCAAAAAGCGTGGGCTGATCTGGGATGCCGCCGCCGCCCGGCATGCCATCGCGTTTTTCAGCCATCTGCGGCATTCGACGGGCGAATGGGCTAACCAGCCTTTCGAGTTGCAGCTGTGGCAATGTTTTGTCATCGGTTCCATCTACGGCTGGAAGCGCGCCGATGGCTTGCGCCGATTCCGCACCGCTTACGTCGAGGTGGCGCGCAAAAACGGCAAGTCGGCTTTGCTGGCCGGTACAGCGCTTTACGCCCTGGTCGCCGATCACGAATTAGGCAGCCATGTCTATGCGGCAGCCACTACGCGCGACCAGGCGCGTATCGTTTTTGGCGAGGCTGAACGCATGGTGGCTGCCAGCGCGCCGCTCAGGGCGCGGGTGACGCATACCGTAAATAATCTGGCGGTGCTGCACACCTCCAGCTGGTTTCGCCCGCTGTCGGCGGATGCCTCGAAAATGGACGGCCTCAACGTGCATTTCGCGGCGGTCGATGAAGTGCATGAGCATCCCAACGCGGAGATTATTCAAAAGCTGAATACCGCGACCGGCGCACGGCGCCAGCCGCTGATCTTTGAAATCACCACGGCGGGCTATAACCGCCAGTCAATCTGCCGGCAGCATCATGAGTTTTCGATAAAAGCGCTCGAAGGAAGCGTGCCGCACGAGGCAAGCGACAGCTGGTTCGCCTATATCGCCACCATCGATGCCGGCGACGATTGGATGAATCCCGCCGTGTGGATTAAGGCCAATCCCAGCCTCGGCGTCACCGTCAAGGTCGAAGATCTGAAACGCCAGGTTGACGAAGCGCGCGAGATGCCTGCGCAGCAAAACGCCATCCGTCGCCTGCGCCTCAACGAATGGACGGAGCAGGCCACGCGCTGGATCGATATGGGCGTATGGGCAGAAGGCGCGGCGCCCATCGATGAAGAAGAGTTGATCGGCCGGACGTGTTACGGTGGCCTCGATCTCGCTCGCGTTAACGATCTTTCGTCGCTGGCATTGGTGTTTCCGCCGGAGCAGCCTGGCGAAAAGGTCAAGGTGATCTGGCGGCACTGGTGTCCGGCAGAAGATATCCTGCGGCGGGTACGACGTGACCGCGCGCCCTATAATATATGGCGTGATCAAGCCTATCTGATCGCCACCGAAGGCAACACGACGGATTTCAAATTCCTTGAAGCCGAGATTCTCGATTTATCGACCCGCTTCAATATTCTCGAAATCGCCTACGACCGCACCTTCGCCGGAGAGTTGGTACGCAACCTTCAGGACGAAGGCATCACCATGGTCGAGTTCGGTCAGGGCTTTATCAGCATGGGGCCAGCCGCCGCTGAATTCATGCGCCTGTTGATTGGCCGCACCTTGCAGCATGGCGGCAATCCCGTCGCCACCTGGTGTGCCTCGAATGTCACGGTACGCCGCGATCCTGCCGGTAATGAAAAGCCGGATAAGGAACGCTCGACGGAACGCATCGATGCCGTGGTGTCAGCCATCATGGCGGTCGGCAGGTTGCAAACGGCGCAAGGCGGATCGATTTACGAAGAACGCGGATTGCTGATGATATGAAACTCACTGGAATTTTCAGCGCCATCGGCCGCGCCTTCACGCCGAAGCAGAGCCGCGCATCAGCGGGTGTGCCGTCCTACGGCATGATCCCGCCGCTCGGCTCGGTGCCGAGCGCTTCGGGGCTGATGATTTCGCAGGCGACGGCAATGGCGGTGTCCGCTGTCTATGCCTGTGTGGCGATCAGGGCGAAGGATGTGGCGCGTTGCACGCCGCGCCTGTTTATCAGGAATAAGGCCGGTGGACGTGATCTGGTGACCGATCATATTATTGCCAAACTATTTATGCGGCCAAACCGGCAGCAGACCTGGTTCGAGTTCTGGCAGCAGATGATGATCGGCTATCTGCTGCGCGGCAACGCCTATGCCGCCATTATGCGCGACCGCCGCGGCAATCCGGTGGAATTGATACCGATCAATCCCGACGCCGTCATGGTGCTGGAGGCTACGGACGGCTCGATCTTTTACAACGTCAACCGCCTCGGCCTGTGGCAGATCGCCATGCTGCGGGGCCTGCCGGTGGCAGTGCCCGAAGAGGATATGTTTCATCTTCGGGGTATCAGTTTCAACACGCTGGTCGGCACATCGACCATCGGCCTGGCGCGCGACGCCATCGGCCTCGCCATGGGGCTTGAGCAGCAGGCCTCACGCTGGGTCGGTAACGGCGCGCGCCCGTCCGGCGTGCTGAAAGCCAAGACGCGATTGTCGGAACAGGCGGCGCAGCGCCTGAAGCAGCAATGGCAAACCTTCACCGGCGGTCTGCAGAATGTCGGGCAGACGGCGGTGTTGGAGGAAGGCGTCGAATGGCAGCAGGTGCAGCTGACATCCGTCGATCTGGAATTCATTCAGCAGCGCAATCTGCAGATCGCCGATATCGCCCGTTACTACGACGTTCCACTTAGCCGTCTGGGCGTAGTGGGCGGTACTTCGAGCAAGATCACGCCCGCCGAGGAAGAACAGGCCTATGTCAATCACACGGTGATGCCCGATCTGGTGATCGCCGAACAGAAGATTATGCAGGTATTCGGCCTCGACAAGGAAGACATCGAGGTTGATTTCGACGAAGGGCAGCTGCTGCGCGCCGATATCATGACGCGCTACAACGCCGCCCGCCTTGGCGTGCTGACCGGCATCCTCACGCCGAACGAAGTGCGCCGCTCCGAAGGTCTGCCGCCCATGGAAGGCGGCGACAAGCTGATGGTGCCTGCCAATACCGCTGCGCTCGGTTCCGATATGACCGGCACGTCGCCGGACGGCGCCGGGCGGCCTGAAAGCGGCACTTTGCCTCAACCTGGCGTTTCGACCAGCGGCGATCCCGATCCGCAGCTGGATCCGCAAGGCGAACTGTAACTCTTGGAGTAATCATTATGACGATCATACGTGCGGCTGTTTCAGCGCAAATCAAAGAGCTGGGCGAAAACGAGGTGGAAGTCATTATCTCCACCTCGGCCATAGCCCGCGACGGCCATATTCTTGAACCGGCTGGCTACAGTTCGCCTTGCGGATCCAATTGCGGATCGGGATCGCCGCTAGTCGAAACGCCAGGTTGAGGCAACGTGCCCATTTCAGGCCGTCCGGCGCCATCCGGCGACGTGCCGGTCATGTCGGAGCCGAGCGC
>JAGWIM010000108.1 GCA_028873525.1 Pseudomonadota bacterium
CAGCTTGAGTTCGGTGTAGATGGCCTTGAGGCGCTTGCGGTCGTCCACGCTGGCGATTTTGCGCGAAACGCCGCCGTCCTTGGGCGAATTGGGCATCAGCACGCAATAGCGCCCGGCCAGCGACAGGTAGGTTGTCAGCGATACGCCCTTGTTGCCGCGCTCCTCCTTAATGACCTGCACCAACACAATCTGGCCGCGGCGGATGACTTCCTGAATTTTGTAGCGGCGGAAGAAATTGCGCCTGGGGCGGTTGCGGATTTCCTCCTCCTCGCTGGCGATGGTCTCCACGCCCTCTGTTTTCGCTGAAATCTCTCCCTGCACTACGGCTTCTCCCTGCGCCGGGACTTCCCCCTGCGCCAAAATTTCGGAGGGGAGGTCGGCGGGCACGCCTTCGGCCAACACAGGCACGCCAGCGTTCTCCGGGAATTCTATTTCTTCGCCGGCGGCCGTTTCAATGGCGCCTTGCGTCAGGTACGCCGGACGTTCGCCTTCCTCCGCGGCCGGTTCCATCGTGGCGGATTCCTGCGGCGGCTCGGCAATGGGCTGTTCGCCGTAACTCTCCGGCTCGCGCGGGGATTCCTGCTGCTGGCGGTCGGCGGGTTCGGCGGATTCGTCGTCGCGTTGCGCTTCTTCCATCAGCCGTTTACGATCAGACATCGGTATCTGGTAATAATCGGCGTGGATTTCCGAGAAGGGCAGGAAGCCCTGCTTGCCGCCGCCATATTCGACGAAAGCGGCCTGCAAGCTTGGCTCGACGCGCGTGATTTTGGCGAGATAGATGTTGCCCTTGAGCTGTTTCCTGGCGGCGCTGACGAAATCGAAATGGTAAATCTGGGTGTGATCGGCGATGATGACGCGCGTTTCCTCGGGATGGAGGGCGTCAATTAACATTCTTTTGGCCATGATGGCGACTCCTTATGATGTCGCCTCAGGGGATGTCGGCGCGAATCAGGCGGGACGGGATTCCGGACATAGCGCCGTGGCCGCTACGGCACGAGAGCCGGGCGTGGCGAAAACACGGGATGACGTAATGTGGAATCTGTAATCCATACTGAAACTGATGACTCTACCCCTGAGGCTGAGATTATTCAAAAATAACAAACCTGTTGGCAGCGCCCGGCGTTGATGATTTTCCTGGGACTCCTGCCGCAAATTCTTTTTTCACTATAGAGGCAAAAAATGAATTATACAATGCTCTTTATTTTCTCACCGCACTTGACCGCTCCGGTGATTCCTTTACAAAAGACAACACAGGCGGCTACGCGGCGCAGGAAACTATTAACCTGATGAAAAACAAAATATATTTTCTAGCCTTGACGGTGCTGTGCCTGCTGCTCTGCCCGCCGCGCCCGGCGGCCGCCGCCGGTATGGTTACCATCGATGTCGGCGATGCGCATGAAAGCATCACGCTGGCCGTGCCCGGCGCCTCGCCGCACAAGGTATTTCTCCTTGAGCATCCCGACCGGCTGGTGGTAGACGTGCCGGCGATTTCAGGCCACCCTCATGCCACGCTGCCCCCGTCATATGACGGCGCACTCATCAAATCTCTCCGCCACGGCTGGTTCAATCCGCATACGTTGCGGTTCGTATTCGATCTTGAGCGGCCCATCCGCGTGGACAACGTGCAGGTAAAGGATAACAACACCCGGCTGGTCATTCGCATTTCGGCAAGAAACGCCATGGCGGCGCCGGAAAAAAAAGCCCCGCGTAAAACGCAGAAACCGCTTGTTATCATTGATCCAGGGCATGGCGGCATTGATCCCGGCACCATCGGCCCGAACGGCACGAAGGAAAAGAATATCACGCTGATGTACGCGAAAGCGCTGGCGCGCCGGTTGCTGAAAACCGGGCGTTACCGCGTGAAGCTGACGCGCGGCGACGACCATTACCTGACGCTGCGCGACCGCGTGGCGCTGGCGCGCAAGGCGGAAGGCGCCATTTTTATTTCGCTGCACGCCGATTCAGCGCCGGAGATGGCCGCGCGCGGGCTTTCGGTGTACACGGTGTCGGAGAAGGCGTCGGACGCCGAAACGGCGGAACTGGCGGCACGCGAAAATAAATCCGACGTGCTGGCCGGCGTCAATCTTTCGGACGAGGGCGACGACGTGGCGGGCATCCTGATTTCGCTGGCGGCGCGCGAAACCAAGAACGATTCGGCGCGGCTTGCCGACACGCTGGTACATGCGCTGGGGAAAAAAGTGCATCTGCTGGTCAATACGCACCGCTTCGCCGGGTTTGCCGTGCTGAAAGCGCCGGACATTCCCTCGGTGCTGATTGAAATCGGCTTCCTGTCGAACCCGAAGGAGGAAAAACTGCTGAAATCGCAGGAGTACCGCGACGAGGTGACCGCCGGCATCCTGGCCGGGGTGGAAGCGTATTTCTCGCGGGAGAAACAGGCGGGGGGCATGTGAGCCTTAAACCAAAAACAGATAAACGCGATCGTTCAAAATCCGGCCCCGGCTTCCGGAAGGAGGCCGTTGCCTATAAAGCCGACTTTTCCGACTTACTCACACTTGAAGAGGCGGCGCAAAAAACCGGCAAGACGATACATAATATCCGCGATTATATTCAGCGCGAGCGTATCGCCAAGTTGAATATGGAAGGGAAGCCCGTCAAGCGCGCCGAGAATGGCGAACTCCGCGTTTCGCTCAAGGAACTGCAGGCGTTCCTTTACCTGGTTTCCCAGCGCGATGAAAAACATCACCGCGCCGGTTTGCACCCGGAGCTGGGTTTTTATAATGTGCCGGAGCGTGAGCGCACCCGGCACGTCAACCGCCTGCATCCCTATCTCGGCAAATTCATTCCGCAACTGGTGGAATGGTTTTTGTCGCGTTATTTCAAACGCGGCGACTGGATTCTTGACCCGTTCATGGGCAGCGGCACGACCCTGGTGCAAGCCAGCGAAATGGGCATGGCGTCCATCGGCGTGGATGTATCGGAATTCAATTGTCATATCGCCAAGGTGAAACTGGCGCATTATGATCTGGCGCAGGTACGCAAGGAGATTCTGGAAGCTGAGTCGCGCGTGCAAAGATTCAGTGACCGCTTGCAGCACAAAGACGGGCAAAGCCTCGAACTGTTTCCCGAAGAACGGCTTGATTCTCTGAAAACAAGCCTGCTCGCGGAATGTAAGAGCGATTACCTGCGGACGTGGTTTGCGCCCAACGCGCTGTTGGAAATGCTCTATTATCGCCGCCTGATTCCTCACTATAAAAACCAGGATTTGCTGCGGATTATTCTAAGCCGCGCCGTTCGTTCGAGCCGGCTCATTACGCACTATGATCTGGCTACTCCCAAGATGCCGGTTGCCTTGGGCGTTCCCTACTGGTGCCGTAAGCATAACCGCATGTGCCTGCCTATTGATAATTGCATAGAGAAAATTCATGCCTATAGTAATGATACGGTGCGTAGAATCACCGAATTCAGTAAATTGAGAAACAGCGAGCCGGCCATCGTGGTCAATGGCGATTCAAGAAACGTGCGCTTGAATGAATATATGCCGGATGGGGTATTATTAGACGGGATTTTTACCAGCCCGCCCTATGTCGGGCAGATTGATTACCATGATCAGCATGTGTATGCGTATGAGCTGTTTGGCTTTCCTCGGAATGACGTGAAGGAAATCGGCCCGAAAAAGTCTGGGAAATCCAAAGCGGCGCAGGAAGCCTACATTAATGACATCGCTGCGGTTTTCAGAAATGCCTGCATCTATCTAAAGCCGGATGCCAAGGTGTTTATCGTGGCCAACGACCGTTTCAATCTTTATCCAAGAATCGCCGAATTGAGTGGCTTGAAAATCAAGGAAACCATCCTGCGCGCCGTTACAAAACGGACGGAACAAGGCAACGACCCATACCAGGAATCGATTTTTTATTGTGTGAAAATGAACAACGTCAATGCCTATTTCAAACAGAAAAAATCATGATCGATTACTTGAAATTATAAGTTAACATCATACAATGAATGGAGCCGAATACAGCAAATGGAGGCAATAAGATAGAATGGCAAAAGAATTTACTGCATTAGAATTATGCGCTGGTGGTGGTGGCGCTGCGCTTGGAATTGAACAAGCAGGTTTTTCACACATGGCATTGTTAGATAATAACCCCCACGCTTGCGCTACTCTACGCAGAAATCGTCCTTACTGGAATGTAATAGAAGCAGACATTAGGCGCTTTGATTCTGAATACTGGCGCGGGGTTGATTTAGTAACCGGCGGTCTACCATGCCCGCCCTTTTCTATTGCTGGCAAGCAGCTAGGGGCAGATGATGATCGCGATATGTTTCCTTCAATGTTGCAAATTGTAAAGAGTGTAAGGCCTCGTGCTGTGCTTATTGAAAACGTGCGCGGCATTTTAACTGACCGCTTTGCGTCTTACCGTTCGGAAATTGATGGCTTGCTGAATAAACAAGGTTTCGATACTTACTGGGCGGGATTCAACGCCGCTGATTTTGGCGTGCCACAGACACGGTTTCGCGCTTTTCTGGTAGCATTAAAGCGAGGTGAAACTAAACCGCTGCAATGGCCAATCCCCGCCCATGCGAGGGCTGCTACAGTCGGTGGTACAATAGGTGATTTAATGGCAATGAAAGGCTGGCGTGGCGCAGCAGCATGGATAAAGAAAGCCGGAGTGCTTGCGCCAACAATAGTGGGCGGTTCGCATAAGCACGGAGGTCCCGATCTTGGTCCAACACGAGCGCGCAGAGAATGGGCGCAGCTTGGCGTTGATGGGCTTGGTTTAGCCAATGAATCACCGGAGGAAGATTTTACAGGAATGCCGCGCCTTACATTGCCTATGGTGGCGAGATTGCAAAGTTTTCCTGACGATTGGACTTTTGCTGGTTCAAAAACTCAGGCTTATAGGCAAGTAGGAAACGCGCTTCCTGTTCGACTTGCTTATAGCATAGCAAGGACTGTTAAAGAATGCCTCGCATAGGTTCTAAAGAAAAACTCCGGCAAT
>JAGWIM010000022.1 GCA_028873525.1 Pseudomonadota bacterium
GAGGCGCTCCACCAGAGATACGACACCCCGCTGTCGCGCACACTGCTGGCCGACATCTATGTCCGCACCGGCCAGTTCGCACCGGCTGTCCTGCTGCTGCGCCAGTCCGCCGCCGCATCCGAAACCGACGAGGACAATTACATCGCCGCGCTGGCCGCGCTGTCGGCGCAGGACAGGGCTTACCGCGAGGAATTCGGCAAGTATGTTGCCGGCCGTCTCGCCGCCGACATTCCGGAAAAACGCAAGCTGGTACTGGCCTACGCCTTGATAAACGCCCATGCGGTGCAATACGCCATGCCCTACATCCGCCGGCTCGCAGAAAAAGAAGGCGGCCAGTGGGCGATGTTCTACGCCGACACGCTCGACAAGGAAGGCCGGCATGACGAAGCGCGGCCATTCTGGGTGAAGGTGGCCCGCCAGGCGGCGACCGATGCAAAGGAGAAACGCAGCATCGCTTACACGTTGCTCAGCTACGGCTACAAGGCCGACGCCGAGGATATTTTCTTCCGGCTGGCGGCACATGCGCCGGCGGACAGCGACGCGGTGAAATCGCTGGTCTATGTGTGGGGACCGCGGCCGGATGCCAGGCAACTGGCGTGGATTGAAAACCGTTTCGCGTACGCTGAGGATGCGGATAGAGAGGACTGGGCGAAATTGCTGGCAAACGTCGCCGATGACGACGCCATCATCGACTTCGCGCGCCGCCAGCCGGACGGCCTTGATAACGATGCGCTGGCGGCGCGATATTTTGGCGCGCTGGGCGCACGCGGCGAACTGGCGGCGCAAACAGGCGGCATCATCGCCGCAGCACAGTCCACGCATCAGACCGACCGGCTGCGCCAGTTTGCCATTGCCGCCCAGGAAAACGGCCTGAGTGCCGAAGCGCGCCGCGCCTGGGAAACCGCTCTTGCTCTCCATCCGGACGACAGCGAGGCGATGCGGCAGATCGGAACCATTGCCCTTGGACAAGGCGATGCCGCCGCCGCCAAACGTTATCTCAATGCCTACATACAAGGCGGCAGTTGGCAACACGCGCCGCCGAAGGATATCTATCATCTGTTCTTCGATTACGCGGAGTTCCTGCGCGGCCGGCATCACGCGGGTGAGGCCAAATCCTATTATCATTTTACTATCGAGCTAATCGACAACAACAAGCTGAAGGACTCCGGCGCGCAATCGGTGAAGGCGCAGAGCCAAGTGCAACTGGGCGATGTCGCCGGCGGCATGAACACGTTCGAGGATGCCGTCACCGCCGAACCCGGCAACGCCATGCTGCGCGCCGACTGGATTGGCGTGCTACTCAACCTCGGGCGTTACGACGAAGCGCGCATCCTGCTGGCAATACCGCCCGATGCGTCGTTCAACCGGAACCTGCCGCCTGTCATGCTGCCGCCCGGCGCAATCGCCGCCCGGACGCTGCATAACGGCAATCACGAATTATGGCTGCGCATGTCGCAGCCGGTGAAGGGTAACGTCAGCCTGTCGCCGCCGTGGAAAGACGTGCCGTGGATCAGCTATATCGGCCAGGGCTACGATACTCTGCTCGTCGTGCCGAAGCCCGGCTACACGATCGCCATCGATGCGCGGATGGAAACGATTACCGCTACGCCCGACGCGGCAGCGCCCGCCCTCAAGGAGAGACAGCAGACGTTGCTGCGTTTTGCGGAACTGACAACAATCGCCGATCTCGACACCGGTCATGTCTATACGGCGGTCAAACGGGTTGAGCGGCTGATTCCCGGCCATGCCGACGACCCCTCATTCCTGTCCTTCGCCGCCAGCGTTGAGAATGCCGGCGGTAACTGGCCGCGCGCCGAGCAGTTGGTTGCAACGGCGTGCGCGCTGTCACCGCAGAATGAAGGCCTGGCGCGCTTTGACCGCGACCTGCACCGTTCATATGCGCAGAACGTGACCATCAATAGCGACTGGATGAATTTTGGCAGCGACAGCGAATTCGTCAGCGGCGTCAGCGGCTATGTTGACGTGAATGATCACATGCAACTCGGCATGGCCACGCAGGAAAACCAACTGCAGATTCATGACGGACGGCGCCCCGACGGCAGCGTCGGCCATTTTGCCGGCAGCCGCCAGCGCGGCGAGATATATCTGCAATCTTACGCCAGCGGCGGCGAGATGTTCAAGTTCTCGCTGTTCGGCAACAACCGCACGGTGGGCGTCGGCGGCTATGACCATTTCCTGAACCCGCTCGGCGAAACGCTGATCTCCGCCGAATGGAACAAGCCGTACTGGGACATTCTCGAGGCGGCGTTCGACGACGCGACGCGCGACCGCCTCTCGCTGGTGCAGACCGTCAAACCGACGCCGCGCCTGGCTATCAGCGGCGGCCCGGCGATCAATCGCTATAATTCCGAAGGGAAAAACGACCTTGCCACCTCGGTATCGGGCACATTGTCGGCATCCTATCTCCTGATCGACGGGCCGCCGTCGCTTGCCCTGGTCTATGGTTTCGACGCCGAATATGTACAACGTTCCAAGTACGGCCCTGACGCCACCGGCGCCATGACACGCCTTTTCCCGCTCAGTTCGCGCGAGGTGCATTCCCTCTCGTTCGGCAGCGGCTATACATTCAATGATGCACTTTCCGGCGCCATGTCGGCCGGCTATGCCTACGACCAATTAGGCGGCCACGGCGCACTGCTGTCCACCAGTCTGACCTGGGAAATAAGCGACGCGATCGAGATGCAATTCCGTGCGTCGTCCGGCCTGGAAAGCACCAGCACCGCCAACGCGGCCACCGACGTCGGCGGCTATGTCCGCTGGAGGTTTTAGCCATGACGGACAAACCGACACCGCTGTCAACCATGCCGGAGCGCAAGAAGCGCTTCGGCCTGCGCCATTCGGCGCTGGTGGAGATGTCGCTGGCGCTGGGGCTACTGCTGGCGGCCGGCGTCATCTGGCACGATCATAACCGCTTCTGGTCGGCCAACCCGCATCCGTTCTGGTTCGTCGTGCTGTTCATCGCCGGCAAATACGGCACGCGGGAAGGATTGGCGGCAGCGCTGCTGGCAAGCATCGCTCTGCTCTTCGGCAACCTGCCGGTCCAACTGGTCAGCCAGGATGCCTATGCCTATGCCTTCTTCGTGGCGAAACTGCCGATCCTGTGGCTGGCATCGGCGGTGCTGTTCGGCGAACTCAGGCAGATGCACATCCACGAACGCAACCGGCTGGAGGAAGCCGTGCGCGAAGCGGAGAAACGTGAACACCGCATCGCCGAATCCTACCAGAAGGTCAAGGACATCAAATACCAGCTTGAGCTGCGGCTGGCCGGCCAACTGCGTTCCTCCATCGCTATCTACCATGCCGCCCGATCGATGGAGAGCCTGCAGCCGGGCGAAGTGCTGAGCGGGCTGGAGTCGCTGGTGTCGGCGGTGATGAATCCCGATCAGTTTTCCATTTACACCCTGGGCGAAGGCGGCCTGAATATCGCTCTGCGTCATGGCTGGAAGAAAGACGATGCCTATGCGGGACGGATAGCCGTCAGCAGCCCGCTCTACCGCGCCATCGTCGCAGAGCAGAAAGTGCTGTGCGTCGCCAGCGCCGCTCAGGAGCGCATCCTGGCCGGCGACGGCATCCTGGCCGGGCCGCTGGCCGACCGCATGACCGGCGAAGTGATCGGTATGCTCAAGATAGAGAAAATCGGCTTCAGCGATCTCAACGTCAGCAGCCTGGAGGCGTTCAGCACATTGTGCGAATGGGCGGCATTGGCCATCATCAACGCGCGCAAATACCAGCAGAGCAGGGAAAGTGGCCTCATCAACCCCGACAACCGGCTGTTCAGCACCCATTATCTCAAACATTACACCGATCATATGAGCGCCCTCGCCAGCCGCGCCGGTTTCGACCTGGCGATGCTGACCATCCGCTTGAAAGATGCCGCGCGGTTCGACGCGGCGACCCGCCTGCACATTTCCGGTATCCTGGCCAACGCGGCGCACGTCGCGCTGCGCCATATCGATATGGCGTTCGAGCAGCAGGCGGAGGGTGATGCCTATTCCATCCTGCTGCCGGTTACGCCGCGCGCCGGCGCCGAGATTGTGCTCAAAAAAATCCGCGATGCGCTGGCGTCGCACACCGACGGCATCACCGGGGGACAACCTGAATTTTCTTTCAACATTGAGATGATTTATGAAAAATCAGAACGCTGACGCCGCCGGCAAACTTGAGAAGTTGTTTGCCCCGCCCGACGTACATGAAACCGAGCGGCAAACGCAAGGCGCGCTCATCACCTTTGCCGTCGCCACGCTGCTGCTGGAAGGGGAAACCGTGTTGTGGTACATGGTGCTCTGCGAGCTGATGCCGGTGCCTCCGGCCCTGTTGCTGCATGCCGGTTTCGTTCTGCTGCTGGCCGTGTACGGCTGGCTGTCGCGGCGCGGCGGCGATCAGCGTTTCGCCCTGCTGCTGCTGATTACCACCGGCGTCACCGGGCCGTTCGGCGCCGGCGGCGTTATGCTCACGATTGCGACCCATGCCTGGAGCCTGCAGCGCCGCCTGTCTTTCCAGGAATGGTTCGCCAGTCTGTTTCCCAAGCTGGCGCTTGGACCATCGCAGAAAATTTACGAGGAGTTGTACAGCGGCCGCGACGAATCGGGAAAATCCCATAGCGTCGTGTCTTTTCTCGACATCATGGCATTCGGCAATGAACTGCAGAAGCGCCATGCCCTGGCGAAGATGGCGGCGCATTTTTATCCCGGCTTCGCACCCGCCTTAAAGAAAGGCTTAAGCGACGACAGCAACATGATCCGCGTGCAGGCGGCCACCGCCATTGCCAAGGTGGAATCAGAATTCCAGACGCGCACCATCAAGCTGTCCGGCCTCAAGAAAAAACATGACGACGATCCGCGCCTGCTATGGGCGCTGGCCGAAATCTATGACGATTACAGCCATACCGGCCTGATCGACCCCGACCGCGAACAGGCCAACCGCCGCCTGGCGCTGGAGCATTACCGGGCATACCTACGGCTGGCGCCGGATGACGACCGCACTTACGCCCGTATTGGCCGCCTGCTGATGCGCGCCGGCGATAATGAAAAAGCCTGCGACTGGTTTCGCCAGTGCATTGATCAGGGAAAAGCGTCGGAGGCGCTGACCGACTGGTACAGCGAGGCGCTGTTCCGCTGCGGCCGCTATGACGATCTGCGCCGCTGGAGCGCCGGTCTGCCGCCCGGAGAACAGCGCGCCACCTTACAGCCGGCGCTGGCGGAAGCATTGGCTTTGTGGAAAAAAGAAACATAGGAGGATGCCCGGATGACCGACGAATCGCCGGCTGATGTCTGCCTCATCATTGAGGGTACGTATCCCTACGCCGTCGGCGGCGTGGCGGCGTGGACGCATGAGCTGATCAAAAAGCAGGGACATCTCACTTTCCATATTTTGTCCATCCTGCCGCGCGGGGATCATCCCTATATGCGCTATGATCTGCCGCGCAACGTACGCGACCTTACAACGCTGCGCCTGCAGGAAATACCCGGCCACAGCGACATCCCGCTGTCACAGGCGACACGGCTGTTTGACAGGTTGCGCGCGCCGCTGACGACGCTGACTACGGGCGAAGCCGGCCTGCGCGACCTGCGGGCGATAATCGACATCCTGGCGCCGTACCGCCATCGCATCGGCGAGTCGATCATGCTCAACAGCGAGGCGACATGGGAGTTGATTACCTCGATGTACGAAACGTCGTTCGCCGAAAGCTCAATGCTCGATTATTTCTGGTCATGGCGCGCCATCGTCGGCAATCTGTATTCGCTCCTTATCACCGACCTGCCGGCGGCTAAATGCTACCACACGCTCAGCACCGGCTATGCCGGGGTGCTGGCAACGCGCGCCAAACTGGAGACCGAGCGTCCGGTCATTCTTACCGAGCATGGCATTTACACCAACGAGCGGCGCATCGAGATCGGCCTGGCTGACTGGCTGGAGGAAGACGATTCACAAACGCTGACCCTCCATCAGACGCGCGGCAGCCTGCGCGACCTCTGGCTCAATACCTTCGCCAACTATTCACGCCTGTGCTACGAGGCGGCGACGCATATCGTCACGCTTTATGCCGGCAACCAGCAGGCGCAGATTACCGATGGCGCGCACCCGGCGAAGATGCGCATCATCCCCAATGGCATCGATGTCGAACATTACCGCCGCCTGCCGCGCAAGCCGCATCCGCGTCCGACCATCGCCCTCATCGGACGCGTCGTGCCGATCAAGGACGTCAAGGGATTCCTGCGCGCCTGCGCCGCCGTAGCGCAGCGCATTCCCACGCTGCGGGCGTTCGTTATCGGGCCAACCGACGAGGATTCCGTCTATGCCGAGGAATGCCGCGCCATGGCCAGTTATTACGGTTTGCAGGACACCGTAACTTTCACCGGCCGCACGATGGTGGAGGATTACCTTCCCGAGATCGACATCCTGGTTTCCACCAGCATCAGCGAGGCGCAACCGCTGGTAATACTGGAGGCCGGCGCCTGCGGCATCCCGGCAGTGGTGAGCGATGTCGGCGCCTGCCGCGAGATGGTGCTGGGACGCAAGGATGAGTCGCCGCTGCTGGGGCCGGGCGGTATCGTTGCGCCGTTGTCCAACCTGCCGGCGATCATCGAGGCGATTTGCGCGCTGTTTTCGGACCGTGCATTATACGAACGGTGCGGCCACTCCATGCAAAGCCGTGTCGAGCGCTATTACCACAGGGAAGATCAGGGTATGGCGTATAAATTGCTGTATGAATCCTGCCTGAAGATGCCGCAAGGGGGATGACCAGATGACCCGACGGATAATCCGCAACGAGATAGCCGGGATTTTTTCTGGCCGTCCATTATTCATCAGCCGGCTCCCCGTTTTAAGGAGGCGCATATGGCCGGCATAGGATTCACGCTGCGGCGGCTGGCGGCTCAGGACAACCTGCTGGGCATCGTCCGCGCCTATGGTCACGCCGCCGTGGCGGCGGCCGGGCCGTGGCTGTTCACTATAATAGCGCTGGGATTTATCTATCCGGTCTATTACGGCCACACAAAAAATACCGACCTGGATAATTTTTGCACTATCATTATGTATAATTTCAGTTTTGCGCTGATATTGTCGGCGCCGATTTACATGGTCGTCACGCGCTACCTCGCCGACGGCATATACCGCAAAAACGTAACGCATGCGCCGACTGTGCTGCTGCAAAGCCTCGGCCTGCTGTATATCGCCCTGCTGCCGCTGACGGTATGGTATTACGGCTATTACGTGCAGATGAGCGTCGGCCTGCGCCTGGCGGCCATAACCAACCTGTTCCTGGTGGCGCTGATCTGGATACTGAGCATTTATATGACGGCGCTGAAAAGTTATAATTCCATCACCATGGCCTTCATAACCGGCATGGCACTGGCGATTGTTTGCGTCCGTGAGATTGGCATCGACAGCCCGCTTGGCGGCGCCGGTACGCTTATCGGCTTTAATATCGGCCTGGCCTGGATCGCCTTTTCGCTGGCCGGGAAAATTTTTGCCGAATACCCCTACCGGCTGACGCGGCACACACATCTGGCGCCCTATTTCCGCCGTTATTGGGATCTGGCGGTGGGCGGCGTCTGCTACAATACCGGCATCTGGGCGGATAAGGGCGTAATGTGGCTGTGCGCGCCGGAAGCCTCCGTCCTGCCGAGCCGGATGCTGCATTATCATAATTATGACAACGCCATGTTTCTGGCTTACCTTACCGTCGTGCCGGCACTGGCGGTATTCATTTTCAGCATCGAAACCAATTTCTTCCTGCGCTTTCAGCGTTTTTCCGAGGATATTCGCACCAACCAGCCACTTTCGGTGATTCGCGTCGCCCACCGCCGCATCATCGCTTCGTTAACGGACAGCGCGCGTAATTTCCTGGTCATTCAGGGAACGTGCAGTCTGGTGACGATTTTGCTGGCTGCCAAGATTTTCGGGCTGTTGCACGCTGATTACCTGGGAATCGGTATGTTCCGCCTCGGCGTGCTCGGATCGTTCTTTCAGGCGCTGGCGATGTTCGAGATTATTCTCCTGTCCTATTTTGACTGCCGCCGCGCGACGATGTTCATCCAGTTTATTTTCCTTATCGGCAACGTGTTATTCACCCTGGTTGACGTCAGGCTGGGCTTTTCCTATTACGGTTACGGTTATTTCCTGGCGTCGCTGCTGATGTTCATTGTCGCGTCGCTGGTGCTGTTCGACCATGTCATGAAATTACCCTACCACGCCTTCATCACCAACAATATGTCCTTGAAACTCAGTCCCCGCGCCGCGATGCGGCGCAAGTCGGGAACGTGAGCGCGCGGGCCGGGGCGCCGCCAGCGCCAAAACAGATCAGCATTGTGTAAGAGAGCGCCGTTGATTGACCCCTTAAATCACGATGCCCCGGCCATAGCTATTGTTCGCCATAGTCAGGCGGGCCATCCTATTTTTTTCCGGTTTTTTTGCCCGCCGGTTTTTTCTCGGTTTCCTTGTCGGCTGCCCCGGCAATCGGTTTGGTTGCACAGGCCAGTACGGTAATGTCATAGACCGGATGCTCCAGCCCCGACAGGCCGGGGCTGGAGGAAAACATCCAGCCTAAAAATATGCGCTTCGGCGGTTCGCCCGGCGCCAGTTCGGAGATGTCGAGCAGGGCCGCGTTTTCCGGGCGATCGTCGGGGCTGGATTTCCAGCAGCGGTGCGCCACGATTTCCAGGGTACCGAAGCGCAGGACGGCGCCAACCGGACCCTCAAGAGTAGAAATGTGGCCGGTGACCTTATTGAGGCCCTGTAATGCCACCGTCGTATATTCATCGGGCGCCTGGGTATTTTTCGATGCATCAGGCGAAGGCGGGCTGATGGCCGAGGCGGCGGCGATGGCCGGAAAAATACAGGCCATCAACCAGATAACGAGCGGGCGACGCATTACGGCGCAGCGGTTGGTTTTTTGCCGCTCTTATCCTTATTTTTATCGACGCCGCCGCCGCTGAACATGAATTTGCCGATCATCTCCTCGAGATTGACTGCCGACTGGGTGAATTGCAGCGTACCGCCGTTTGCCAGCATTTTATCATCGCCGCCCGGCGTGAGTTGAACGAACTTGTCCCCGAGCAGACCGCTGCTGACGATGGCGGCCGAGGAGTCCACCGGCAGTTTGGTATCCCTGCGGATCTGCATCGAGACAACGGCGTCGTAGGTTTTGGGATCGAGGGTCAAGCCCGAAACGACGCCGACCTTGATGCCGCCGATGCGCACGTCACTGCCCAGCGCAATGCCGGAGACATCACCGAATTTTCCACTGACGGTATAGCCCTCCTCGATGCGCATCTGACTACCCTGGTAGGCAAAGACCAGGAACGCGCCGGCAACGATCAACACTACCGCGCCCATCAAGGTTTCAAGGATATTTTTCTGCATGGCCTCGCCTTTTTGCTTGTGTGTCTTGTCGTTCAATAGCAAAAAAGAATGGTTTACGAAATAAAAAACTGCCTATGACCTCCATTCTGACACTGTTGCGCCCGCGGCAATGGATAAAAAACGGCTTCGTTCTCGCACCGCTGTTTTTTGCCCGCCGGTTTATGGACCCGCAGGCATGGGTGCTCGCGACGCTGGCAACGCTGGCGTTTCTTGCCGTGTCCTGCGCCGTTTATATCGTCAATGACTGGCACGATATGGAAGAAGACCGGCTGCACCCGACAAAAAGGCTGCGGCCCCTGGCCGCCGGAAAAGTGACCCGGCGGGAGGCGGCGCTGCTGGCCATCATCTTCGTCGCTGCGGCGGCGGCACTGCTGATGCGGCTGCCGGGATCCTGCGCCGCCGCCGCCGAGCTGTATGCGACGTTCAACCTGGCCTACACGTTTTTTCTCAAGCGCCTGGCTCTCATCGACGTATTCCTGATCGCCACCGGCTACGTGCTGCGCGTGCTGACGGGCTGCTACGCGCTCTCGGTAACGGTCAGCCCGTGGATTATCCTCACCACCTTCCTGCTGGCGCTGTTTCTCGGCTTCGGCAAGCGTTACCATGAAATAGGCATCTCAGGATATGCCGAGGCCAAGCCCAACCTGCGGCAATATAACCGCGATCTGCTTGACCGGCTGGTGACGATCACCGGCGGCGCGGCGCTGATTACCTATGCCATTTATACCGTCGACGTCGCACACGCCACCGGCCGGCTGAGCATCGTGTATACGGTGGCCTTCGTTGCATTCGGCCTTTTCCGCTATTTGCAATCCATCTATGTGTATAATCAGGGCGGCGAACCGGAGAACGTAATCTTCAGGGATAAATGGCAGCTGGCCAATATGGCGATCTGGCTGGCGGTAACGCTGTGGATACTGTTTTAAGATTTAACCCCACGCCCTTGTCCCCGTCATTCCCCGGATCACCCTGGAGCCGCTTACGCGATGCGGATGATGACGGCGTAAATCATCCCTGCTCCGGCGGTGAGCGGCGGCGGGCACATCGAAGCTGGAAAACGTCCGTATCCCCGGCGCAGTCTCCTGCGCTTGAAATGCAATTCCTGAGTTGCGGGGGGGACATCACGGGGCTGCGGGCTTCTCCCCCAGCCATACCTTCTCGCCTTTTTTGCGCTCGGAATCTGATTTGAGCTGACCGCAGGCGGCGAAGATGTCGCGGCCGCGCGGCGTACGTACCGGCGAGGAATAGCCGGCGGCATTGATGATTTTGGAGAAAGAGTTTATGCGGCTATTCGATGAGCATTCATATGGCGCGCCCGGCCAGGGATTGAACGGGATAAGATTCACCTTGGCGTGAATATCGGCGAGCAGCCGTACCAACTCACGCGCGTCGGCATCGGTATCGTTCACGTTTTTCAACATCACATATTCAAAGGTAATGCGCCGCGCATTGCTGGCCGCCGGGTAGGTGCGGCAGGCTTCGAGCAACTGCTCCAGCGGATATTTTTTATTAATCGGCACCAGTTCATCGCGCAGATCATCGCGCACGGCGTGCAGGGAAATGGCGAGGTTGACGCCCAGCTCGTCGCCGACACGCTTCATTATCGGCACGACGCCGGAAGTGGAGAGCGTAATCCGGCGCTTGGAAATGGCGATGCCCTCCATATCCATGACGATGTGCAACGCCCTGGCGACCTGTTCATAATTATAGAGCGGCTCACCCATGCCCATCAGCACGATATTCGTGAATAAACAATCTTCGCGCTTCTTGCCCCATTCGTTTAAGGAGTCGCGCGCGATCAGCATCTGGCCGATGATGTCGCCGGCGGTTAAATTGCGCACCAGCCTCATCGTGCCGGTATGGCAGAACGTACAGCTAAGCGTGCAGCCGACCTGCGACGATACGCACAACGCGCCACGGTCGTCCTCGGGGATGAAGACCGTTTCAACCTTGTTGCCGTCGGTAAACTCCAGCAGCCATTTGCGTGTGCCGTCGAACGAGACCAGCGCTTTGGCGATGCCGGGGCGGCCGATGGTGAAATGCTCGGCCAGCAGCGCCTGTTGTTTTTTGGCGATGGTCGTCATCTGCTCAAAGCCGGTCGCACCCTTGGTATAAATCCAGTGCCACAACTGTCCGGCGCGAAACGGCTCGACGCCGACCGCCCTGAGCGCTTCGGTCAGTTCCTGCCGCGTGAGGCCGATAATATCTATTTTACCCATCTGCATTTTCTCACTGTCCGGATGATCGGATAACCAGTGACCGGATAACGGAAACCCGGTCAGCGGCCATCCTCTTTCAACCTGTACCCGCCCCCAACGGCCTCGATAACCTCATCGCCCGCCAACTCGCGGAACTTGCCGCGCAGACGGTAGACATGCGTCTCAAGCGTGTGAGTGTTGAGTGCAGCTTCAATGTCCCAGACTTCCCTGAGCAACCGCTCTTTCGTCACGCCGCCCTGCCCCGCTTCGGCGAGCACGCGCAGCAACTGCGCCTCCTTATCGGTCACATCAACCGCCCTGCCGGAAGACGCATACAGCAATCGCTTCCGCCGCGGATGCAGCAGATACCCGCCGCCCAGCGCCATGTCATCACCGCCGGAGAACCGCCGCAACGCCGTCTTGATGTCGGCCAACACGTCGCTCAACTTCACCGGCGGGTTTGCAACCATCACTACCGGACAGGCATATTGCCCGCCGTTTTCCGTTGTCACCACCAGCGTCGCCCCCCCGGCTGCATTGGCGGTGTCGGCGATGCGGCAATCAAGCGACAGCTCTTTTTTCACCTGCTCCGCCAACGGCTGTGCAAAATCTCTGTCTTTGCTTATAATAACGATAGTCATGGATGACAGGTGGCAGAATTTAGGTTAGAAAATGCGCCATACGCCTGATTCTCTATAATCCGACGCCTGACGCCTGTCACCTGATACCTGTATGATCGAAGCACAAGACACCATAAGCGGAGCGCACCTCGCCGTCGGGCGGGCGGTGGATCAACTGCGCCGCCAGTTAGGGATTTGTTTTCAAGAAGATAATGGAGAAATGCTGGGCGCCTGTCCGATTGAGGCATTGACGCCGGGCATACTGGCGCGGCTACGGGCGTTGCCGGCGGCGCGCCTGCATCTGCTGCTGACCGGCGCGCGGGCGCGTAGCCTTGGGTTTCCTGCAAAGGACGCCCGCTGCGTGCGTATCGACGCACAGAATCTGCCGATGCCCGAAATACTGGCGCTGGCCGATCCCTTAGCCGATGCGGTTCCCCGACGTGATATTACACTGCTGCCGGCATCGCCGTCGCAGGACATGCTGCTGCGGCTGGCGAAATACGCTTCCCTGTTGCCGGCGCTGCTGACCGTGGAAAGCAATACCCTGCCGCCGGACTGGCTGCGCGTCAGCGCGTCCGACGCCACCGTCTACTGGGCAAACCCGCCGCTCGACATCGTGCCGCTGGCGAAGGCGCCGCTGCCCATCAAAGGCGCCGAACAAGCGACGCTCACCTGTTTCCGCACGCGCTGGGGTACGTCGACGCATCTGGCGCTGATCGTGGGGAATCCGGCGGCGGACGCATCGCTGGTGCGCATCCACTCCTCCTGCGTCACCGGCGACATTCTGGGCAGCCTGCGCTGCGATTGCGGCAGCCAACTGCAACTGGCACTCGAGCAAATTACGCAGGCCGGCAGCGGCATTTTCATCTATCTGCATCAGGAAGGGCGCGGCATCGGCATCGCCAACAAATTGCGCGCTTACGCGCTGCAGGAAAAAGGCCTGGATACGTACGAAGCCAATCTCATGCTCGGATTCGACGAGGACGAGCGGGATTTTGCGCTGGCCGCCGGTATCTTAAAAAAACTCGGCGTAAAAAAAATCCGCCTGATGACCAACAACCCCGGCAAATTAAAAGCGCTGGAGAAGGCGGGCATCACGATTGCCGAGCGCGTGCCGCTGGTCGCCGAATCCGGCCGGCACAATCACAGCTACCTCGAAGCCAAGGCCAAAAAATCCGGGCATTTGTTTTAGCGCCCTAGTTGCCTTTATTTTTTTCCACAATTTCCATCAAGCCTGATTTCCCGGCATCCGCTTTCGGCGATGTTTCCGGCCACACGCAGGCGTCTTTCTTCCACGGACTGGCGTCAGCGTCGAGATTGACTTCTTTCCATTTAGGGTGCCCTTTTTTGCGCAGATCGGGCAGCGCCTTGCGAATCACGCCGGCCAACGCCGCCACCTGGCGGCATTGTGCGCGGTCGCTTTTGCCGTCTTGCGGAACATCATACCCCACCAGCACCGCCTGCACGGCAATGGTCGGCACCGTCTGCTGCACGAAACTGTAATCGGCATGGGTGATCTCCGCCGGTTTGTATTCGGCGAGCATCCTGGGCGCCACCAGCGGCAGAAAATGCACCCCGCTTAACATGGCGGCATATTGCTGGTTTTCCGGCAGGGTTAAATCTTCAAGGTTCTTGAACAGGCGCACCGGCTTGCCGCCGACGAAAATCACCGCGTCAATCTCGCCTTTGAGCACTGCCACCACGCCTTCCGCCGGTGAAATTTTTTCCATTTGCGCCGGCGCGACATTCATCATGGCAAACAGGTTGAGCGCCGTCAGCAAATTACCGCTTCCCTCCTGTCCCACCGCCACTTTTTTGCCCTTGAGGTCGGCGAAACTATGGATGGAATCGCGCGTCAGCACGTGCACTTCTTCGTCGTAGAGGGGGAAAATCATGCGCAGGCCGGCGGCCATATGCATCGAAGCGGGATTCTTGGATCGGCTCAGAAAACCCAGCACATCGGACTGGACAATGCCGACGACGGCACGATCGGGATCGTTGACGCGCCTGATGTTATCGATGGATCCTTCCGACGGCTTGACATCGACCGCCAGGCCGTCCTGCGCGGCGGCGGCGGCGATGTCTCTGCCGATGGCATAATAAGTGCCGGTTTTCGGGCCGGTAACGATGTCCAGCACATCGCTCGCCCGCGCCACCTGCGGCACCACCGGCAGCACCGCGAATAATACGGCAAACAGGCGCAGGCGCGACATGCGGCCTCCCGAAAGGTTACGGCGTGTTGTCAATTAATTCTGCTGATGATGGAAAGTAATTCCCGCCCGGCTGTTTTGTCAACATCAGAAACAGGCCTGATTTCGGTTATCTGCTCGTTGTCGGCGGGCATTCTGACGAACTGGCCGATGATGGTTCCCGATTGACCGGTAAATACCATGGTAGCGGGCGATTTTTCGGGAGGAACGACGGAAGCTCTGGCATCGACGATTACCGGCGGCAGAAACGGCACCGCATGAGAAGAACCTGAAAAATCAATAATTTGCTTCTGTATGGCCATGACGGCGAATGACAGGACCAGCAACACGGCAAACGGCAGAAAAACCGGGCGGTGAACGGCGGCCAGCAGGGGCGTCCGGTTCCTGGACAACGCAGGCAGGCGGTGGATTTTAGGCCGAGGCAGCGTTGCCAACATGGTGATTGCGCTATCCATGGCGCGCATTCTAGCAAATTCGGCGCGCATACTCAACCGGCATTGTAAAGAAACAGGGATATTCATAATGTTTTTTGCTGATACGTTGCGAAAATGCCGTAATTGCTCTAAGAAAGCCGAATGATGATCAATCCCCTTGATACTCTCACCCGGGCGCTTGAGAAAGCGTGCGCGCTGGGCGCCGAGGCTGGAGATGCCGTCATGTTCGAAACGTCAGGGCTTAGCGCGGCGCGGCGCATGGGCAAGCCGGAAGGCATCGAACAGTCAGAGAATAAGGCGTTGGGACTCCGTGCTTTTATCGGTCAGCGCCAGGCCATCGCCTCAACCAGCGATACCGGGGAGGACGCACTGGCGGAACTGGCAGAACGCGTCGTCGCCATGGCCAAAGCCGCGCCTATCGACCCTGACAGCCTGCTTGCGCCGGAATCACTCTGCGCGCCGGAGGTTCCCGACCTCGACTTAAACGATGCCGTCGCGCCTGACATGGCCTGGCTGACCGGAGAGTGCCGGCGGGCCGAGGAAGCGGCGCTATCGGTTAAAGGCATCACCAATTCGGAAGGCGCGGAGGCAAGCTATAGCCAGAACCGCGTCAGCCTGGCCATAGCAAACAACCACGGCGCCCACTTCGCCCGCAGCTACCTGGCCAGCCATTTTTCCGTATCGGTATCGGTCATCGCCGGAAGCGGGGCGGCCATGGAGCGCGATTATGAATTCGCCTCCTGCCGCCACCGCCGCAACCTGGCCGACGCCTCCGGCATCGGCGCGGCGGCCTCGGTACGCGCACTGAAGCGCCTGAACCCGCGCAAACCGGCGACCTGCCGCGCGCCGGTGGTGTTCGATCCGCGCGTCAGCCGCCAGTGGCTCGGCATGCTGGCCGGCGCCATTTCGGGGAGCAGCGTCGCCCGTGGCGCGAGTTTCCTCAAGGACGCGCTGGGAGCGGAAGTGTTTTCCAAGAATATCCGCATCATCGACGACCCGCATATCAAGGCCGGCCTCGGTTCCCGTCCGTTCGACGCCGAAGGCGTAAAAAACGGCAGGCGCATCATTATCGATAACGGGGTGCTTTCCACCTGGCTGCTCGACCTGCGCACCGCCCATAAGCTTGGGCTGGAAACCACCGGTCATGCCTCGCGCGGCGTCGCCGCGCCCCCCTCGCCCGCCTCCACCAACCTTTACATGGAAAAAGGCAAGCTCTCGCCCGAGGCCTTAATGAGCGGCATCAACAATGGCCTGTACGTCACCGAAACCTTCGGCATGGGCGTCAACCTCGTCACCGGCGATTACAGCCAGGGGGCGAGCGGTTTCTGGATTGAAAACGGTGAAATCGCCTATCCCGTTTCCGAAATCACCATCGCCGGCCATTTGCGCGAAATGTTCAAAACGGCGGCGCCCGCCGACGATCTTCAATTCCGCTATGCCACCAACGCGCCGACCCTGCGCGTGGACGGCATGACCATAGCGGGGGCTTGATGAACGCCACGCTTCCACATATTTCCACCTGGGCGCTGCTTACGCGGGTGCTGCGCGAACACATCCGCCCGTACCGAAGGCAGTTGGTCTCCGCCGTGCTGTGCATGATGGTGGTGGCGGCGGCCACCGGCGCCAACGCCTGGATGATCCGCCCGGTGCTCGACCAGATTTTCATCGACAAGAACCACGCCATGCTGCTCATCATTCCGGCGGCGGTGTTCGTCATCGGCATCATCGGCGCAGCGGCGAATTACGGCAACGTGATGTTCATGCGCACTATTGGCCAGCGCGTCGTCGCCGATATGCAGATGCGCCTGTTTTCGCACTTGGTGCAAAGCGACGTCGGGCTGTTCCACCAGCAGGCCTCCGGGCGGCTGATTTCACGCTTCACCAACGACATCAACCTGATGCGAGGCACTTTCACCAGCGTGCTGACGGCAGCGGTCAAGGGAACGCTTACCACCATCGCGCTGGTCGGCGTGATGTTCTACCAGGACTGGCGGCTGACGCTGATTGCGCTGGCGGCGTTTCCCATCGCCATCCATCCGCTGCTCAGGCTGTCCCGGCGCGTGCGCAAAATCGCCCACCAGTCACAGGCCAAGCTCGGTGATTTCACCGTCACGCTTGATGAGATCTTCCATGGCGTGCGCACCGTCAAATCCTATAATCGCGAGGCGTTTGAAACCAGCCGCGCCCGCGTCATCGTCGAGGCGCTGACCAGGCTCTACCTCAAAGCCTCACGCGTGCAGGCCGCCGCCTCGCCGATGATGGAGTGCCTGGGCAACCTCTCCATGGCGCTGGTCATCTGGTATGGCGGAATGCAGGTGCTAAGCGGCCATACCACGCCCGGCGCGTTCACCTCCTTCATCGGCGCGTTCCTGATGGCCTACAAGCCGACGCGCTCGATGAGCGGCATGGGCGGCACGCTGCAGGAAGGCCTCGCCGCCGCCAGCCGCCTGTTCAACGTGCTCGACACGCCGCCCTCCGTCCGCGACAAACCGGGAGCCAGGCCGCTGGTTATCGGGAAAGGCGCCGTCACCTACGACCACGTGACGTTCCGTTATGCGCCGGATGCCGCCGGCGTCGAAGACATCACCCTGGAAATTCCCGCCGGAAAAACGGCGGCGCTGGTCGGACTTTCCGGCGGCGGGAAATCGACGCTGATGAATTTGCTCCTGCGGTTTTACGATGTAGACAACGGAAAAATTTCCATCGACGGACAGGATATCCGCGACGTAACCTTGCATTCGCTGCGGCAGGCCATGGCCTTCGTGCCGCAGGAATCGATGCTCTTCGACGACACGGTGCGCGCCAATATCGCTTATGGCCGCGAGGGCGCAAGCGAAGCGGACATCATCATTGCTGCAAAAAACGCCGCCGCCGACGAATTCATCCGCGCCCTGCCCCAAGGCTACGACACCGTGATCGGCGCGCATGGCGTCAGGCTTTCCGGCGGGCAACGGCAGCGCCTCGCCATCGCCCGCGCCATGCTCAAAAACGCACCCATTTTACTGCTCGACGAGGCCACCTCCTCGCTCGACAATGAATCGGAGCGCAGCATCCAGCAGGCGCTCGCCGTGCTGATGAAAGGTCGCACGACGCTGGTCATCGCCCACCGCCTTTCCACCATCGTCGGCGCCGATATTATTTACGTCGTCGAGAATGGGCGCATCATCGAGAGCGGCGATCATCACGGCCTGATGGCCGGCGGGGGCAGCTATCACCGGCTCTATGCGCGCAATGTCGATGCGGGAGTGATCACCTAAATGCCGTGGCGCAAACGCTTGCTGAAAGCCCAGGCGACGCAGGCGGCGGCGGCCTGGCTGCTTGCCCTGTATATAAGACTGGTGTTTTTAACCAGCCGCGTCGTGCGGCATATCGACCCGGCGGCGGCGTCTTACATGCAGGGCAAGGAAAACGGCATCTTCGCCTTCTGGCACGGGCGCATGATGATGATGCTGGCGTTCACGCCGGAGGGGCGCGACATGTATGTCTTAAGCACGCCGCACCGCGACGGGCAGCTCAGTTCCCGCGTCGTGCGCCGGTTCGGCAACCGCACGATTTACGGCTCCTCCAGCCGCGGCGGGCACAGCGCCGCGCGCGAGATGCTGCGGGCGCTGGAGCAGGGCGGCAATATCTGCATCACGCCCGAAGGCCCGCGCGGGCCATTGCAGGTGGCGCAACGAGGCACGGTCGCCATCGCCAAGCTGTCCGGCAAGCCGGTGCTGCCGGTGGCGTTTTCTTCAACAAGGCAACTATGTTTCGACAGTTGGGACAAATTCGTACTTCCGCTACCGTTCGGCCGCATCGAATTCTGCGCCGGCGCGCCGATGACGATGGCACGGAATGCGGATGACGAACAGGCGCGGCTCGCCATTGAACGCGCGCTCAATGCAGAACTGGAAAAAGCCGATAGGTTCACCCATGCGTAGCTACCGCCTGCTCTCCACCCTGGTTGCGCCGATCATTCCGCTGTGGCTGATGCTGCGCCGCCTGCGCGGCAAGGAAGACGCGAAGCGCCTGCCGGAGCGGCTGGGCATTTGCAAAACACCGCGTCCGGCGGGAAAACTCCTGTGGCTGCATGCCGCCAGCGTCGGCGAGGCGACCTCCATCCTGCCGCTGCTGCAGAAAGTTCATAGGCGGTATCCCGAGCTGCGGCTGCTGCTGACCACCGGCACCGTCACTTCGGCGCGGCTGATGCAAAAGCGATTGCCCGCCGGCGCCATCCACCAGTTCGCGCCGATTGACACGCCGCAGGCAACGGCGCAGTTCATCCGCCACTGGCGACCGGACGTGTCGCTCTGGGTGGAGTCGGAATTCTGGCCGAACCTGATTGATGCCGTCCGTCGCGCACATTGCTACATGGGCGTCATCAATGGCCGCATGTCGGAGCGATCGTTCCAGGCATGGCAGAAGCGCCCGGCGATGATCCGCGACATGCTGGCCTGCTTTGACATTGTCATCGCGCAGAGCAGAGAGGATGCGGCACGGCTTCAGGCGCTGGGCGCTTCTGACGTGCGCTGTGTCGGCAACCTCAAATACGATGCAGTAGCCCTGCCCTGCGACGAAGCCGAATTGCTGCGGCTGAAAACCGCCATCGGCGCAAGACCGGTATGGCTGGCGGCCAGCACGCACCCCGGCGAGGAAAAAATCGCGGCGCAAACGCACCGGCGGCTGGCGGCCGCGTATCCCGATCTGCTGACCATCATTGCGCCGCGCCATCCGGAGCGCGGAGCCGCCAGCGCCCATGAGATAAAAGATCTGACCGTGGCGTTGCGTTCGCAACGCCAGGCCATTACGCCGGAGACGCAAATCTATATCGCCGATACGATGGGCGAGCTGGGGCTGTTTTACCGCCTGTCGGAAATCGCCTTCATGGGCGGCTCGCTGGTGAATCACGGCGGGCAGAATCCGCTCGAACCGGCGCGGCTTTCCTGCGGTATCATCTTTGGCCCGCACACGCATAATTTTTCCGACATTTACCGCGAGCTGGAAGAAAACGGCGGCGGCATCAGAATCGCCGGCGGCGAGTCGCTGGCGGCGGAAGTCGGCGTGCTGCTTGGCGATTACGCCCGCCTGCACGCCATGCAGGGACGCGCGCGACAATGGGTTGAGAGCCAGGCAGGAGCGACCGACCGGCTGATGGACATGCTCTCGCCGCTTTTTGCGCCACGGAAAAAATCATGAAAACGCCAACCTTCTGGCAATCGAATACCCCGGTATCCAGCGCGCTGCTGCCGCTGTCCTGGCTCTATGGCGCGGGAGCCAAAGCGCACCAGAAATCCGCGCATCCCGTAAAACTTTCCGTACCCGTAATCTGCATCGGCAACCTGACGGCGGGCGGGGCGGGCAAGACGCCGGTAGCGCTTTATGTCGGGAATATGCTCAAAGGAAAAAACATCCGCGCGTTCTTTTTAAGTCGCGGCTATGGCGGAAAGCTTTCCGGCCCGGTGTTGGTTGACCCGCAAAATCACACGGCGCGGGATGTCGGCGATGAGTCCATGCTGCTGGCCGGACTGTTACCAACCGTTGTCGCCAAAGACCGGAAGAAAGGCGCAGAATTCGCCATTGCGCAGGGCGCGGCAGCTATTGTTATGGATGACGGTTTTCAGAATTTTTCGCTGAAAAAAACATTGTCGCTGCTGGTGATTGACGGGAAATACGGCCTTGGCAACGGGCTAATGCTTCCGGCAGGACCCTTGCGTGAAGCGCCGGAGACCGCCTTCGCGCGCGCCGATGCGGCGATTATCATCGATGGGAACATGGCGCTGCCACCGGATCTGCCGGTCATTTCCGCACACGCCACGCTGGACGGCGTTGCCGTCTGCGGGAAAAAGCTGCTCGCTTTCTGCGGCATCGCCCGGCCGCAGAAATTTTTCGACGCGCTGGGCGGCGCCGGCGCGTCGGTGACGGATACCGCCGCCTTTCCCGATCACTACCCTTACAAGGAATCCGACTTAAACGCACTGATCAAAAAAGCCGCCCACCTGAAGGCCACGCTTGCCACCACCGCCAAAGACGCGGTCCGCCTGCCGGCGTCGTTCAAGGAAAAAATTCTGGTCATTCCAATGGAGCTGGTGTTCGACCGGCCGGAGCAGCTCGCCCACCTGATAGATTCCGCTCTCGCGCATGAAAAAAATTAAGCATCTCTGTGAGGCCGCCGCCATGCAATTCCTGTTCGCTGGATTCAGGGCGTTGCCGCTCGATGCCGCTTCCTGGGCGGGCGGGTTCATGGCGCGCGCCATCGGGCCGCTGCTCCCCGCGCACCGCACGGCGGAGAAAAACCTGGCGATGGTCTTTCCTGAACTCACGGCAAAAGAGCGGCAAAAAATACTCGCCGGCATGTGGGACAACCTGGGGCGAAGCGCCGCCGAATTGCCGCATCTTCCGCAAGAAGAACTCCACCGCCGCGTGACGATTCACGGCGCGGAAAATTTGCCGCCGCCGGGCAAATCGGTTATTTCTTTTTCCGGCCATTTCGGCAACTGGGAGCTGACCTATCCGATTGCCCACCGGCGCGGCATCCCCATCACCATCATCTACCGCAAGGCCAACAATCCTTATGTTGACGCCATCGTGTCGAAGCTGCGCGCCACGCAATCGGCCGGCATGATCGCCAAGGGGCCAAGCGGCGTCGCCGGGCTGATGCGCGCCATCAAGGACGGGCAGTCGCTGGCCATGCTTATCGATCAGAAGATGAATGACGGCATCAGCGTGTCCTTCTTCGGGCACGACGCCATGACGGCGCCCGCCATCGCCGAATTCGCGCTGCGGTATGACATGCCGATTATCCCGGTGCGCGTTACGCGCACGCAAGGCTGCCGTTTCGGGGCGACGGTATTTCCACCGCTGGCATATGAAAAAACCGGCGACAAGGCAAAAGATATTCTCACCGTCATGACAAACATCCATGCGCTGCTGGAAGGCTGGATTCGCGAGCGCCCCGAGCAATGGTTCTGGGTGCATAAGCGGTGGCCGTCATAATCCTGTGCGAAGCACCGCCGCGGCACGGGATCCTGCGCTTCGGCTTTGCCTCACGCGGGATTTTTTACCGTCATCTCGCCATCTTTGAACACCACCGACAGCGTTTTATTTTCTTTCGCCTGCGCCGCCGACGTCACCAGTTTTCCGCCCGCATCTTTCACCAGCGCAAAGCCACGTTCGAGCACGCGCCGGCAATCAACGCTCGCAAGCAACGCGCCAAGGCCCCGCAGCTTTTCCTCGCGCACGCTGATAAACGCCAGCAACGCCTGCGGTTTGAGATGCGTTGTCAAGAGCGCCAGTTGCTGCTCCTTGCGCGCCAGATTCGAAGGCGGCGCCGAAAGCAGTCGCTCGCCCCAGTCGTCCAGCCGCTGCGACGCCGATTGCAATAACTGCACCGGACTGAGCAGCCCGCGCGAAAGCCCGGTGAGCGACTCCTGCCGCCACGCCCATTGCCGCTGCATGGCGGCCATCAGCCTGGCATCGAGCTGCTTGATGCCAAGCCATAATTCCTGCCTGACCGGCACCGCCATCTCCGCCGCCGCGGTCGGCGTCGGCGCACGCTGATCGGAAGCATAATCAATCAAGGTCGTATCGGTTTCATGGCCGACGGCGGAGATCAGCGGAATTTCCGATGCCGCCGCCGCCCGCACGACGATCTCCTCGTTGAATGCCCATAAATCCTCGATTGATCCACCGCCGCGCGCGACTATCAGGACATCAGGAACCGGAATCCTGAAACCAGAAGGCAAAGAATTAAATCCTTCGATGGCCGCCGCCACTTGCTCCGCCGCGCCCTCGCCCTGCACCATGACCGGCCAGATGATGACATGCAGCGGAAAGCGGTCTTCAATGCGATGCAGAATATCGCGGATAACAGCCCCCGTCGGCGAGGTGATAACACCGATGACGGCAGGCAAAAACGGCACTCTGCGCTTGCGCTCCGGCGCAAAGAGACCCTCCGCCGCCAGCGCCTTGCGGCGTTTTTCCAGAAGCGCCATCAGCGCGCCCGCTCCCGCCGGCTCCATATGATCGATGACGATCTGGTAGGAGGAGCGGCCGGGATAGGTCGTCACCTTACCGGCGGCGACGATTTCCAGCCCGTCCCCGGGCTTGAAGGAAAAACGCGCCGCCACCCCGCGCCAGCAGACGGCGTCAATCACGGCATTTTCATCTTTGAGCCGGAAATAGACATGGCCGGACGCCGCCTGCTTGAAGCCGGAGATTTCGCCGCGGATGCGGATGACGCCGAATGTATCCTCCACCGCGCGCCTGATTGCCTGCGACACCTCGCTGACCGAATAGACCGGCTGGTTGTGGTTGAAGTCCGGGGCGGGTTCGGGCATACATTGTCATCCTGAGCGAGCGCAAGCGAGTCGAAGGATCCTTCGGCTTCGGGCGGCGTCCTTCGCTCAGGATGACAGGAAAGAAAATAAATGGCAAATGTCCTTGTAATCGGTTCCGGCGGGCGCGAACATGCGCTCTGCTGGCGCTTGAAGCAATCCCCGCAGGTCGCCAACATATTCTGCGCGCCGGGCAACGGCGGCATAGCCGAGGACGCCGTTTGCGCGGCGCTGAAATCACCGCCGGAAATCGTGCAGTTCTGCAAGGACAACGCCATTTCGCTGGTTGTCATCGGGCCGGAGCAGCCGCTGGTCGAGGGCCTCGCCGACCGGCTCACGTCCGCCGGCATCCCCACTTTTGGCCCAAGCAAATACGCCGCGCAGCTTGAGGGTTCCAAGGGCTTTATGAAAG
>JAGWIM010000109.1 GCA_028873525.1 Pseudomonadota bacterium
CTTCTCAATCAGATGATGCGCGGTATCAGCGCCGGGTTTACCGCAGACATGGCATATGCCGTGGTCGCGGGCGATCACCCACGCCGCCAGCTTGCGCCATGCCTGCGTGCCGTAGGAACGATCCAGCGCATCACGGCGCACACGCTTAGCCGGTTGCCAACCAGGCGGGCGGTGGACAGGCGGCTTCCATGGCATGGCATAATTAAATGGTGCGGGGCAATAAGGATAAAAAAATGCGGGGCATACAATGATGCCCCGCATGTTGATTGGTATTAAGGTATGTTACGCGATTTTGTAAACCAGCTTGCCGCTATCGTCTTTATCGGAAGCGATGACCTGGTTACTTGTTGCTAGCAGCTTCCTGATCTTTGACAAAGTGCCGAAGACCGCGCCTTTCTGCCAGCCGGTGGCGTCAACCATCTGCTGGCCGGTAGCTCCTTCCTCGCGCGACATCATGTTGATAAGCAACTGCCGCCCTTTGGCTGGCTTGTCGCCCTCGGTCGGTGTTACCGCTTCGGTATCGGCAGCCTTTGCCTTTTTAGAAACCTTCTTGCCTTTGGCAGCAGGTTTTTTTGCCTTGGCTTCTTTGGCGGGCTTTTGCTTGCCCTTCTTTTCCGCCTTGGCAGGCTTTGCCTTTTTCGCGCTTAAGGCGGCGACACCTTCGTCAGTAATATAGTGATTGTCGCCATCCTCGATGACATAGCCGCTGCACAGTAGCGAATAGGCAACCTGGCGCGCAGCCGAGCCTTTCATACGGCCCATGTGTTCTTCGATAGGCAGCTTGGGTTGCTTGCTGGCGGCGGTTAAGATTTTGCGTTGTACGTTGGTTAAGGCTTTCATAAGTGTCTCCATTACAAGGGTTTTTAGAATGTCCACGCGGACACTTATATGAAAACATCGAACGGGGATCATTGGAATCCCCGAAACACAAAATATTGAGCAAATTCATCGAATTATTTACTGGCTCTTGCCTAAATTCGATGATTCGCCCGATTACTGCCGTGCGGCGGAATTGCTGGTTTCCACGCGGTATCCTTCTAAGCCGCCATTGCCGATCATCAATAAATCCGGTCGGTGCAGCGGCGGTGGTGTAAAGGCTGGCTCCCAAGTGGCAAGCGCTTCGTTTTGCCTGACCGAAACAATCAACCCGTCCATGATGTCGCGCAGCACCTTATCGAACAGGATAAGGCCGATAGGCGCGAGGTCGCGCCGCCACAATTCCTCCGGTGTATCGTCCGGGCGTATGAAACACCATTGCTGCCCGGCCACGTTTCCGGCGTCGACATTATCACTTAGCCAGTAGATCGTGCCCCCGGTAACGCGGTCGCCCATTTTAATTGCCCAGCGCACCGCGTCGCGCCCACGGTGCAACGGCAGCAGCGAGGGGTGATAGCCGATAGCGCCCAGCCGCGCCCTATAGCGCGTTGCCGCGCCGATAAAGTCATGGCTATGGGCGCAGACGATCAGGTCGATATTACCCGGCAGCGTGTGCTGCGTCAGCGTGCCGGATGGCATCCACGGCACCTCAGCTTTCTCCGCTGCCTCGCGCAGCCGGTCGGCGCGTTTGCCGTCGCTGCCGAAAGGCGGCGCGCTGACACCGGCGACTTCCAGCCCCAGCAGGCGGCATAGGTTGAATACCTGCGCGCCGAAATGTTTCTGGCCGCTGATAAAAACACGCTTCATAGATTACTCGCCTATGTATCTGAATCCCTGCACGGCGCGGAAATGACCGCCGTAACCGCTGCCCATGCCGCTTGGTTTCTTAGCCGTGCGGCCGCCATGCGATCCGGCCTTGTAGTGAATAGGGTTTTTCTGATCGCCGCACAGCCGCGCGCTGGTCTGCTGCCATTTTGGATCGCGTCGCAGCGCCGCCGCGAGGCCAGGGTGCGACGTATGAAACAGGCTCGTCAGTTTCTTCCCATACGGGTTATTTCCCTCCAGCCACATCTGGCAAATCGCGTTCAAAAAGCGTAGGCCGACGCCAGCGCCTTGCCATTCGGGCATGACGACCAAGCGGCAGGCGCGCGCCTCGCGCATGCCCGGCGTCGTGCTGACCGCTACATGCGCCACGCGCTCACCCTCGACCGTGCCCACGTAACAGTAGGCGGCGATCATGCGCGGCAGCTTCAAATAGTGATGAGGCTCAAACGCTGGCCAATAACGCCAGTCCGTCTGCCAAATCTTGAGGGTGAATTTTGGCCGTCGCCAAAGCCCCCTCCCGCTATACCGGGCGGTCGCCGTATCGAACACCCAGCACGGCTCTACCCAGTCGATGATATCGTAATGGCAGGACAGCAGCACGCATTGCCCGCCGCTGCGCTTCCACGACTTTTGAAACGCCAGCGCGCCGAACTTGGCAATCTGCCGGTCGACGACGCTGGTGAATTCGTCGATTACCACTTGCTTAGGCGCTTCGCATATTACCCGCGCAAGATTCGCGCGGAACTTTTCCCCATTGGAAAGCACCGGGTACGGGCGCAGCCAGGTCGGCACCGTGCCCAGCCCCACCGCCGACAACGCGGCGGCGACGTCATCAAATTCACCCTGCGGCAATATCGCGTCGATGATAGGCTGGTCAGCTGGCCAGTCATCCGGCGAGTAGATTTTATCCTCGCCGAAGAATTGCTTGCCCATGCTGGTCTTACCCGAACCGGAAGGCCCGACGATAACGCCGATTTTCCAACCACTATCGTCAACCGGCAATTCGGCGACGAGGTCAAAGTTGGCGCCGCTCTCCACATTGAACAGGCTTTTGACCCGCGCCGCGCGGTAGCTGTCGAAGTCGCTGCAGCGATGATGGACAGCCAGCCTCATGTTACCACTACCTTGCAGTTATAGCCTTGCTCGGTGAGCTTGGCGTAGATTTCCTCCTGCTGATCTTCGTTTTCGCAAACGACGATCACGCCGTACTGTTCCTTGTAATTGCTGACCACCTCGTCGTCGCCAGCGCCGTCACCTTCGCCGGATGGTTTAAGGTGCAGATATTGTTCAATTTCAGCCGTATCAAAGCCGGTTAGCGTCAGGTCGGAAAACTTCATTTCATGTAGCTCGCCTAATTCCAGCGCTAACAACTCGTCATCCCATTCCGCTTCTTCGTGTATGCGGTTATCGGCGATGCGGTAGGCTTTGGCCTTAATCGGGCTTAGGTCATTTGCGACATGCACCGGTATGGTTTTGAGCTTTAACTTTTTGGCAGCGTAATAGCGTGTGTGGCCTGCAACAATCACCATTTCGCTGTCCACTACGATAGGCTGGCGGAAGCCGAACTCCTTTATCGAGGCCGCTACTTTTTCAGTAGCGTGCTTATTTTTCCTTGGATTACGGGCGTAAGGAATGATCTCCTTAAGCTCAAGCTCTTTAATTTCCATAGGTAATTCTCCTGGGCTGCAAACAAAATGCAAAGCGTCCCCGGCACTCATAGCGGCGGGGCAAAATGATTCAGTTGGGCTTGCCAACTAACGCGGCAATGCTAATATGATTTTGGGGTGATTATCGGTTACGCAGCCAGCCTGATAAGTGTTGGCATCTGGCTATGCAATTGAAAAACCAACAATCTCATTTCGGGATTGGTTCTAAATGTGTTTACTCGCTCCGACCATTGTTCGAACATCTATGTTATTGAATATCAAGATATTGATGTTATTTTTTGTATCTGGGAGAACAATGGATTTGAACCCCATGACTAAGAATTTACCTATTTCACCATACACGAGGAAATAATGCCGTATCAATCCGAAGAAGATCGTGTAAGGCACGAAGCGGATATCCGTCGACATGATATTATATGGGAAAAATATAAGGACCACATGATACAGACCGATATGGGAGCTGTAGATATAGGGTTAGCTGCGCTGAAAACTATAGTTTTCATTAACGTTGGCGCGCTTGTGTCACTCATAACATTTATTGGTCAGTTATGGACTCTTGAGGCAAATACTGTGAATTTGGTTTTACATGCTTCATATTCATTTGTGTTAGGGGCAGTCCTTGGTGGTTGTGCATTTATAGCAGCTTATTTTTATCAAAGCGCAATTACAGGCCAGTTTCACGTAGCATTAAGTGAATTTCCTCTTTCAAAAAAACCGACTCCTAAAAAATTACGTGCACTTATAATTGTTATGGCAGTTGCGATGATATTGTTGCCGATAGCATCGCTAGGCGAATTTGCTTGTGGAGCAAGTAAAATTCTCCATATATTTGAGGATGCAGCCTCAGTTAGAGCTGAAGCTGATAAAAATAAGCAGATGGCTGTTTCCAATCCAAAGTTTTTAGTGAAGCAAAAGAATAGTAACAAACCATAACTCTACGAGCTTATTCACCCCAACAAATTGGGAACCCCAAACAGCCATCGCATCCGGTTAGATAGCTGGAAAATAACCAATCTCATTTCTGGACAGGTTCTAAATGCGTTTACTCTGTCCGACCATTTATGCTAATAATATATTTATATAATAGTATATTTATATAATAGTATATTACTATTTTTGCTTGAATCTGTACCCACAAAACAACCTGCAAACAGAACGCGGTTAGGGGCGGTTATGGGCGAATAATTTGCTTACCATCAGATCGCTGACGTATCGAATATGGGTTCTATAATGCTCGGAATTATCGCGGCGACCATGCTGCAACCAGTTTCAGCTTTGGCTCTCTGCGAAGGTTTTTAATTTCAGCCTCCCGTTTCAGTGCGCGGCCTTTCGTGCGATGTAGTTCAGTGTAGACGATCTTATATGGGGAGCGCCCTCTGGTATATTTAGCGCCTGTGCCTTTCGAATGCTTCGCAAGGCGACCCTCCATATCGTTCGTAATGC
>JAGWIM010000023.1 GCA_028873525.1 Pseudomonadota bacterium
AGTGTCATCTGTCGGAAAAACAACCGCGTCCGACACCCGATACCCGACATCTGTCACCCCGTGGCTACGCCGGCACGTCATCGCGCCCTTCGCCGATTTCATGACGCGGCCGCAGTGGCGGCTGCTGCTGCTTTTCATCCTGCTGTATAAATTCGCCGACGCTTTCATGGGCATGATGACCAACCCGTTTCTACTCGATCTCGGCTTTTCCAAGGAGCAGATCGCCGCCGTCGTCAAGCTGTACGGCCTCGCCGCCACGATTATCGGCAGCTTCATCGGCGGGTGGGCGGTGTTCCGGCTCGGCACCGTACGTTCCTTATGGATTTGCGGCATCGCTCACGCCGTCACCAACCTGATGTTCGTGCTGCTGGCCGACACCGGCGCCAGCGCCGGCCTTCTGGCGCTTTCCATCACGCTCGAAAATACCACCGGCGGCATGGGCACCGCCGCCTTCGTCGCTTTCATCAGCGGGTTGTGCAACACGGAATTCACCGCCACGCAATATGCGTTGCTGTCCTCGCTCGCCGCCTTCGGCCGCACCTTATTTTCCACGCCGGCCGGCTGGGTCGCGGCGCGGCTCGGCTGGCCGGTATTTTTCACCTTCGCGGCGCTGCTGGCGATTCCGGGGTTATTGGTGCTGTGGCTGCTATCTCCGCATTTAAGCACCGTTAGAAAAGTCGCTAGGCCGTAGCGAAAATGGTGCTTTCGAGAACCACAACGCAAGTGTACGCGCCAAATCCACAAGTGGGATTTGGCCTTGATAAAAACAGAATCCCGCTTGCGGATTGTGTATGTACATGCGTAGCGGAAGCGCAGAAAACGCCATTTGCAGCAAGGCACAGTAGATTTTGCTAACGGTGCGCTTCGACGTAGGCGCGCAAGACCGCGTTGATGCGTGACTGGTAGCGCTTGCCGCGCCCCCTGAACCAGGCCAGTATGTCGGGGTCGATGCGCAAGGACACCGGCGTTTTTGGAATGAGCGGCGGCATCAGCCTGGCGTTTTTCCAGAATTCCTCGCTCAGTTCGGGAATGTCAGAGCAGTCAATGTCCTCGTCGCGCATGGCGTCAAGTCGCGCCCAGTCGGTTTTGGTGTCAATGGGCAGATTGTCTAGCGAATAACGCACGATACGCGATTTTTTCTTTTTTACGCGCCGTCCGCGCCGAGATGATACGGATGCCATAAGTCCTCCTCGTAAATATGACCGTTATGATTCTGCCTTCCGAAAGGCCGACCGCTTTGTATCTTTCCTCGTTTTTGCGATCGGATCGCTCAACCCACACCCGATCGGAAAAAACCTTGAGCGCCGATTCAAACGCAATGCCGTGATTCCTGACATTGAGAATATTTTTATTTTCGTCCCATTCAAAATGGTGTGTTCCATACGGTTTATCCCCACAAAACTGCATCACTGTATAATAAATACAGCTGCATGTATAACCTAGAGAAAAACCGTGGGTGGCACACCCGTGCCCGGCTTATTGTCAAGCTAACATCTGTATATACACTTGTCAATCTTTTTTCAAGGCCACTTCACCTCGGGCGGCAGGCTCATTAAAATAGCCTCCGTATTCCCGCCGGTTTGCAGGCCGAAGCGCGTGCCGCGGTCGTAGAGCAGGTTGAACTCGGCGTAGCGGCCACGCTTTACCAGTTGCTGTTCACGCTGCACATCGGTCCATTTTTTGTGCATATGGCGGCGCACCAGCTTCGGATAAATATCGAGGAATGTTTTTCCCACTTCCTTCGTAAAATCAAAATCTTTTTCCCAATCGCCGCTGTTTAGGTAATCATAAAAAATCCCGCCGGCGCCGCGAGGTTCACCCCGGTGTTTCAGGAAAAAATACTCGTCGCACCATTTTTTATATCTGGGATAGTACGCTGGATCAAACGTGTCGCAGGCGGTTTTGAAGACGGCGTGGAAATCACCCGTGTCTTTGTCGTCCGGGTAAATGGGCGTCAAATCCGCGCCACCGCCGAACCATTGCTTAATCCCTTCGCCCACCACGATCATTCTTGTATTCATATGCACCGTCGGCACCAGCGGCGAGCGCGGGTGAATGACTAGCGAGATGCCGCTGGCCCAGAAGCGCGGGTCGGAATCGGCGCCGGGGATCTCTTTGCGCAGGCTTTCCGAAAATTCGCCGTGGACGGTCGAAATATTGACGCCGCCTTTCTCGAAAACATCACCTTTTATCAAGGACATCTCACCGTCACCGCCGCCGTCGCGCTGCCACGCGGTGCGCACAAACTTTCCGCCGTCAATGGCCTCACACGCGGCGCAAATCCGGTCGCGCAGCTCGCGGAACCAGCCGGACGCCTGTTTTTTTTGCTCTTCCCGTCCCATGAATAATATGTTTCTATATTAATGCCAGTATTTCAAACTCTTGCCTGTGTCACGAAAACTTAACAAAAAAGCAGTGTATGAAGGGCGCGGGATTTGGCAGAATAGTGGGAGCGGCCCCGGAGACTAGCCGAAATAAACCCGAAATAATACGGAAAAATGCCGCGAAATTGCGAAATAAATCGAAAATAACGTCAAAAAAATAGCCTGAAAACACAGTAAAAACCATGCCTATGGATCCCAGATTCAACGCCTTTTATCTCCTGACCGGCGTCACCTTCATGGGCTTCGCCTCGGGTTTCGGCGTGTGCCTTTTTAACCTCGACACGGTGGATGCCTGCGTTAACGTTGCCAATCACTGGGTCGACGTGTTCCATGCGGTAGGCAATCATATCATCGCCTGGGCCTTCGCCGTTTTCCACGCAGCGATGACGCGTTGATTTAACAGGCGCGAGCTGGATGAGTTTATCGGAGACGTCGCGCGCTCAAAATTATTCGCCGCGGCGGAAATCAGCCATGTAATGCCGGTCAACTCCCTGGCCGCCCGCGTTGTTTATGGGCACGGAGAAGAGAGAGCCGGCTACCGCGGCGCAGGCGGCCATAATGAACGCTGATTCACCGCAAATTTTTACACACCGCCGTCGTCAGGTCGGCGCGGTTGAGCGTGTAGAAATGCAGGTGCGTCGCGCCGCCGGCCAAAAGTTTCTGGCATAATTCAGAAGCAACGCGCACCGCGACTTCATTTTGTTTTTCGGGATTATCATCGAGTCCGGCGAAGGCTTCCTCCAGCCACAAGGGAATCGAGGCGCCGCACATGGCGCTGAATTTCTTCATTTGCGCGAAATTGGCGATGGGCAGGATGCCGGGCACGATGGGAATCGCGATACCGGCGGAGCGGGCGCGCTCCAGCAGGCGGAAATAATACTCCGGTTCGAAGAAATACTGCGTGATGGCGCGCGTCGCGCCGGCATCGATTTTTTTTCTTAGATACTCGATGTCAGCCTCGAAGCTCGCCGATTCGGGATGTTTTTCCGGAAAGGCGGCCACGCTGATTTCAAAATCGGCAACGCGCTTTAAGCCCGCCACCAGGTCGCAGCCGTAGCGGTAGCCGCCGGGATGCGGCGCATACCCGCCCGCCGCGCCCTGTGGCGGATCGCCGCGCAGCGCCACGACGTGCCGCACGCCCACTTCCCAGTACCCGCGCGCCACCGCAGCGACTTCCTCGCGTGCCGCGCCAACGCAGGTCAGGTGCGCCGCCGGTTTCAGAGAAGTTTCCTGCGCGATGCGCTTGACCGTGGCGTGCGTTCGGCTGCGCGTCGTGCCGCCGGCGCCGTACGTCACCGAGACGAAATGCGGCGAAAGCGGCGAAAGCGCCAGCACGGCGTCCCACAGTTTTTTTTCCATCTCCGCAGTCTTGGGCGGGAAAAATTCAAAGGACAGGGCGGGAACGTTTACGGTCATCTTCTCTTTGTGGCTTCCATGCAACAGCCGTGCTTTATTTGTACCCGCCATTGCGTATTCCCCGTTTCGCGTTTATATACGCTGAACAATGTTCAGTGTTGGAAGATTGTCGCCGCAAGTCAAGTTCATAAAAGATTAACATATTAGCCGTATTGTTAACCATACGGACGGCCGCGCGCTCGTCTTAACAATACGGTCAACGGGAGTATCAGATCATGCGGTTCGGTGAGTGGAATAAACATGTGATACTGTGGGCGTTGCTTGCCGGCGGCGCGGCGGCGTGCCCGGCGGCGCAGGCGGCAACGCAACTGAACACGGCGCCGGCCGGCAACTCCGGTAGCGTCAACGCCCCCCGCATTCCCCGCACCCCCGACGCTGACAGCGCTTCCGAGGCTGACCCGCTGGAGCCGCTCAACCGCGGCATCTACCAGTTCAACTACGTGTTCGACGGCGTATTGCTCAAGCCGATGACGTTGATTTATCAGGGCGTCGTACCCGAACAGGGACAGGTGATGGTGTCGCATTTTCTTGAAAATATTTATACGCCGGTGGTGTTCGTCAATTCGGTGCTGCAGGGTGATCCCAAGAATACTTTTCGTACGCTGTGCCGCTTCGTCATTAATACGACGCTCGGCATCGGCGGTCTGTTCGATGTCGCCTCGGACATGGGCATCAGGAACCGTCCGGCTGATTTCGGCGAGACGCTGGCTTTCTGGGGCGCCGGCCCCGGTCCTTATATCGAGCTGCCCATCGCCGGCCCGTCCGACCTGCGCGATGCGTTCGGGCGGCTGGGTGACGCCTTCATGACGCCGACCAACTACGCCAAGAACGCCGTGTGGATCTCCGTGTGGGCGGCCACCGCCATTGACGAGCGCTCGAAAAACATGGAACTGCTCGACGGCATTTACAGCAGCTCGCTCGATCCATATGCCACGCTGCGCAGCGCCTATATACAGAAGCGCGCATCCGACATTCGCCGCGGCAAAATCGCCCGCGATAAGGCATGGACGTTCTGCACGGAGCGTCACCCCCAATGAACGCCGCCTTCAGCCGCTTTTTTGCGCGTGCCGCCATCGTCCTTTGCCTTGCCGGCTGGGTCGCGCCGGTGTACGCCGCTACGGGTGACGCCGTCACATATGTCAGCGGCCTGGCCGATCAGACGCTGGCGACTATTTCCAATGAACACTTAAGCAAGCGCCAGAAACAGGCGAAGCTCAACCGGCTGTTTGCCGACAATATCGATTTTCCGTGGGTCGGACGGTTCGTCATGGGGCGTTACTGGCGCGAGGCGACCGGGGAGCAGAAAGCGCGTTACCTGAAGGAATACCAGAAATTCCTCATCCTGCATTACACCTCGCGCTTCACCGAATACACCAGCGGCGATTTCAAGGTCACCGGCAGCGAGGACGACGGCAACGGGGAATTCACCGTCAGTATGCAGATCAGTTCGGGCGACCAGTCGGAGGACGATCAGCCTGTTCTCGTCGATTACCGCGTGCGCCGCGAGGATAAGGGTTTCAGGATTTTCGACGTCATCGTCGAGGGCGTCAGCATGATCACCACTCAGCGTTCGGAATTCGCCTCGGTTATCGCCAAGGGTGGCATCGGCTATCTCATCGACCAGCTCGCCGCCAAGTCCAAAACCGGCGACCTCAACGTGGCCGGCGGCAAAGGCGGCGAGTAAACCTTGTCCGCCTTTGGTGCGATCAGGAAACATTCCTTTGCAACGTATGTTGACGCGCTGACGGCGCTGCTGGCCCTGTTCTCCTGGTATCTCAGCCGCGGCTATTATGAGGACGACGCCTTTATTTCGCTGCGCTATGCCAGGAATCTGCTGGACGGGTCCGGCATGACGTGGAACCCCGGCGAGCGCGTTGAGGGCTATACGAATTTCCTGTTTATTCTACTGGAGGCGGCGCTGGGAAGGCTGGACATGGATTTAGCCTTGGCCAGCCGGGTGATCAGCTTCGCGGCATTTTTCGGTTTGCTTGCCGTCCTCCGGCGCTATCTGTGCCGCCAGCCTGACGCCTTGCATAAAAACGCCCATGCGGCGCTGGCGATGGCCGTGGTTGGCTCATCCGTGCCGCTGCTGGCGTGGTGCTGGGGCGGGCTGGAGTCGGTTTTATTCGCGCTTTTTTCCACCGCCGCCGTGTGTCTGGCGCTGGAATGGCTGGAAGGCGGCGCATCGGCGAAAAAAGCCGCGTGGCTTGGCATCATGCTGGCGCTGGCCACGCTTACAAGGCCGGAGGGACTGATATTTTTTGCCGTCACCGCCGGGTTTTTTTTGCCGCGGCGGGCAAATTTCTCGCCGCTTGGCTGGATGCTATGTCCCTTCGCGCTGATTTTCCTTCCCTACATGGCGTGGCGCGTAGCATATTTCGGCCACTGGCTGCCCAATACGTATTATGCAAAAGCCTGGGGCATCGCACCTTCCATCCTGTGGCCGCGCGGGCTGTCTTATCTCGCGGAGTGCCTGTTGCTGCCGCCGTGGCTCGTGCCGTTTTGCGCCGGGCTTCTCGCCTTCGCGGCGCGGGCGAAGGCGCTTACCGCGCCGATGGTTTACCTGACGCTGCTTTCCGCCGTGTTTTTCTTTTACATCGCCTCGGTCGGCGGCGATTTCATGCCATATGTGCGTTTCATAATTCCAGTCATCCCGCTGCTGGCGCTGCTGATGTATCACGGCGCCGGGTTGCTGAGCGCGCGAAGCAATAAACGCTGGCGCGACGTCGCTTTCGCGCTGATTGTCTGCCTGCTGATGCAACCGGCCGTGGCGGAGAGCGGCGTTCAGCTTTCCACCGGCGCGGTTTCCGGGCTTGCGGTCGCAGGCTATGTAAAGAGCCGCTGGCCGAAGGGCGCGTTGGTGGCGCTCAATCCCGCCGGCGCACTGCCTTATTCCGCGCCGGATTATCGTTATATCGACATGCTGGGGCTGCTTGATCCGCATATTGCGCGGCGGGCGATTGCGACATTGCGCACACCGGGGCAGGCCTTCCCCGGCCATATGAAGGGCGACGGGGCATATGTCCTCTCCCGCAAGCCTGACTACATTATCTTCGGAATGTGCTGGGGCGCCGAGAAACCGGAATTCCTGAGCGATGCGGAAATCGCCGAAAGCCCGCGGTTCAGGGCGCATTACGAGAAAATCACCGCCTGGATTACGCCGCCTGCGAGCCTGCTGCCGCAGCTTGAAGCGATGACCGGCGACCATGTGCCGGGGCTGGCGATGAACGATAAAAACCAGCTGCGGTTTATTTTTTACCGGCGGCGGAAATGATCGCCAGTTTCAGCCCGCACAGTTTGGCGTAGTGGCGGAAATCCGGGTCGCGCGTGAGCAGCGGCACGTCATGATCAATGCAGGATTGGGCGATGAGCGCGTCGGCGGTTTTGGCTTTAAGCTTCATGGCCTTGAGTTTGGCGCGGTTCTTTCCTGCCCGTTCCCAATACCCTGTTTCGATTTCAAGTGGAGTCACCTCGTGCAAAAATTCCTGCAAAAGTCGCGGCGAGGTAGGGTTGCTAAGCAATTCGGTGATAACCACCGCTGCCATGCACACTTGATCCGACGTCATTTTATCCTGAAGCAATTGCACGTGCGGTGAAGCAACCCCCTGCAAAAAATCAGCGGCTACGCTGGTATCCACCGCGATCATTCGCGGTCTTCTTTCATTTGTTCGTAGGTTAAATCGAATTTTACCTTGCCTCGCAAAGCGGCAAACTTTTTCCACGCCCGCCGCTGCTTTTCTTCTTTGATAAGACGGTTAAGAAGTTCAGTCGTGCCTTCTTCGGTGTCGCGCAGCAAATCGTTCAGCGGCTTGGCCAGCAGATGGGTGGTGATTTTCCTCGTTTCATGTTCCAGGGTTTTCATACAGCCTCCATATATGGCACATTATGCCGTATTTTGATGCCGTATGTCAAGGCTGGCTTTATCAATCCTACCCCGTGGCAAGCCACGGGGAATTGCGATTAAAAAAGTAAGACAGATTCCCCCACCTTCGCGTGAACAACCAAATAACCAGACCCCGCAATAAATGCGGGCTTATGCGGGGCTAGGTTTTACGCCTTGTTCATCTTGTCGAAGAATTCGGCGTTGTTCTTGGTTTCGGAGAGTTTTTCCAGCAGGAATTCGATGCCGTCGGTGGCGCCCATGGGAGCCAGGATTTTGCGCATTACCCACATCTTGGTGAGCGTCGCCTTATCGACCAGCAGATCTTCCTTGCGCGTGCCGGACTTGGTGATGTCGATGGCCGGGAAAGTGCGCTTGTCGGCGATCTTGCGGTCGAGGATGATTTCGCTGTTACCCGTACCCTTGAACTCCTCGAAGATGACTTCGTCCATGCGCGAGCCGGTGTCGATCAGGGCCGTGGCAATGATGGTAAGGCTGCCGCCATGCTCGATATTGCGCGCCGCGCCGAAGAAGCGCTTGGGGCGCTGCAGCGCGTTGGCGTCGACGCCGCCGGTCAGCACCTTGCCGGACGACGGCACGACGGTGTTGTAGGCGCGCGCCAGCCGGGTGATGGAATCGAGCAGGATGACGACATCTTTTTTATGCTCGACCAGTTTCTTGGCTTTCTCGATGACCATTTCGGCGAGCTGCACGTGCCGGGTCGCCGGTTCGTCGAAGGTGGAGGAGACGACCTCGCCTTTTACCGTGCGCTGCATGTCGGTCACTTCCTCGGGACGCTCGTCGATGAGCAGCACAATGAGAAACGCGTCGGGGTGGTTGGCGGTGATGGAATGGGCGATGTTCTGCAGGAAGACGGTTTTGCCGGTGCGCGGCTGGGCGGTAATCAGCGCGCGCTGGCCGAAACCGATCGGGGCGATGATGTCGGCGACGCGCATGGAAAGATCGTTCTGCTGCTGTGAGCGCGATTGCTGGCGGCTCTGCCGCTGCGGATACAGCGCGTTGGCCGGTTGTTCTTTCACCGGGGTTTCCTCTTTAGGCCTGGCGGCAACCCTCGCTTCCATTTCCACTTCGAGCGTGATGCGGCGCTCGGGGTAGAGCGGCGTCAGGTTGTCGAAGTTGATGCGGTGGCGCACCGCTTCCGGCTCGTCGAAATTAATGGTGTTGACCTTGAGCAGGGCGAAATAACGCTCGCCTTCCTTGGGCGCGCGGATTTCGCCGGAAACGGTGTCGCCGGTGCGAAGACTGAAACGGCGTATCTGCGACGGAGAAACATAAATATCGTCCGGCCCGGCGAGGTAATTGGCCAGCGGCGAGCGCAGGAAGCCGAAGCCGTCCTGCAATACTTCGATGACGCCTTCGCCGGTGATGGCCTCGCCTTTTTCCGCCTGCTTCTTCAGGACGCCGAAGATCATTTCCTGCTTGAGCATGTTGCTCGCGTTCTCGACGCCTTCAGCCTCCGCCAGTTGCAGCAACTGGTCAGGCGTTTTAAGCTTAAGGTCCTGGAGTTTCATGTATGCGCGTGAAAGGGAATGAGGAGGGTGAGGTAAAATCCAGAATACGGAGGACTGAAATACGGGGGAGGGGAGGCCGGGAGCGCCCGCTTGTCCGGCCAGTGTAATCAAAGGCGCGCAAAGCGTCAAGCGCTTTTGTCAATTTTCATACAACCCATTGAACAGAATGTTAAAACGGCTATTAAAACGGTTTTACTACCACGACAACCACAATCCCGACCATCAGCGCCGCCGGGACTTCGTTCAAGATGCGGAAGAACCGCTCGGAATGCGGCCGCTCGTCGCGCGCGAAGGCGCGCCGGCAGCGCGCCAGCACGGCGTGGACGACCTGCATCAGCGCCAGCAGCCCGAGCTTGGCGTAAAACCAGTAGCCGTTGGCGGCGCCATCGAAAACGTTCAGCGCGAAGGCCAGCCACAGGCCGAAAATCCAGGCGGCGATCATCGCCGGGTTGATGATGAGGCGCAGCAGCTTGATCTCCATGATTTTGAGCATTTCGGAAGCCTCGCTGCCGGGCGCGACGCGGCAGTGATAAACGAACAGGCGCGGCAGATAGAGCATCCCGGCCATCCATGAGATGACGGCGATGAGGTGCAGCGCCTTTATCCACTGGTAGGTTTCATGCAGCGGCGGCATCGTCTTCCTCGCTTTCCGCGTCCGTTTCCGCCCCGCAGGGGCATTGCGAGAATTCCCACGGGCATTGGCGTCCCGGCGCGAAGGAATGCACGCCTTCAACATTCTCGCGGCACAAACCGGCCAGCGCTTCGATAAACAGCGGCTCGGTTCCCAGCGCCGGCGCGCGCCAGTAGCCATTGGCGCCGTGCTTTTCGGCCTGCCGGCGATAGATTTTGTCCAGTTCGACCAGCGTTTCCACGTGTTCCGACACGAACGACACCGGCACTACCAGCACCGGCAGATTCTCGCGCCCGGCTTCCTTGATTTCCTCCAGCGTCGACGGCCCGAGCCAGGGCAGGAAACCAACCTTGCTCTGGTAACAGACGGCGTAATCGAGATCATCAATCGCCAGCACCTGCACGATGGAGGCGACGGTTTTTGCCACTTGCCAGGCGTAGGGATCGCCGGCGGCGACGACGCTTTCCGGTAAACCGTGCGCTGAGAATAATACGCGCGGCTTGCCGCGCTCCGCCGCTTTCCAGTAAACATCGCGGATGAGCTTCGCATGGCCGGCAATAAAGGCGCGTGCCGCCGGATAACAGCAGATGCGCGCCGTCGGCGTCGCCAGCCCGATCTCGTTGCATACCCTGTCCCAGTCGGCAAACGACGATCCGGTGGTAGCGGTGGAATATTGCGGGTAGAGCGGCAGCAGCAGGATGCGGTCGGGCGCGTAAGACCGTACCTTCTTTGCCACCGCGTTGCTCTGCGGATGCCAATAGCGCATGGAGACGAACACCTTGTATTCGCCGCCGGTCGCCAACTGCTTTTCCAGCGCGGCGGCCTGTGCCATGGTCTGCTCGAGAATTGGCGATTTCCCGCCCATCTGCCGGTACATGGCGCGCGCCTTGCCGGCTCTCGCCGTTGAGATTAATTTAGCCAACGGGACGCGCAGCGGCTTCGGCCAGTTGATGATGGCCGGGTCGTTAAACAGGTTGAATAGAAAAGGTTTCACCGAACTGAGGTTATCCGGCCCCCCGAGATTGAACAATACGACGGCGGTTTTCATTGGGCTTTCAAGAAATCACAAAGTGCCTGAACATTTTCGACAGGAGTGTGCGGTAAAATACCATGACCTAAATTAAACACAAAAGGTTTGTCGGCGAGTGCTGACACAATATGACGCGCCTGCGTCAGCATGGTGTTTTTGTCGCCGGCCAGCAGCAGCGGATCGAGGTTCCCCTGAACAACGCAAATTTCCTGAAGTCGTTTTGCCTCGTTAAGAGATACGGATGGGTCGATGCTGATGGCGTCGACTTTTGTTTCCTCCGCATACGTGGCGTAATTGCCGCGGGCATGGCGCGGGAAACCGATAATCGGAATATCGGGATATGTTGATTTTATCGTTTTAACGATAGTCTTTGTCGGCGCTGTCACATACTCGGAAAATTCCTGGTCGCTCAATACCCCCGCCCAGGAGTCAAATAGCTGCACGACCTCTGCGCCTGCTTCAATCTGACAGATGGCGTGCTTCGCCACCGCCTCCGATAACAGCGATAAAAGTTCCGCGAAAAACAATCTCTGCCTGGCCGCCAGTGATTTCACCCGGTTGAAATCACGGTCGCCCTTGCCGTTTACCATGTAGCAAGCCAGCGTCCACGGCGACCCGGAAAACCCAATCAGCGCCGCTGTTTCCGGCAATGCCATTTTCACCAGGCGCAACGCATCATACACCGGCGCCAGCCGATTTTCCATTCCCACAATACTGAGCCTGCCAAGCATTTCTTCATTGCGCAGCGGCGTCAACCCCGGCCCCTTGCCTTCTTCAAACCAGACTTCCATTCCAAGCGCGTGGGGAACGACCAGTATGTCGGAAAAAATAATCGCCGCGCTCATGCCGAAACGCCGCATGGGTTGAAGCGTCGCCTCGCACGCGAGGGAAGGCGTATAGCAAAATTCAAGAAAATTTTTATTGCTGTCCCGCAGTTCGCGGTATTCGGGAAGATACCGCCCGGCTTGGCGCATGAACCAGAATGGAATTGATCCCCGGCGGTACTTTTTCTTCAACTCGAGGAGCAACGGTTTATCATAACTATTCATAATGATAATATTTATATAGGAAATTAGTGGTAGTTGTCAGCGCCGCAACGGGGATGGATTTTAATCCGGCATTTTTTTCACAGGGGTATGATGTAGCGTTTTCGCGGTGGATATAAAAGGAATAAGTTTCCGGCATAATGAAAATCATGAAGGAAACAGTGATTGCGGATAATGTGGAAACTATGGGTAATAGGTGCTAGAAACGGGGTGTCTACAGGGAGGAATGATACTAATCCCATGGGGATAACGCGGTGATGAGGGAGGCAAGGGCAGGGGAGAAAAAACCATAGCAAAAACGGCGGTGATTCATACCGGCTTTACCCACAGAATAATGCATGATGATGAAAAAATTTAACCTGCATATGATTTCCGATTCCACCGGCGAAACCGTCGGCAGCGTGGCGCGCGCGGCGCTGGCGCAGTTCGACGATGCCGAACCGGAGGAATATAGCTGGACGCTGGTGCGCACCAGACCGCAGATGGAAAAAGTACTGGCCTCCATCCGCGATAACCCCGGCCCGGTGATGTACACGCTGGTCGATGACCATCTGCGCGACATGTTGAAAATGGAATGCGCCAAACGCGGCCTGCCCTGCATTGCCGTTATTTCGACGGCGGTGGCCGAATTATCATTGTATCTCGACATGAAAATCCATGCATTGCCGGGCCGGCAGCATGAGCTTAACGAGAATTATTTTACCCGCGTCGACGCCATCAATTACGCGCTGGCGCATGATGACGGGCAGGGACACTGGGACATCGATGCCGCCGACATCGTGCTGGTTGGCGTGTCGCGCACGTCGAAATCGCCGACCTGCATGTATCTTGCCTATAAGGGATTAAAGTCGGCGAATATTCCGTTCGTGCTTGACTGCCCGCTGCCGCCGATGCTGGAGCAGCTCCATAAACCGCTGGTCGTCGGGCTTACCATCGACCCGGAGCGCCTGCAACAAATTCGCAGGACGCGGTTGCAATCACTCAAACAGGAGGATGACACCAATTACGTTGACATGGAACGGCTGCAGCAGGAAATCGCCGAGTCGCGCAAATTATTCTCGAGGTGCCACTGGCCGGTGATCGACGTCACACGGCGCTCGGTCGAGGAAACCGCCGCCACCATCATTCAACACCTCAAGAAACACCAGGAAAAACGGGGCGAGGCCGTGCCGGACGCATCATGAATAGCCGGATCGCCGGCGTCATCGGCTGGCCGGCAGCGCACAGCCTGTCGCCGAAACTGCACGGCTACTGGCTGAGAACACTTGGCGTCGGCGGGGAATACGTGGCCTGGCCGGTGAGGCCGGAGGCGCTGGAATCCTTTATCACAACGATGGCAGGAAAAGGTTTCGCCGGCTGCAATGTCACCATTCCGCACAAGGAAGCGGTTTTTAATCTGCTGCGGAAAATTGGCGAGGTGGATGACACTGCTATCCATGCGGGCGCGGTGAATACGATTATCGTAAAAACGGGCGGCATATTGCATGGAACGAATACGGATGTGTACGGATTTACCGAAAATGTCCGGCCGCACCTGACGGGGAAAAACAAAGCTGTAATATTCGGAGCCGGAGGCGCCGCGCGCGCTATAGGAAGGGCGTTAATAGATTTGGCATTTAATACCATAATTATTGCTAACCGAACGCTTGCCAGGGCGGACGCGATTGGTCAACAATTCGGCCGGCGCCTGGAGATTGCCTCCTGGCAGGAGCGGGCGGCGCTGCTTGAAAATAGCGATCTGCTGGTCAATGCCACCAGCCTTGGCATGGCGGGAAAGCCGCCGCTGGAAATTGATTTGTCATCGTTACCAGGACACGCGCTGGTTACCGACGTCGTTTACACGCCGCTGGAAACGCCCCTGTTGGCTGAGGCCAGGGCGCGCGGCAATCCGGCGGTCGATGGACTGGGGATGCTGCTGCACCAGGCGGCGCCGGGATTCGCGGCGTGGTTCGGCGTAAAACCGGAAGTGACGGACGCCTTGCGGCGGTACATGCTCGCATGAAGCGCATGACGGTAATCGGCCTGACCGGCGGCATCGGCATGGGCAAAAGCACGGTCGCCGCGCAACTGGCGGCGCTCGGCGCGAAAATATGCAACGCCGACGCTATCGTTCATATGCTGTTAGGCAAAGGCGGCGCGGCGGCGGCGGAGGTGGAACGGGCATTCCCCGGTGCCGTCAATGACGGCGGGGTGGATCGCAAAGCACTCGGCGACATTGTGTTCCATGATGCAAAACAATTGGCAAAACTCGAGCGCCTGCTGCATCCGCTGGTCGTTGCCGAAGAAAACCGTTTTATCGGCAACGAGCGGCGCAAGGGCGCGAAGCTTATCGTGCTTGATATTCCGCTGCTGTTTGAAACCGCTGCCGAGCGCCGCTGCGACGTTACCATTGTCGCCAGCGCGCCGGCGTTTTTGCAGCGCCAGCGCGTTATGAAGCGCCCGGGCATGACCGCGGAAAAATTTCTCCGCATTGTCAGCGCCCAGATGCCGGAGCGCGAAAAAAGAAAGCGCGCCGATAATGTCGTCTTGACTGGACTCGGCAAAGGAGCCAGCTTCAGGACATTGGCGTCATGGTTGAAGGGGCTGTAATGAAACGCGAAGTTATCCTCGATACCGAAACCACCGGCCTCGACCCGGCCAGCGGCCACCGCATCGTCGAAATCGGCTGCATAGAACTCGCAGGCGGCATCAGAAGCGGTGCGTTTTTCCACAGCTATCTCAATCCCGAGCGCGACATTCCCGATGAGGCAACGCGCGTGCACGGGCTGACCGCGCAATTTCTGAAAGACAAGCCGGTGTTTGCCGAGAAAGTCGATGATTTCCTGGCATTCATTGCCGAAGATCCGCTGATTATCCATAACGCCGGGTTCGATTTGCGTTTCATCAACGCCGAAATGGCGCGGCTGGGATTCGCCCCTATTCCTTTTGTCCGCGCCGTAGATACCGTGTCGCTCGCCCGGAAAAAATTCCCCGGCGCATCGGCCAGCCTGGATGCGCTGTGCAAGCGGTTTCAAATCGATCTGTCGGCGCGCGGCAAGCACGGCGCACTGCTCGATGCCGAATTGCTGGCCGAGGTTTATCTTGAACTCACCGGCGGGCGCCAGGCGGCATTGGCATTTGACGCCGGGCGTGTCGGCGCCGACGCGCCGGGGCCAGCGTCGCCGGCGGAACAGGCAGTACTGGCGGCGCGCCCGTTCCCGCCGTCCGCCGAAGAACTTGCGGCGCATGCCGCCCTGTTGAAATATCTTAAAAATCCGCTCTGGCCGGTTCATTCCGAATAAAAAAAGGGCTCCGAATCCGGAGCCCTTTTTACCTTGTGAACCGATTGGTCTAGTATTTTACGTTGACCTCGATTTCGGCGCGGCGGTCCGGAGCCAGGCAGGCAACAAGTTCTTTCCTGGGTAGTTTGGGATCGCAATGGGTGAAGGCAGCGGTTTCGCCCAGGCCTTCGACGCGGACATGGCGCGTCCGCAGGCCTTTCCTGGCGAGGTAAGCCCTGACGGTTTCGGCGCGGCGCAGCGAAAGGAGCTTGTTGTAGCTGGATTTACCGATGACATCGGCATAGCCGACAATGTCAACGCTGGCGACTTCCTTAGAGGACAACAGGATATTGCTGACCTCATCCAGCTTCTTTTTTTCATGCGCGTTCAAGGTCGACCGATTGAAGTCGAAATACACCGTGCGCTGCTCCTGCGTCAACTTGGAGAACGTATGCCGGGCATGGCCGTTACATTCATCGAAAGACGATGGCCACATGGTGATGACACAGTTGCCGTTCGTGCTGAGGACGATACTGCCGCCCGTGTCCTTGACGACATCGTGCGGGCTGTTGTCGTCGGCGAATACGGCGAACGGGGCGAGCATGGCGAAAGCGGCGGCCAGCAACGAGGTTTTTTTGATACTGATCATTGGGAGGTATCCTTTATACTTAGGTTTTATAATGATGAGCGGGGTGGGCTATTCCATAACAATCTGAATTGGGAGCATAATCCAAAAACATTCCAAATGCAATGGCTATTTGTTGCGCCACACGCGCTCCAGAGCTACAGCTATAGTGTTAAAAATCAATTAATTATGGATGATTTTTCACGCGATGACGCCTGTTTGAAAAACAATTCGCGCAACTGATGCCGGATTGCCACAGATGGAAGCGGATTTTCCACCCCTTACATCTTCATCCTGGCGCGGTTTTGCAGATAAAGGGCGTGAAAATCGACAGGGTCGAGCATCAACGGCGGAAATCCCCCGTCACGCGTCACATCGGCGATGACGCGGCGGGCGAAGGGAAACAGCACGAACGGGCAATCCGTCATGATGAGCGGCTCCAGGCGTTCGGCGGGAACGTTGCTGATCTGGAAAATGCCGGCATAGGCGAGATCGACCAGGAACAGCGTATTCCCGTCGGATACGGCGCGCGCGGCCAGGTGCAGCGTCATTTCATAAACGCCTTCCTGCAACGCTTCCGCCTTGAGATCAACGTTGACATCGATGGCGGGTTTATTGCCCGTGGCGATTAGACTGTGCGGCGCGTGCGGGTTTTCAAAGGACAGGTCCTTGATATATTGTCCTTTGACAACGAAGCTTTGCGCCTGGCTGGGAGGAGATTGTGGTTCGGCGGCCATTATTTTGTTCCTTCGCGGGGAATTTTTATTTATCCTAGGCGGCGGGGTAATTCAAGGTTTCATATTATGTCCGAAGATTTTCCATATGCCGATATTGTCATCCTGGCCTTATTTGCCGGGTTCATCCTGTTGCGCCTGCGCAGTATCCTGGGTACCCGCAAAGGGCCGGGCGATCCGGATTATTTTCAGCGCGTCGTGCCGCCTGAAAAAACGGTGCAGGAGCCGATCATACAGATCGACGAGAAAACGGCCAAGCTTAAGCCGAAAGACGAAACCGATCCCTACCTGGCCACGCTTGCTGACGGCGCCGTCGCCGATGTCATCGGCCGAATCAAGGCCAAAGACGCGTCGTTTTCCGCCACCCGTTTCCTTGCCGGCGCCCGGGCGGCATTTGAAATGGTGTTTGACGCCTATGTCAAGGGTGACCGGCAGACATTGAAACTGTTACTGTCGGACGCCATCTTCCAGCATTTCAGCCAGGAACTTGACAAGCGCACCGGCCAGGAGGGAGTCCCCGAGACGACGCTGGTATCGGTCGCGGCCAGGGACATCGCACAGGCCATCCTCGATAATACCACCGCGCGGCTGACCGTGCATTTTGTCAGCGAGCAGGTGACGGTGGTGCGCAATGCCAAGGGCGACATCATCGGGGGCAACCCGTCCGATCTGCACCAGGTCGAAGACCGCTGGACATTCGAGCGCGACGTCATGTCGAAAAATCCGAACTGGAAGATTGTCGAGACCTGATGCGCTGCTTCTGGCGTATGGCGAGCCTGGCGCTTTTTTTCGGCGCCGGCGGCTGCGCGATGTTCCAGCCGCGGGATCATTTTGGTGCGGCGCCGGTGTCGTACGATCAGCTTGTAGGCTGGAACGATGATGATCATGCCCGGGCGCTGGCCGTCTTCACCGCCAGCTGTCCCATACTCGCCGCCTCGCCGCGTGAGGCGTCATCCGGCAGCGGGCTGCGCGTTCCCGCCGGCGTCTGGCGGTCGCTGTGCGCCGGGGCGGCGCGCATCCCGTCGGGGAATGAAACGGCGGCGCGGCGGTTCTTCGAGCAACGGTTCGCGCCGTACCGCATTACCAACAACGGACATGAGCGCGGCCTTTTCACCGGCTATTACGAGCCGCTGCTTTACGGCTCATACAAAAAGGGCGGCGATTTTATTTATCCGATGTACCTGCCGCCGCCGGAAATGAAAAACGGCGGATCATCTTTCACGCACGCGGAGATCGACAACGGCGCTCTCTCCCGGCGTGGGCTGGAACTCATCTGGGTGGACGATCCGGTGATGCTGTTTTTTGCACAGATACAGGGCAGTTGTTTAATTCGTCTGCGCGATGGCCGCCAGATACTGGCCGGGTACGCCGGGCGGAACGGCCGGCCATATGCGTCGCTGGGAAAAATCGTCGGCGACGAAGGCATCATCTCCAAAGACCGCATCAATTTTTTCAGCCTGCGGCAGTGGTTGTATGACCACCACCAGCAGGCGTTCAACCTGATGGAGCGCAACCCGTCTTACGTGTTCTTCCGCCCGGTCGATGCGGCCGGGCCGATCGGCGCGGCGGGGTCGGTGTTGACGCCCGGGCGTTCGCTGGCGGTGGATAGTCGCTATATTCCTTACGGCCTGCCGCTGTTTCTCGAAACCGAATTGCCGTCCTTGCGGGATGCGGCGGCGCGCGTGCCGTTCAACCGCCTGATGATCGCGCAGGATACCGGCGGCGCCATACGCTCCCCGGTGCGCGGCGATATTTTTTTCGGCGAGGGCGGACAGGCCGAATACCTGGCCGGATACATGCGTAACCGGGGAACCTACAGCCTGCTCGTTCCCCGCGAAATCACGGGTCAGTTGCAATGAACCAATACACGCCCCAGCCCAAGCCGCATATTCTTATTGTTGACGACGACGACCGGCTGCGCTCGCTGCTGAAGAAATTTCTGGGCGAGCAGGGATTCATCGTGACGCCGGCCGCCGATAGCAGGGAAGCGCGGCGCAAGCTCGGCTGGTTTGTTTTCGACCTCATCGTGCTCGACGTGATGATGCCCGGAGAATCGGGACTCTCCCTGCTCGAGTCCTTGCGCAATGTGCAGCCGGCGCCGGTGCTGATGCTCTCGGCCATGGGTGAGAGTGACGACCGCATCCGGGGTTTTGAGACCGGCGCCGAAGATTACCTGGCCAAGCCGTTCGAGCCGAAGGAACTGGTCCTGCGCATCCGGGCAATTCTGCGCCGCGCCGCCGCGCAAACGGCGCGCGCGAAGAGCGTCGCTTTCGGCGAATATCGTTTCGATTTCGTCACCGGCCAGCTTAAGCGCGGTCAGGAAAATATTTCACTGACCTCAAGCGAGGCAGCCATTTTGAAGCGGCTGGCTGAAAACGCCGGTAAGCCAATCGCGCGCGACGCATTATCCATGTTGATGTCGGCCAGCAGCGAACGCGCCGTTGACGTGCAGATTACGCGCCTGCGCAAAAAAATAGGGGAAAGCGCGGGGAGGCCGGTCTATCTTCAAACGGTGCGCGGCGCCGGGTATGTACTCTATGCGGGCTGAAACATGATTGGAAAAAAATTTCTCCCCAAGAGCCTGTTTGGCCGGGCGCTGCTCATTCTTGTATTGCCGACGGTGTTGATTCAACTGGTAACGGCGTTCATTTTCTTCGACCGCCATTGGGAAAACGTCATGCGTCATATGGCCGGCACGTTGGCCGGTGAGACCGCGTTCCTCGTGCACCAGTTGGAAACCATGCCGCCGGAACGGCAATCGCAGATCGCGCGCGACTTCGATGAATCCACCGGCATCTATGTATTTTCCGATACGCTGGCGTCGTTCAAGCCACGCTACGAAACGTCTGAGTTTCCCGAATTCCAGGAACGGCTGCGTGCGCGCATCGACAACCCGTTCACCGTGCGCACGATCGATGGCGGCAACACTATCGAAATACGCATACGGCTGAAAACACAGGTGCTCAGGCTGGAGACGACGGTCAAGCGGCTGGAGAGCCGCACGACCACCCTGTTCGTGCTGTGGATGCTGGGTGCATCAGCGCTGTTCCTGTTGATTGCCGTGATTTTCCTGCGCAACCAGATTCGTCCCATTCGTAAATTGGCCGAAGCCGCCGACAGTTTTGGACGCGGCGTGGACATCACGGATTTCCGCCCTTCCGGCGCTGATGAAGTGCGCAAGGCGGCGCGGGCGTTTATCATCATGCGCGAGCGCATCAGGCGCCAACTCAGGACACGCACCGAGATGCTGGCCGGCATCTCGCATGATCTGCGCACGCCGCTGACGCGCATGAAGCTACAGCTTGCCATGCTTTCCGATCCGGAAGCGAAGGAGGAGTTCAATAACGATGTGCAGCAGATGGAGCATATGATCCAGGAATACCTTGATTTCGCGCGCGGCGAGGGGAGGGAGGAAGCGGTGCGCGTATCTTTGCGCGAACTGATGGAAAGCATGGTGAGCGATTATGCGCGCATGAATGCCGAGGTGACGCTTGCGCCCGGCAGCGATACGCAGATGTCCCTGCGTATCAGCGGCGTGCGGCGTATGCTGCATAACCTGATCGACAATGCCCTGCGCTATGGCAAGCGCTGCGTATTGACCCTGCGCGTCGCCAGTAATTTTTGTGAAATTTTCATTGACGATGAAGGCCCCGGCATCCCGGTGGAGAAACGCGAGGAAGTGTTCAAGCCCTTCTCGCGGCTGGAGGCGTCGCGCAATGTCAAAACCGGCGGCGTCGGCCTGGGGCTGACCATCGCCCGCGACATCGCCCAGGCGCATGGCGGCGGCGTCACGCTGGCCGGCGCGCCCGGCGGGGGGCTGCGCGTCATTGTCCGGTTGCCGCTATGAAACCGGATTGGCTCAGATGGCCGGAAACCCGGGCGCTGGTGGAAGCATTTTCGCCAGGCCAACTGCGGTTTGTCGGCGGCGGCGTGCGCGATGCGCTGCTTGGCCGCGAAGTAAAAGACGTCGATGCGGCGACGCCCCTGCTGCCGGAAGCGGTGATGGCGCTGCTGCGGGAAGCGGGCATCAAAGCCGTCCCGACCGGTATCGCGCACGGCACCATCACGGCGGTGATTGACGGAAAATCCTTCGAGATAACCACGCTGCGCCACGATGTTTCCACCGACGGCCGCCATGCTAGAGTCGAATATACCGATGACTGGCAGCAGGATGCGGCGCGGCGTGATTTTACCATGAATGCGCTTTATCTCTCGCCCGAAGGCGAATTGTTCGATTATTTCAGCGGTGAGAATGATGCGAAGGCCGGATACGTGCGTTTCATCGGCGAGGCTGCTGCGCGCATCAAGGAAGATTATTTACGCATCCTGCGGTTCTTCCGGTTTTATGCCTGGTATGGCAGGGGCGCGCCGGATGCCGGAGCGCTGGCGGCCTGCGCGGATTTGGCAGGGCATATCGAATCGCTTTCCGGCGAGCGCGTGCAACAGGAGATGATGAAATTATTGACGGCAGAAAACCCCATCCCGGCACTGGCGCCGATGCGCAAACATGGCATTGCCCCATATGTCTTTGGTGGCGGGATTGATGAAACGGCGCTGGCGCAGGTGAAACCGCTGGAGGCGGCAATAAAGTCTCCGCCACTGCCGCTGGCGCGGCTTTCGGCGATTATCGCTGATGCAAAACAGGCGGCGTGGATCGGCCAGCGCTGGCGGCTTTCCAACGATGACCGGGCGTTGCTGAAAGAATCCATGCGCGTAATTCCTGCTGATACGCCGCTGGCGGAGCAGAAAAAAATTCTGCGCGAAACCGGCACGGAGGTTTTTGTCCATAGGGTCATGGCAAGCGCCGCCCGTACCGGCGAAGCCTCACCCTGTAGAGCGATGATCCACCTGCCGCAAAACTGGCAACCGCCGGAGTTTCCCGTCGGCGGCGATGATTTGATCGCGCGCGGCGTCGCGCCGGGAAAGCAGATGGGCGAATTGCTCAGGCGGCTGGAAAAAGAATGGGAAGCGAGTGGTTACCGGCTGACGAAAGAGCAGTTACTGGCGAAGGCTCCATGACGGCGAAGCCGTTATTTCCCGTCCGCAACCTCCTCGCTGAATTTTTCACCCGTCAGGTTTTCCTCCAGCGCGTAGCCGGCCGAGCGGACGGTGCGAATCATGTCGGGCTGTCGGCCATCATAATCAAGTCCCTTGCGTAACCTTCGCACATGCACGTCCACCGTGCGAAGCTCGACATAAATGTCATGCCCCCACACCGCGTCCAGCAATTGCTCACGCGAGAATACGCGCCCCGGGTGTTCGAGGAAATAGCGCAGGAGGGAAAATTCAGTGGGGGATAGATGCACCTCGGCGTCGTTGCGGGTGACCTTATGCCCCGCCACGTCCATTTTTATTCCGGCGAAGGCCAGCGTCTTTTCCGACAGCGCCGGGCGGAAGCGGCGGAATACCGCGCGGATGCGCGCGATCAGCTCGGCGGGGGAAAAGGGCTTGACGATATAATCGTCGGCGCCGGCATCAAGGCCGCGGATGCGGTCGCCCTCCTCGCCGCGCGCCGAGAGCATGATAATGGGAATAGCCTTGGTGTCGTTGTTCCAGCGCAATTGCTTGCAGATCTCCACGCCTGACATGGAAGGCAGCATCCAGTCGAGCACGATGATGTCCGGCTTATAGTCCTTGACCATGCCGACGGCTTCCTCGCCGTCGCCGGTGGAATAGACGCGAAAGCCCTCGCGCTCAAGGTTGTAACGCAGCAGGGTGACGATGGCGGTTTCATCTTCGACGATCAGGACGGAAGTTTCCAAGGGTAGCCTTTCGCGCAGGTTTTAGAGGCCTCAATGTAGAACAATAATTATGTATTTGTAAAGCAGCGATAAATTATCCGGCGGTGGCGAGCGCCCGCCAGGCGATGTCGCGGCGGCAAAAGCCCTGCGGCCACCGGATTAAATCAATCGCCCGGTAGGCGCGGATTTGCGCCTCGGCGATGCTGCCGCCGATAGCGGTGACGCCCAGCACCCGGCCGCCGACGGCAGCCATATCATCCCCGCGTTTTTCCGTTCCGGCATGGAAAATCTTGACGCCCTCCACCCTGTCGGCCGCGTCCAGCCCTTTGATTATGGAGCCTTTCTCATATGCGCCGGGATAGCCCCTGGCGGCCATGACGACACAGATAGAATGGGTGTCGGGTGACAGGTGACGGGTGACGGCAGCGCCGAATTTTTTGTCTGACGCCCGACACCCGATACTCGACATCAAGCTGCAGGCCAGCAGCGCCTCGTACAAATCGCCGTCAAACCGCATCATCAGCGGCTGGGTTTCCGGATCGCCGAACCGCACGTTGTATTCAAGCAGCTTCGGTCCGTCTTTGGTCAGCATCAGCCCGGCGAACAATACGCCTCTGAAGGGGTGGCCTTCTTTTTTCATCGCTTGGACGGTGGGCAGGATAATATCCTTCATGACGGTTTTTCGTAAGGCGTCGGTCATCACCGGCGTCGGCGAATAGGCGCCCATGCCGCCGGTGTTGGGGCCTTGGTCGCCGTCGAATGCGCGTTTGTGATCCTGCGCGTAGCCGAATTCGGCCGCGGTTTCGCCATCGCAGAGCGCAAAAAAACTCACTTCCTCGCCTTCCAGGAATTCCTCGATGACGACGGATCTGCCGCTATCGCCGAACATGCCTTCAAACATGGAATCAATCGCGTCTTCCGCGTCTTCCGCGTCCTGCGCGATGATGACGCCCTTGCCGCCGGCCAGCCCATCGGCCTTGACGACAATCGGGCAGGCGCGGCCTGCGGCGAATTTTTTTGCACTTGCAGCATCTGTGAAATAACCATAGGC
>JAGWIM010000110.1 GCA_028873525.1 Pseudomonadota bacterium
AGTCCCAGCCCCAGTCCCAGCCCTCCCTCATGCGAGGCGCAGCCGATATGTAATCCCGATGGCACTTCTCCCGACGGTTGTCCTTGCAGGTGCCCGAACGGCGAACATTTTGGCTCCGGCGGAACCTGCGTATCAGGCAGCGGCGGCATTTGCCCCCCCGGCAAGACATGGGAACCGCCAAGTGCGGATAATCCTGGCGGCGGATGCGTGTGTAATCCGGGCACCCAGGTAGAACCCGACGGCACATGCGGTCCTGTGGGACATGCGCCTGTCTGTCCGCCCGGTCAGAAATGGCAATCGGGGACGCTCACGAATCCCAACGGGGTATGCGTAAGCGCCACCAGTTGCCCTGCCGGCCAGTCGCTGATGAGCGATGGCGTAACGTGCGGTAAAGCTATCATGTGCTCGGATCTGGCGACCAAGGCCGGACCGGCACCATGCACCTGCCCTGATGGAGTTACCGACGGCAGAACATGCCCGTGCCCGGCCTGTCCCGACGGATCGCTTAAAACAGCCAATGGATGCCCCGGGAACGGCGGAGGCGAACCCGGTTACGGTTTCTGCCCCCCAGGCAAGACGCGGGTGCCGCCGAGTGCGGATAATCCCAACGGCCTCTGCGCGGTGGCCGTTCCCGGCAATGGCACTCTCACGCCGCAGAAACCAAATTTGACGAATCTACTAAACCTCATGTATAACTCATTCAGGCCGTCAATAAAATAACTCCGAGCTTCAGGCGGCAATCGGCATGGACGGTCAGGCGTCAGCGGTCGGCGGCGTCCCGCGCCATATGGCGCAGGCCGGTTTTAAGATAGGCATAGCCGGTGACGAGCGTCAACCCGGCGGCGATCCACAACAGCAATCGCCCGAGGAAGAACAGCCAGGCCGGCGTGCCGAGCAGCAGGAAAAAAATCGCTGCCATCTGCGCCGCCGTCTTGAATTTTGCGAGCTTGGATACCGGCACGCCGATCCGTATCTCGGCCAGGAACTCGCGCAGTCCCGACACCAGTATCTCGCGGCAGACAATGGCGATGGCCGGCAGCAAATCCGCGCGCCCGTCCGACACTAACAGCAAAAGAGCGGTAGCCACCAGCAATTTGTCGGCGATGGGATCGAGGAAGCGGCCTATATTGGACTCGGCCTTCCACAGGCGCGCCGCATAACCGTCGAGCCAGTCGGTGATGCCGGCCAGTGCGAACAGCGCCGCCGACAGACAGGCCGACAATTCGCTCTTGAGCACATAATGCCCCCACAGATACACCACAATCAGCGCCGGAATCACCGCAATGCGGAAGTAGGTGAGGTAGTTGGGAAGGTTTTTGCGTAGGTGCATTACTCGAACACCCTCACATTCTTCGGCCTGACAAACACCTTATCGCCCTTCTTGATGGCCTGCTGGTCGAGGATGTTTTTGGGGACATCGGCCTGCAGGATGAGGCCGTTTTTGCGCTGCATCTCGATCTTGGCCAGCGATCCGGCCGGGTTGATGTGGATGACCTCCAGCGGAATATATTCATGCCCTTCCTCCGGCGTTTTGGTGATAAACATTTCGTGCGGCCGCGCGAACACGCGCACCGGGATGCCGCGCTTGGAAAGCAGCGCGCGCATCTGGGCGCGCGTCATTTTGCGCGGGCGCTTGCCGGGCAACGCCTCGGCCGGCATCGGCAACGCCGGCACCATCTTGCGGATGGCGCCCACCAGCTCGGGATAGCGGTTCAGCCAGTGCGGCCGCGACGCCAGCGTCGGCACCGGCGGCGCGGCGGCCGGCGTTTCCCATAAATCATCCTCGGCGAGGTGCACGTCGCCATTCTCATCCTTCCAGCCGATGAACTCGTTATAATTGCCGAGGAAGTCATAGACGAAGCCGCTCACCGGATGATGATACACCTCCTCCGGCGTGCCGACCTGCTCGATTTTTCCGTTGTTCATCACCACCACGCGGTCGGACACTTCCATTGCCTCCTCCTGGTCATGCGTGACGAAAATGCTGGTGATGTGGATGTCGTCATGCAGGCGGCGCAGCCAGCGGCGCAGTTCCTGCCGCACCTTGGCGTCGAGCGCGCCGAACGGTTCGTCCAGCAGCAGCAATTTCGGCTCAACCGCCAGCGACCGCGCCAACGCCACGCGCTGCCGCTGGCCGCCGGAAAGCTGCGACGGATAACGGTCATGGAACTGGTCGAGATGCACCAGCTTGAGCAGATCCATCACCCGGTCGCGGATAATCTGCGGCGACGGGCGCACCGTCTTGGGCCGCACGCGCAGGCCAAAGGCGATATTGTCGAACACCGTCATATGCTTGAACAGCGCGTAATGCTGAAAGACAAAACCGACGCGGCGCTCCTTGACGTTCATCGTGCTGGTTTCCCGCCCGTCGATGGCGACACTGCCGGAATCGGCGAATTCCAGCCCGGCGATAATGCGAAGCAGCGTCGTCTTGCCCGAGCCGGAAGGCCCAAGCAACGCCACTAAGTCGCCGTCGGCCACTTTCAGGCTAACATCGTCAATAGCGACGAAATCGCCGAAGCTTTTACGGATATTTTTGACTTCGATGGCCATTCACCACTCCTTGAAAATGACGAATACGGCAGCGACTATCAACGCAAACCCAAGGATATGGTTCCATTTAATCTGCGCGCCGAGATACAGCGTCGAAAACGCAACAAACACCAAGAGAGTAATCACCTCCTGAATGACTTTAAGCTGCACCACCGAGAAATAGCCGTAGCCGTAGCGGTTGGCGGGCACCTGGAAACAATACTCGAAAAAGGCCAGGCCCCAGCTGATGAGGATCACCAGCGGCAGCGCCACGCCGCGGTATTTGAGGTGCCCGTACCAGGCGAACGTCATGAAGATATTGGACAGCATCAAAAGGCCGATGGTGAAAAGCGGAATAGGAATGGCTGGCATAGGTATCCTTTTCATTTGATCTGCGCCCGTATTTCACCGGCGAACTTAAATTCCATCAGGCGTTTCAGCAAAAGCGTGAGCAGGGCCAGCCACGTGAGCACGGACGCCACGGCGAACGCCGCCTGGAAATTATACTCGTTATAGAGGATTTCCACGTGCAGCGGAATAGTCGTCGTCTGGCCGCGGATATGGCCGGAGACCACCGACACCGCGCCGAACTCGCCCATGGCGCGGGCGTTGGAAAGCAGCACGCCATACAGTAATCCCCACTTGATGTTGGGCAGCGTCACCGAGAAAAACGTGCGCCAGCCGGAGGCGCCAAGCATGATGGAAGCCTCTTCCTCCTCCGTCCCCTGCTCCTCCATCAAGGGAATCAGCTCGCGGGCGACGAAGGGAAAGGTCACGAAGATGGTGGCGATGACCAGCCCCGGCACGGCGAAGACAATCTGCATATGGCGCGCGGTGAGCCAGCCGCCGAGCGCGCCGCCCGCGCCGAACAGCAACACGTAAATCAGGCCGGAAATCACCGGCGATACCGAAAACGGCAAATCAATAAACGTGACAATCAGCCGCTTGCCGATAAAATCGAACTTGGCGATCGCCCATGACGCGGCGATGCCGAACACCAGGTTCAGCGGCACGGCGATGACGGCGACCAGCACCGTGAGGCGGATAGCCGACAACGCCAGCGGATCGCCGATTGCCGCAATGTAAGCGCGCCAGCCGCGTGACAGCGCTTCGGCGAAGACGATGGCCACCGGCAGCGCCACCAGCACACCCATGAAACAGGTGGCGGTCACCAGCAACAGCGCCTGCAGCCAGAGCGGGTCGGTGGTCGGGGAACGGTGGCGCAAAAATATTCTCATGCCGCCGCCCGGCTTCCGCCCCGCTGCTGGAGCCAGTTAATACAAAACAGCAGGATGAACGACGCCACCAGCATGACGCAGGCCACCGCCGTCGCGCCGGCGTAATCATATTGCTCGAGCCTGGTGGCGATGACGAGCGGCACAATCTCCGATACTTTTGGAATGTTGCCGGCGATGAAAATCACCGATCCGTATTCGCCAAGCCCACGCGCGAACGCCATGGCGAAGCCGGTCAGCAGCGACGGCAGGACGCTCGGCAGCATCACCTGCATAAATGTCCGCCAGCGCGACGCGCCGAGGCAGAGCGCCGCCTCTTCCAGCTCGCGATCGGCGTCCTGCAGCACCGGCTGCACCGTGCGCACGACAAACGGCAGCCCGACGAAGAGCAGCGCGATGACAATGCCAAGCGGCGTGAAAGCGATGGTGATGCCGAGCGGCGCGGCAAACCGCCCAATCCAGCCCTGCGGCGCATAGAGCGCGGTCAGCGCGATGCCGGCAACCGCCGTCGGCAGCGCGAAGGGCAAGTCCACCATTGCATCCATAATTTTCTTGCCGGGGAAATGGTAGCGCGACAGCACCCAGGCCACTATCAGACCAAAAAACCCGTTGAGCGACGCCGCCAGCAGCGACAGGCCGAAGCTGATTTTATAAGCGTGCAGCACCCGTGCGCCGGTGACGGCATTCCAGAGTGCCTGCGGGCTTAGCGACGACGCCTGCACGAACAACCCCGACAGCGGAATGATGACGACGGCGGCCAGGTAAAACAACGTAAAGCCCAGCGTCAGCCGAAACCCCGGAAGGATGCTGGGTTTTTTGAATTTATAAAGGGCAAGGGTAAGAGAGGATGCCATACCCCTCTGTAACCGAACCTCTAAGGCTAATCAAGTATTGAGAATCTTTAAAATTCAAAGTGTTATAAATGTCACAAAATCTTCATAATATGAAACAAAATATCCTCTATAATTAATAAACTCGGCAATCCTTCACGAACTACTAAACGAACTCGG
>JAGWIM010000024.1 GCA_028873525.1 Pseudomonadota bacterium
CTCATGCTCCAGCGCGTTTTGCACCGTATCGGGAATATGTTGAATCAATGTGCCGCCCAGCGCCACATTGAGCAATTGCTGCCCGCCGCAAATGCCTAAAACCGGCAATTTGCGGGCGATGGCACCCCTGGTGACCGCGAATTCGAACCGGGTGCGGCGATCCTTGGTGCTGACCTTCTCATGGCGGCTGGATTCACCATATAATTCAGGCGACACGTCGAACGCCCCGCCGGTAACAATCAACCCGTTGATAATACTAAGATAATCATCAACCTGCCCCACCTCATGCGGCAAAGGCAGGGGCAACGCGCCGAACCGGGACACGGCGCCGCAATAATTCTCGCGCAGCGCATACCACGGCATTTTAGAATAACCGGACGGGGTACCCTCTTCATAATCAAGGGTAATGCCTATAATGGGACAAGTCTTCATGCAAAAACCTATGTATTATTGGCAATTTTTTAACCCATAAATGGTTTTATACAAGGATATACCACCTCGTCTACGCAAATCCTATGGAACGTGTCGTTCAGTCCGTATCGCTGGCTACCATCGCCGGCACCGTGTTCGGCTTCTGCCTGATCCTGGGCGCCATCGCGCATGGCACCGATAATTATTTATCGTTCCTTTCGGTCGAAGGCTTTCTCATCGTCATCGGCGGCACCATCGCCAACGCCTTTATGAGCTACCAGTCCAATTATGTGATGCTGGCGTTCGGCGCCATGTGGCATATGGCCAAGAAACCCAAGGCAACGCGCGAGGGGCTTAACGCTGAAATCATGCGCCTCATCAAATGGGCGTACCTGGTGCATTCCAAGGGGTTGCAGGGGCTGGAGGGCGAAGGCGGCGCCAAGATCAAGGAACCCTTGCTGCGCTACGGCGTTGATCTCGTCGTCACCGGCTACCAGCCGGAGGTCATCCGGAAAATGATGAATACGGCGGTAGAAGCCGATTTCGAGCGCAGCATCACGCCGGTCACCGTGCTGCGCAACATGGCGTCAACGTCGCCGGCCTTCGGCATGGTCGGCACGCTGGTCGGCATGGTGATCATGCTGCAGAACATTCAGGGCGATATGTCGCGCATCGGCACCGGCCTCGCGGTGGCGCTGCTGGCGACGCTCTACGGCATCATCATGGCGCGGCTGTTCTGCCTGCCCGCCGCCGACAAGCTGATGCAGAAAGAAGAAATCATGCGCTTCCGCAACTACATGATGACCGAAGGGCTGGTGCTTCTCGCCGAAAAGCAAAGCCCGCGCTACATGCAGGACAAGCTCAACAGCTTCCTTGATCCGGCCATTCATTTTGACATCGACGAACAGCTCAAGAAACCGGCGGCGGAAATCAAGGATGTCGCGTTCAAAGCCCAGGAGGCGGCAAAACCCGCATGATCCCCGAACGGCGGCACCGCCCGATGGAAGATAATGTCGATTCATGGCTGATGAGCTATGCCGACATGATTACGCTGCTGCTGTGTTTTTTTATTATTTTCGTCTCCGTATCGGAGCCAAAGAAAGACAAGCTGACGGCCATCACCCAGGGCATTCACGACCAATTCGGCAGCGTCGATTTATCGACGCCTTTCCAGGGCGTGTTCCGCGCGCTGGAAATAGTGGTGGAAACCCACCGGATGCTGAAGGATGTCGCCATCGAAATGACCGAGTCCAGCGTTACGATGGAATTATCGACGCTTGCTTTTTTTCAGAAGGATTCCGTCGAAATTAACCCGGACATGCTGCCGGTACTCACCGAACTGGCGGCCGCACTCAAAAAAATCAATTTTATCGATTACCACATCACCGTCGAAGGCCATACCAGCGACGTCGCCCCCACGACACCGCTTTATCCCACCAATTGGGAACTGTCGACGGCGCGCGCGGCGCGCGTGGTGCGATTCCTCATCAGTTGCGGCATCAAGCCTGACCGCCTGCGCGCCGTCGGCTATGCGGACACGGAGCCGAAAGTACCCAATCTCGATGCCAACGGCCATGCCATCGTCGAGAACCGCAACAAGAACCAGCGCATTGTCATCAAGCTGGAACGGATACTCTGATTTTCGTTGCGCGGGAGGGCCGGTAATGGCAGAAAATGCCAGGCAATACCTGATTTACGCCAGGCGGTCAGCGCAATGTGCCTTGCAACTCCTCATATGGCAGCACGCCGGAAACATCACCGAGCGCCGCCAGCGTCAGTTTCCCCTGGATAAGTTCGCCGGCACGACGCGCGATATCCTCCACCGTCACGGCATCCACGCGCCGGGCAATCGCCTGCGCCGGGCGGTATTCGCCGTAAGTCAGCAGGTGGCGGCCGATCCAGGCGGCGACGGTCTGCGGGTTTTCGCGCGCCATCAGCAGGTCGGCCTTGATCTGGTTTTTGGCGCGCCTAAGCTCGGCGTCCGACACGTCTTTTGTCATCGCCGCCAACTGCCCGCACAACACGGCGGAAAGCTCCTTCGCCTTGTCCGGCGCGCAGGCGGCATAGACGTTCATCATGCCGCAATCCTCATAAGCGTTGGCGGTGGCATAGACCGTGTACGCCAACCCGCGCTTTTCCCGCACCTCCTGGAACAGCCGCGATGACATGCCGCCGCCCAGCACCCCGGCGTAAAGCTGCGCGGCGTAATAATCCGGCGAATACACCGAGACCGTTGGCAGCCCGAGCAGCAGGTGCATCTGCTCGATGTCGCGCGGCACGCGGCGGTCGCCGCCGGTGTAGCTGGCCCTGGCAAAGGCCGGGCCGGCGGCGGTTTTCGGCAGGGCGAAATACTCTTCCGCCAGCGCTGCGAATGCCTCATGGCCGATATTCCCCGCCGCCGACAGCACGATGCGCGGCGCGCGGTAATGCGCGTCCATATAACGCAGCAAATCATCGCGCGACGCCGCCTTGATGCGCTCCTCGCCGCTTAAAATCGAGCGTCCCAGCGGCTGATTCGGAAAGGCGGTTTCGTCGAAATAATCGTTGACGAGATCGTCCGGCGCGTCGTAATGCATGGCGATTTCCTGGATGACGACACCTTTCTCGCGCGAAAGCTCCGTTTCGTCGAACACCGAATGTTGCACTATGTCGCCGAGGATGTCGGTGGCCAGCCGCACGTCCTCTTTCAACACCTTGGCGAAATAAACGGTGGCTTCCATCGAGGTGAAGGCGTTGGCCTGGCCGCCGACGGCGTCGAACGCCTCCGCGATGTCGCGCGCGCTCCGGGTTTTCGTGCCCTTGAACGCCATGTGTTCCAGCAGATGCGACAGGCCGTTTTCCGCTTCGCTTTCATAGCGCGCGCCGACGCCGACGCTGACCGTCACCGCGACGCTCTCGGCGCCGGGCAGGAATTCCGTGGCGACCTTCAGGCCGTTTGGGAAGGTGGTGAGTTGGTAGGTCATGATGTTACCCCGTCATCCCCGATTTGTCCGGGAATCCGGAGACACGGCATGTTGCCTGAAATCCCCGCATCAAGCGGGGATGACAAAAAAAGTGTTTCACAGGCTTCGCTCAATGTATTTTTTCACCGCAACCGTATCGTTTTTCAGCGTGTCGAACCGCTCTTTTTTCCTGAGCAAATCCTGTAAATGCACAGGCAGGGCGGGCGTGACGCCGGTGGCGGCCATGACCGCGTCGGGAAATTTGGCCGGGTGGGCGGTGGCCAGCGCCACCAGCGGCGCTGAGGTGTCGCGGCGGCAGCGTTGCCCCGCGGTCAGCCCGACGGCGCTGTGCGGGTCGAGCAGTACGCCGCTGGCGGCATAGGTGTCGGCGATGGTTTTTTTAGTGTCCTCGTCGTTCACCGACCCGGCGGAAAATTCGGCCTTGAAGCGGCTCCATGCCGAAGGCGACAGCGTGAATTGCTTCTCCTTGCGGAAACGCGCCATCCTGTCGTCGATGGTTTTTCCGTTGCGGTCATGCAGGTCGAACAGCAGCCGCTCGAAATTGCTCGATACCTGGATGTCCATACTGGGCGAGAGCGTCGGCGTGACCTTGTCCATGCCGTACACGCCGGACTCCAGGCAGCGCGCGAGGATGTCGTTGCGGTTGGCGGCGATGATGAGCTGGGAGACCGGCAGCCCCATTTTTTTGGCCATGTAACCGGCGTAGATGTCGCCGAAATTGCCGGTCGGCACCGAAAAACTCACGGCCTTGGCAGGCGCGCCGAGCTGCAACGCGGCGTAAAAATAATAAGGAATCTGCGCGACGATGCGCGCCCAGTTGATGGAGTTCACCGCCGCGAGGTGATGCCTGTCGCGGAACGCGGCATCCGCGAACAGCGCCTTCACGATGTCCTGGCAATCATCAAACGTGCCTTCAATCGCAATGTTATGCACGTTCCCGTCGGTGACGGTGGTCATCTGGCGGCGCTGCACGTCGGAGACGCGGCCATAGGGATGAAGGATGACAATCTCCATGCCCTCACGCCCGCGGCAGCCTTCGATGGCCGCCGATCCGGTGTCGCCCGAAGTGGCGCCGACAATGACGGCTTTTTCGCCGCGCTTCTCCAGCATATAACCGAGCAGGCGGCCCAGGAATTGCAGCGCGAAATCCTTGAACGCCAGCGTCGGCCCGTGGAACAGTTCAAGCAAGAATGTATGCGCGTCGAGCTGCGCCAGGGGCGCGACGGCGGCATGGCGGAATAATCCGGCCTGCGAGGCGCTTGAACGCAAATGCGTACCATAGGATTCGCCGATGATGGCTTCCAGCGTTTCCGGCGGAATATTTCCGGCAAAGCGCGAGATGACAGTGAAGGCCAGTTCCGGATACGACATGGCCTGCATGGCGGCAATCTCCGGCATTGAAAACGCAGGAACGGTTTCCGGCACGTACAGCCCGCCGTCCGGCGCCAGCCCCGCCAGCACGGTATCCTCAAAAGACAGGGCAGGCGCGCTGCCGCGAGTGGAGAGATAACGCATTATTTAACCGGGCCGGCTGGTTGGCTGTTACTGGCAGTCATTCGGGCTTCTTTCCTGTACGATACGGCGCCGCGCGCCGCGCCGGATGACCTCACTGCGCCGTCCAGCCGCCGTCGATAATGACGGGCGCGCCGGTCATGGTGGCCGCCGCGTCGCCGCACAGGAACACCACCAGTCCGCCGATTTGCTCCGGATGGGTAAAGCGCTTCATCGCCTGCTTCTCGCCGAGCATTTCCTTAGTGGCTTCCTCCGGCGTGATGTTTTCGGCCTTGGCTTTATCCTGCACTTGTTTTTCGACCAGCGGCGTGTGCACCCAGCCGGGGCAGATGGCGCTGCAGCTGATGTCATAATCGCCGTTTTCGAGCGCCACCACCTTCGTCAGCCCGATGAGTCCGTGCTTGGCGGCGACATAGGCGCATTTATTTTCGGAAGCGACCAGCCCATGCACGGAGGCGATGTTGATGATGCGTCCGTAATTTCTTTTCTTCATGCCCGGCAGCGCCGCCCTGATGCCGTGGAACGAAGCGGAAAGGTTGATGGCGATGATGGCATCCCATTTCTCGGCGGGGAACTGGTCAACCGGCGCGGTGAACTGGATGCCGGCGTTGTTGACCAGGATGTCCACGCTGCCGAACATGCGTTCGCCCATGGCCACCATGTCGACGATATCCTTGGGCTTGGTCATGTCGGCGGGCGAGTAATCGACGTTGACACGGTATTTCTGCTGTAATTCATTGACCAGCGCCGAAATGGCCGCCTTGTCGCCGAAACCGTTGAGCAGCACGTTGCAGCCTTCCGCCGCCAGCGCGTGCGCGATGGCCAGGCCGATGCCGCTGGTCGATCCGGTGACGATGGCGTTTTTTCCCTTGAGCATGATGATTCTCCTATGATTAACCCTGTGAGCGCCTAAGGCGCTGCACAGGGTGCGGTCGGGTTCCCGCAAGATCCTGTGCAGCCGTTTGCACGGCTCACAGGGTTCAACCTAATCCTATAAAGTATCAATATCAAGCATCGGCCTGCGGGAACGATACCCGCACCACCAGCCCCGGATGATTATCGTCCAGCGTAATCGCGGCGTTATGGATGCGGGCGATGGCGGCGACCAGCGACAGCCCCAGCCCGTTGCCTCTGGTATGGCGGCTCTGCTCGAGGCGGAAGAATTTCTCGAATACCTTGCCCTTGAATGCCGAAGGGATGCCGGGGCCGGAATCGGTGATGATAAGGTCGGTGGCGCCGGCGCTTTTCTCGCAGGCGATGGTGACTTTGCCGCCCTCGGGCGTGAATTTCAGCGCATTGTCGAGCAGGTTGGCAACCGCCTGCGTCAGCAGGTTTTTCTCGCCGTCGATGACGGCGTTTTCGCTCACCGCATTGTGCAGCGCAATTTTTTTCTCCAGCGCATAAGGCTCATACAGCTCGACCAGCCCGCCGATAATCTCGCGCAGATCGCAGGCGCTAAAGGTGCGGAATTCGGTATTGGCTTCCAGTTCGGAAATCTTGAGGATGGAGTTGAAGGTGGCGACCAGCTCTTGCAGTTCATGGATATTTTTTTCAAGCAGGCCGCGCGCCGGGTTGTCGCGCTCGAGGTGCCTGAGGCTTGCGTCCAGCCGGCTGATGATGCGGTTTAAGGGGCTGCGCAGATCGTGCGCGATGTTGGTGGAAAACTGGCTGATCGATTCCAGCAGCGTTTCGATTTTATCGAGCATCTGGTTCAAGTTGGAGGAGAGATCGTCGAACTCGTCGCCGCCCTGGGTAAACGGCACGCGCGCGCCCAGGTCACCGTGCATGATGGTTTCGGCCGAATGGTTGATGACGGAAAGCCGCCGCATGACGCTCCGCGTCATAATCAGCGCGCCGAAAAACGCCATGGCCAGCGTCAGCATCAGGCTGGCCCAGAAGGTCTGCACGATGGTCTGCTCGACGCGCTCGCTGCCCAGCAGCGTCTGGCCGACCAGGAGGCTGCGCCACCGGGAAAGCGGAATCATCACCGCCCGGACGGCGATGCTCTGCGAGTTGTTATGCAGCCCCTCGATGTGAAAGCGCGTCCACCAGCCGATTTTTTCGAACGGCGTTTCATGCGGCGCGCGCACCGGCCATTCGTTCAGGTTTCCCGCCAGCTTTTCGCCCTTCTGGTTGACCAGCATGAAGATGCCGCTGCCTTCGTCGTCGTCGGCGATCAGCTCCTTCATGCGCGCCTCGACGCCGGGCGTGCCGTTCCTGCGGTATTCATCGGCGAGGTAGGTGTATTGCATACGGATGGCGTCGCTCACCTGCGCCTCGAGATGGTTCGTCTCGTAGGTATAAATAAAGGTGAACAGCAATATCACCGACAGCGAGAATAGCCCGACATAGACCAGCGCCAGCCGGAAAGTGAAGGTTTTTACAATACGCGCGAGCTTGGATTCCATGGGGTCTTATAACGAAATTCTACTAGGCTGGCAAACTCGCTTGCTGTTGCTGCGAGTCTTGCTCAACGTAGCGCTGCTACGCCTCGCTGCGATTCTCGCAAAAGCTTCGCATTTTGCTCAGCCTAGCGAATTTTTAGGAAGAAAACCAATTACCGTCATTCTCGTCCCCGCCTTCGCAAGGATAATCTTCTTCAATAATGCCGGTGCCGATCAGTTTTTTTACTGCCCATACATTTTGAGAAAGGAGTTTCTCTAAAATCCCGCGCAGTATTTCTGTATCTTCGGGAAAATCCTCTTTTATCGCCAATTCGTCTGTGATGCGTAGCGCAATCGCACTCGACCAATCTTTGTGGTTTTCCGATTTCACAGTCGCCTCTCAACAATCTCAAGAAAAAGATCTTGTAATCTTTTCTGCGTATCGTAATCGGCGAAATGCGCCATTTTATGATGGTGGGCACAAACCACGGCTAAGTTCCATACGGCATCTTCGCCACCTTCAAACAGCGGGACGATATGATGGACTTCGATATAAGGAAGCCCATCCTGTTTGTTAAATGTGTTGGCGCATTTTGGGTGCAAACAATAGGAGCCAAATTTTTCTTTTGCTTCTTTTACCCATCCCCTGTCACGGGCAAATGTTTCTCTGATATACTCTCTTTTGTCGGGTTCTTTTTCGTGGATAAACTCGACTTTTTCTTCCGACAATTCATTGAGCAGAATCTCAGGCTCACGCAAAGTATATGTGCCCTTGTTGTCAACAAACGTAAGGATGCCCTTATGTTCTAAAAATTGAAGCTGCTGGCGGACTTTGTCGAACGGATGATTGTTCTTCTCGCTAAAGGAGCGGATTTTTCTATCATTGGCTTTCTGAAAATCTTGCAGCGTGAATGTGCGCGAACCTCTCTCATTGCAAAAATCAACAACGAGTTTATGAGTAAAATCTTTCCAAGTTTCGGCCATCTCGCTCACTCATTTTGTATTTCTCTGACTTTTTCTATCCATGCTCGAAGTACCACAAGGTCATGAAAAATATGATCCTTGATTGATTCTTTGTCAAAGAGCGATTCACTGTAATGCTTTTCTTCATCCTTCCACAGATATTTTATGATATTGGAAATTTGTTGAATTGGTATCATACGCCCTCCTTATGCCGGTAATATCCGCCACAGCTATCAGCGTGTCAATCTATTGTAATTGATCTGGATTCCCGCTTTCGCGGGAATGACAGATTATGAATACCAGACCCCGCAATGCTCCGCAACAAGTGCGGGGCTAGGCGACCAGTTTATACCCGGCGCCGCGCAGCGTCTGGATAAGCGATTTATCAAATCCCTTGTCGATTTTGTGGCGGAGGCGGGAGATGTGCACGTCGATGACATTGGTCTGCGGGTCGAAATTATAATCCCACACATGTTCCAGCAGCATGGTGCGCGTAATCACCGTGCCGGCGTTTCGCATCAGATATTCCAGCAGCGCAAACTCGCGCGCCTGCAGGTCGATGGGCTTGCCGCCGCGCCTCACCGTGCGCGTCAGCAGATCCATTTCCAGATCGCCGCAGGTGAGTTTCGTCACCGCTTTCTCGGCGGATTTGCGCCGCGTGATGGCCTCGATCCGCGCCAATAACTCGGTGAAGCTGTAGGGCTTGGCGAGGTAGTCGTCGGCGCCGGATTTCAAGCCTTTCACGCGCTCCTCGACCTTGTCGAGCGCGGTGAGGATAATCGCCGGGGTTTCGTTGCCGGAGGCGCGCAGCGTCTGGATGATAGTGATGCCGTCCACCTCCGGCAGCATACGGTCGATAATCATGGCGTCGTACTTGCCGGAGGCGGCCATGAACAGGCCGTCCTTGCCGCCGGCGCAGTGGTCGACGACATAATTCTGCTCGCGCAGGCCCTTGAGCAGGTACTTGGCGGCCTCCCTGTCGTCCTCGATAAGCAGGATTTTCATATCACCTTCCTCTCTCATGCTGCGCCGCCGCCACCGCACCGGCGACGAACTTGCCGACGACGTTCATGCCCTGCGACGCCATTTTCTTTATCATGTCGCGCGATTCCTCGAAAATCGCCAGTTGCGCCATCACATATTCCATATGGGCTTTTTCGATGGCGGCGATGTCCCTGTCCTTGCCGTCGCTGTGTTTTTTAAGCCCTTTCACCAGTTTCTTCGTATCTTCCCGGCGCTTGTATTTCTGCTGCTGCAGGAACATCAGGATGAGATGGCGCAGATCGCTTTCCTCCAGATGCTGAACCGCTGCGATGACCTGCTCCGGCGCCACGGCGCCCTTGGAAAGCCCTTCCATCTGGCGGATCAGCGCGGCAAGCTCGCGCACGCCGTCGTTCAGCGCTTCGGTGCGCTCCTTATAATCGTTATCGGCAAAGGGTTTCAGCAGCGCGGCGAACAGCACGGCGTAATGCTGGTATAAATCCACCAGCCGCCGGCGCGTATCGCGGTCGGGGCGTTTGGCTTTCGGCACCAGCCCCGGCTCAACCCTGACCATCTCCACCGAAGGCGACAGCGCCTCGCCCGGCGCGAAGGAAGAAAGCGGCATCGCCTGCAGGTAGCGCAGGCAGGAGAGGTCGTAGGCCAATTGTTCGATGGAAAGCCTGCCGCCGGCCTCGCGCGCTTTTTTGTCCTCCGAGGTGAAAGCGCGGATGGCATCGTGGAAATACTCGATGCGCGGCCTGAAATCATGGTCGCCAATCAACAGCGCGTATTCCTCCTCGATGACGTTGATATCGAGATAGATGCGCGTCAGCAGAGCAACCAGCGCGTCCTGTTCGGCGGGGGAGGGTTTCATAATCATCCCCGCACTTGTTGCGGGGTTCGGTTCCCTATAGATTGCGATAATGCCTGCAACCAACCATAGCACCTGCCAGACCCCGCAACAAGCGCGGGGTTTATTAGCCGTCTATATCCACTGGCCGTTCTGCAAGTCGAAATGCCCTTATTGCGATTTCAATTCGCATGTGCGCGAAGAAGTGGAGCAGGACAGGTGGCGCTCCGCCCTGCTTAAGGAACTGGAATATATGGCGGCGCACATACCGAACCGGCAGGTGACCAGCATTTTCTTCGGCGGCGGCACGCCGTCGCTGATGCCGCCGGATACGTCAGCGGCGCTTATCGGGCGTGTGCATAGTCTATGGTCGGTATCGGATGACCTTGAGATTACGCTGGAAGCCAACCCGACCTCGGTCGAGGCGGATACGTTTGCCGATTTCAAGGCCGCCGGCATCAACCGCGTGTCTCTGGGCGTGCAGTCGCTGCGTGATGAGGAATTGAAATTCCTTGGCCGCGGCCATAGCGCCGGCGAAGCGCTGAAAGCGGTGGAACGCGCCCGCCGGACGTTCGACCGTTATTCCTTCGACCTCATTTATGCGCGTCCCGGCCAGACGACAACGGACTGGGAAAAGGAGTTATCCGACGCGCTGAATTATGCCGACGGGCATCTCTCGCTCTATCAGCTCACCATCGAGGAAAATACAGCCTTCCATCATGCCTATGCAAAAGGCGGATTTGCCTTGCCCGATGAGGCCGAAGCCGAAGCGCTCTACCGCCTGACCGAGGACGTCATGGCGACGCACCGTCTTCCGGCATATGAAGTCTCCAACTACGCCCGCCCCGGCGAGGAAAGCCGCCACAATCTCGCCTATTGGCAGGGGCGGGAATATGTCGGCATCGGGCCGGGGGCGCACGGGCGGCTGGATATTGAACGCTCTCGCATGGAGCGCAACACAGGGCTGGCGCGGTCTCCTGACCGCGCTTCTCCCCTGCGCCACGCCACGCAAACCTTAAAAAGCCCGGAGCGCTGGCTGGAGCAGGTGGAAAAAGAAGGACACGGCGTTGAGCTATGGCAGCCGCTTAGCGCCCGCGAAGCGATCGAGGAGCGCGTGATGATGGGGCTGCGCCTGCGCGAAGGCATCGGCTACGCGGCGTTTGCAGAGCAGACCGGCCAGGCGCTCGACTGTCACATCCATCTGCAAAAGCGCGACGCTTACATCACGCAGGGCATGCTGGCAGGCGATCCGGCGCGGCTGCAAACGACGCTTAAGGGCCGGCTGGTGCTGAACCGGCTGACGGCGGAACTGCTCAGTTAGAAAAGGTTTTCGGCGCGGTATCAATGACTTTAGCGCCTGAAGGCGTAATTTCCATGACATCGAGCTTGCGGTCGGACGTGCCGTCGGACATGAGGCGGTACATGCCGTTGGCCGGGCCGTCGAACCCGGCGGGGTTGGTCAGCGCCGTGTCGCTCAGGCCGCTGCCGGTGGTCGGCCGCGTCAGGTTGGCGACCAACGTCACCGCGTCATAGGCCAAACTTGCCAGCCGCACCGGCTTGTAGCCATAAGTGGCGATGAAGTGCCTCTCGAAAATCCGGTAGGGCTGCGGCGGCGAGCTGGGAAACCAGGCGCCGTTCATTTCCGGAATCCCGGCGATGTCGGGGTCATCCCACAGGCCGGTACCCAGCAATTTTATTTTCTGCAGGTCGACGTGATGCTTTTCCAGAGAGGCGATGATGTGCTTCAACTGGTAGCCGCCGTCGGCGATAAAGATGGCCTGGAAGCGCCGGCCTTCCTTCGCGCTGGCGTAGGCCGCCTCCAGCCGCGCCGCGGCGGCGTCGATATTGGCCGGGCTTGGCGCATAGAGTTCGACGGGTGAGACGACGCCCCCTTTGCGGCGGTACGAATCTATCAGCGTGTCCCTGATTTTCTGGCCGTAGGAGTCGTTGGGCGCCAGCACGGCAATGCGCTGGTAATTACGCAGATAGGCATATTCGGCGATGCGCTCGACCTGCTGCTCCGGCAGGAAGCCAAAGACGTACACGCCCGGGCCGGCGACGGCGCGGTTATTGGAGAAGCTCAGTACATCCACGTGATGCGCCCTGGCGATGGGTGCAACCAGGGCGATGGATTGCGAAAACAGCGGCCCGATGATGAACGTTGCGCCTTGCCCCACCACCTGCTGTGCCGCCGTGGCGGCATCGGCGGGCGTGCTGCCGCTATCCCTGGGCAGCAGGATGATCTGCGAATGTATCTGGTCGGAGGGAGCGGTCAGATAATTATCGGAAAGCGCCATCGTCGCCGCGTCGAGCATCGCGGTGCCCACCGCCACTGATTCGCCCGACAACGGCAGCAGCAACGCCACCTTCACCGACGGCGCCGACGGCGGAATCACGCCGGGTGGCGGCACGACGCTGGACGCCGCGGCCAACGGCGGCACAACGGGAGCAGAAGGAGCCTCGCCCGAGACAGCAGACAGCATATGGCCGGTAGCGGCGCAACCAGTCAGCAGCAGGGCGCAGACGGCAAGTTTCGACAAAGGGAATGTCATGCGGTATAGTTCTTCAAAGCATCAGGCAGCGGGACGCTAGCGTGAAACAGGATTCCAGTCAAATGCAACCCGGACTTTACATCGTCGCCACGCCCATCGGCAGTCTGCGCGACATGACGCTGCGCGCCCTGGATACGCTGAAAGCCGCCGATCTCATTCTCTGCGAGGACACGCGGGTGACGGCGAAGCTGCTTTCGCATTACGGCATCAGGAAACCCACGCTTTCGTACAACGATCATAACGGCAAGGAACGCCGCCCGAAAATCATGGCGATGCTTCAGGAAGGAAAGTGCCTGGCGCTGGTGTCGGACGCCGGAACGCCGCTTATCTCCGACCCCGGTTACAAGCTGGCGCGCGAGGTTGTCGAACGGGGATTTTATATTACGGCGCTGCCGGGCGCATCCAGCGTGCTGGCCGGGCTATGTCTTTCGGGGCTGCCGACCGACCGGTTTTTCTTCGCCGGATTTTTGCCGGCAAAAAAGGAAGCCTGCCGCAAGGAAGTTGCCGCACTCGCTGCCGTTCCGGCAACATTGATATTTTTTGAATCGGCGCGGCGACTGCCGGAGACGCTGGCGCTGCTTAATGAAGGTTTGGGCAACCGGCCGGCGGCGGTGGCGCGCGAGCTTACCAAGCTCTATGAGGAAACGCGGCGCGGCGCCTTACAGGAATTACAGGCGCATTATGAAAAGACCGGCGCGCCGAAAGGCGAAGTGGTTATCGTCATCGCCCCGCCTGAGAAAGCCGCGATAAGCGATGCCGACATCGAAACAAAGCTGCGCTTCTTACTGGTATCGCACAGCGTCAAGGAAGCGGCAACCATCCTCGCCGAGCAGACCGGCAGGCCGCGCAAGGAAATCTACGCGCTGGCGCTGAAATTAAAATAGGACCTGTCATTCCCACGAAAGTGGGAATCCAGCAAAGCGCCGTGGGCGCGGTATAAATCCTTCTGCGGCGCAGACGCGCCGCTGCTGGATTCCCGCTTGCGCGGGAATGACAGGGAACACTAATACAGCGCCCTTTTGACATTGAATGGAATTTGGAGCATTATGCGGCAAATTCAAAGATATGATTATGACCAATTCTCCAAAAGACTGGGTGGATATTTTAGCGGCTTTATCAACGCCAACTCTTGCTCTGTTTGGTATTTATATCGCTTGGCGGCAATGGCGGACGGCGGAATTGAAAAGGAAACAGGATTTGTTTGATAAAAGATATGCGGTTTACGAAAAAGTGCTAGATTTTCTAGCGGCTATAAAGGCGGATGGGAATGCAAAACCACAAACTCGACACTTGCTATATATCCCTCGCCGTCAAGCCTTTTTCTTATTTGGCTCTGACGTCAAAAATTATACCGATGAATTATTCAATCACTCTGCAGAATTTGAGGATAAGAATGAATGGCCGCCGAACGAGAGAACAAGAAAAGTACAGAAAGAACGTGAGTTGCTGAATTATTTTGAAACTCAATATGCCAAAAGTGAGGCATTGTTTTGTAAATATATAAGGGTTGATGGAAGTATAGTTATGAAGAAAATAAATTGGCTACATGGACTATCTCGACTCTGGATTGTAGCCAGCGTTCTCTGGGTTATTGGTATGGGATGGTATCAGCATAATGTTTGGAATCATTCTGCAGTTTCCTTTCTTGCAAGCTATAATCCCGACTGTGAAAAATATGCTGGTAATATAGCTAATACGGCTCAAAATGTACAACCAGTTAAGACTGTCGAAATTTCAAAAAGTGATGCAGATTTTTGGAATTCACTTCCAGATGCACCATCGGCTTATAAAGATAAAGCTGCGTGTATTGCAGATCATACTGCCGCCCATAATGAATATATAACTGAGGTGTGGTGTCGTATTGCTTGGGTTATTCTTCCTCCTTTACTTGTCCCACTTATCTTCGCTATAGGATTATGGATTAAGCACGGCTTTAAGGCGGAGGCAAAATAACCATGCCCCTGCTTGATCAACTCCGCGCCCATCGCAATGAAATCCTGGCGCTTGCCGTGCGGCATGGTGTCGAGGACGTGCGCGTGTTCGGCTCGGTGGCGCGCGGCGAGGAAAGGCCGGACAGCGACATCGACCTTTTGATCGCCATGCGTTACGATGTCGATCCTTTCGGGTTCCTGCGCTTCTGCCGCGAAGTCGCGGCGCTGATGGGGCGGGAAGTGGACATTGTTTTCGAGAAGGGCATTTATCACCGCCTGCGCGATGCCATTCTCCACGAAGCACGGCCTCTCTGATTCATGCCTGATCTCCAAAAACGCCGCCGCGCCCACCGCTGGGGCATCAACGCCGAAAAACTGGCGGGCTGGTATCTGCGCGGCAAGGGCTACCGCATCCTCGCCGGCCGCTCGCGCAATGCGCTGGGTGAGATTGACATACTGGCGAAGCGCGGAAATACGCTGGCGGCGATTGAAGTTAAGGCGCGCAAAACGTGGGAAGAGTGCGAAACATCGGTCGCGCCGTGGAAGCAGCAGCGCATCGCCCGCGCCATGGAAATGTGGCTGGCGCAATCCTCCACGCTTGCCGGAGAGCAGAACTGTGCTATACGTTTCGATGTCATCTGGATGACGCCGTGGCGCTGGCCACGGCATATCAAGGATGCGTGGAGGCCATGATGCGTATCAGCGGTATTATTTTCGCCCTCGGCGCCGCTGTCCTGCTTTCCGGCTGCGTGCCGCTGCTCATCGGCGGTGGCACCGAGGCGGCGGTGGTGGTGGCGCAGGAGCGATCGGTCGGCAATGCCCTCGATGACGCCGGCATCCTGGTCAAGATCAAGGATCTTTACGCGCAGCACGATTACAAGGATTTGCTGGCCAACGTCGATGTCAAGGTGGTGGAAGGCCGCGTGCTGCTGGCTGGCAACGTCGATACGCCGGAGGCACAGATCGAGGCAGTGCGGCTGGCCTGGCAGGCGCTCGGCGTCAAGGAAGTGATGAACAATGTGCAGGTCAACGACAAATCCGGCTTCTGGAATTACGCCCGCGATGTCTGGATCAGCACGCAGATACGCACGAAACTGGTGCTGACGCGCGACATACGCTCGATCAACTATTCAGTAATTACGGTGAACCAGGTGGTGTACCTGATGGGCATCGCGCAGAATCAGGACGAGCTGAACCGGGTCACCTATGTCACCGGCACAACGCCTTACGTCCAGCGCGTCGTGAGTTACGTTGTGCTGAAGGACGATCCGCGCCGCGGCTATACGCCGCAATGACGCTGCGTGTCGCCATACAAATGGACGCGATCGCCTCCATTGACCCGGCGATTGAGACGACATTCCGGCTGGGGTTGGAAGCACAGGTGCGGGGGCACCAATTATGGTATTACACGCCGGATAAATTAAGCTGGAAAAATGGACGCGTCACCGCGCGCGCCGGGCGGCTGACCTTGCATAAGGATGCCAAGCGCCATTACACGCTTGGAAAAACGGAGCGGCTCAATCTTCAGGCGATGGAGGTCATCCTGCTGCGGCAGGACCCGCCGTTTGACATGTCCTATATCACCACGACCTATCTGCTGGAAAAACTGCACCCGAAAACATTGGTGGTGAATAATCCGGCGTCCGTGCGCGATTTGCCGGAAAAACTCTTTCCGATTCTCTTCAAAAAATTCATGCCGCCGACGCTGATAAGCGCCGACATCGAGGAAATCAAGGCGTTCCGCCAGGAACAGAAAGACATCGTCATCAAGCCGCTTTATGGCCATAGCGGCCGCGCGGTCTTCCGGCTGAAGCAGGACGACGACAATTTTTCCGCGCTGATGAAAGAGCTTTTTAGCCTGCACAAGGAGCCGTGGATAATTCAGCGCTATCTGCCGGAGATGAAAACCGGCGAGCGGCGCATCATCATGATCGACGGGAAATTCGCCGCCATCGCCGGGCGCATTCCGCCCAAAGGCGCCACCAGCGCCAATATCCATGCCGGCGCGAAATACGTCAAAGCCAGGGCGACGCAACGCCAGCGCGACATCGCCGACGCCATCGGCCCGGTTCTGAAGGAAAAAGGGATTCTCTTTGCCGGGCTGGACATCATCGGCGACTGGCTGACCGAAATCAACATCACCTCGCCGGGCAGCCTCGCCGGCATCGCAACGCTTTACGGTAAAAAACTTGAGGTGAATTTTTGGGATGCGGTTGAGGGGAAGTTATAGCCCTCTCCCGGAGGGAGAGGGGTTATTGGCCATAAACGATAAACGCCGGGTTCTCAAATCCCGGCTTGCCGTAAGTAAAAGGCTGGCCGCCTTCGGTTTCGACGCGGCCGCCCGCCGCCTCGACGATGGCCTGGCCGGCGGCGGTATCCCATTCCATCGTGCGTCCGAACCGCGGATAAATATCAGCGCTGCCCTCGGCCACCATGCAGAATTTGATGGCGCTGGATTTGCCGAGTTGCTCCTTGATATTCAGCGTTTCCAGATAGACCGAGGTTTTCGCCGACGGATGCGACCGGCTTCTTACCACCACCAGCCCGTCCGCTGGCGGTTTTCTCGTATGGATGCGCTCTGCCGCCCCGCCTTTTACGCGGCGGAACGCGCCCTGTTCCTTCGCACTCCAATACAAGGTTTCCTGTGGCGGCGCGTAAATCACGCCGAGCAGCGGGCAGCCATCCCGCACCAGCCCGATATTCACCGTGAATTCCGTTTCGCCGCGCACAAAGCTGCGCGTGCCGTCCAGCGGGTCGACCAGCCAGAACCCGCCTTCGCGCAAATGCGCTTCGGCGTGGCTGTCGCTTTCCTCCGCAACGGCGGGAATCCCCGGCGTGAGCCGCAACAAAGCCTTAACGATAAATTCATTGGCGGCGATGTCGGCGTCGGTGACCGGGCTTTCGTCGTCCTTGCGGCGTGTACCGAACGTACCGGAAAAATACCGCATAATGAGGCGGCCGGCATCTTCGGCGATGGCGCATACCGGCTCTAGATATTCCTCAAAAGAAATGCTATTCATGACGTTTTCATAGCAGAACCCTGTCCGGACATCGAATGAAAAGCGCATACCAGGAGCAGCACTCTCACCAGCTTAACGCTATCCTCGCCGCCCTGCCGAAAGATGCGGACGCCCGGCTCCACCGTTTCGTGCGGCAATTTTACGCCCGCGCGCCGCTGGATGACCTTGAGCATTACGGCCCGGCGCACGCCGTGGCGCTGGCGATGTCGGCCTATGAATTTATGCGGGATCGTCCGCCCGGCAAACCCAAGATCCGCGTCTTCACGCCACAGAAGCATGAGCACGGCTATGACAGCAAGAACACCGCCATCGAGATCATCAACGACGACATGCCGTTTCTCGTCGATTCGCTCTCAACCGAGTTGATCCGCCACGGTTTTACCGTCCGCGAGACTATCCACCCCATCATCCACGTGAGACGCGGCAAAAGCGGCGCGCTCGAAGCGATCATCGACAGCGAGAAGAAATCCGCCGAGTCGCTGATTCATTTTGAAATCTCGCCGCTGCCGGAGGATTTGACCGCCGCGCAGCTTGCTGCCGATCTCGAATGGGTGCTGGGCTACATCAAGGCGGCGGTCGAGGACTGGAAACCCATCGTCGCCAAAGTCGCCGCCTATGCCCGGACGTTGAGCAAAGCCAAAAGCGGTTTCGGCCGCGCCGCCTCCGGCGAGGTTAAGGCATTTTTGCGCTGGCTGGCCGACCGCAATTTCCTTTTTCTCGGCTACGGCGAATACGGCGCGCCCGGCAAGAGCAAGGCGGCGCTGACCAAGCTCGGCATTCTCAAAATCACCGACGACACCGCCGACGCCGAGCTGGAGCGTTTCCTCGCCGCGCCGCAATTCATCGAAATCACCAAGTCCAACCGCCGCTCGCCGCTGCACCGCCCGGTGCCGATGGACACCATCAGCCTCAAGCGGTTTGACGCCAGGGGCAACGTCATCGGCGAGGCGCGGTTTTTTGGCCTCTTTACCTCGAACGTGTATTACCAGAGCGCCGAGCGCATCCCGCTGTTACGCCGGAAAATCGCCGAAGTACTGAAACGCGCCGATCTCGACCCGGCCAGCCACGACGGCAAAGCGCTTAAATCCATCCTCGAATTCCTACCGCGCGACGAGGTGTTCCAGATGTCGGACGATGATCTGTTCGACACCGGCATGGGCGTGCTGGCGCTGGAGGCCAAGCCCGGCGTGCGCGTCTTCGTGCGCCGCGATGCGTTCGAGCGCTTCATCAGCGCCATGGTGTTCGTGCCGCGCGAGCGTTTCTCCACTTCACTGCGCCACCAGATTCAGACCATCATAGAAAAAGCCTTCAACGCCACATCATCGTCCTTTTCGACGCAGATTACCGAGGCGCCGCTGGCGCGGCTGCACGTCATTCTCAAAACCACGCCGGGCGATATCCCGTCGGTGGACATGAAAAAAATCGAACAGGACATCGCGCGGCGCGCCTATCTCTGGAGCGAGTCGCTGTTCGATGCGCTGGCCGCCAAGCACGGCGAGCGCAAGGCCGGCAAGCTGCAACGCATCTACGGCAGCGCCTTTCCGCAGAATTACATTAATCGTTACGACAGCGCCCAGGCGGTTTATGACATCGGCAAGATTGAGGAGGCCATCGCCGCGCAGGGGCTGGCGCTGGAACTCTTTTCCATTAAAAACGAGACCGGCGTCCTGCATCTGAAAACCTATAATCCCAGCGAAGAAATCGCCCTTTCCGACATCCTGCCGATGCTGGAAAAAGCCGGTTTCCGCGTCATTGACGAGCATCCGTTCCTGATTGCCGCTGAGGGCGCGCCGTCGGTCTGGATACGTGATTTCAAATTGCAGGCGACTGCCGAAGGCCTGCCGCTCGAGACCGTCAAGCCGCTGCTGGAGAATATCCTGCTGAAGGTCTGGCGGCGCGATATGGAGAATGACCGTTTCAACGCGCTGGCGCTCCGCGCCGGGCTTGATGAACGGCAGATTACCGTGCTTCGCGCTTATGCCGGTTACTTAAGGCAGATTGGATTCACCTACGCGCAGGCCGCCATTGAACAGGCGATGGGGCAGCAGCCGCGCATCGCCGCACTGATCGTGTCACTGTTCGAAAAGCGTTTTTTCCCGCATGAGAAAGACCGCGATACCGGGCAACAGGCGTTGCAGGAAGCAATAGAAAAATCGCTGGCCGATGTCAGCGGCGTCGCCGAGGACAGGATATTGCGGCGGTACGTGGACTTAGTGCTGGCCACCATCCGTACCAATTATTTCCAGACGACGGATGGCGGCGCCAAGCCGGCGCTTTCTTTCAAAATGAATTCGCGCAAGGTACCGGAATTGCCGCCGCCGGTACCGTACGCTGAAATTTTCGTCTACAGCCCGCGCGTCGAAGGCATCCATTTGCGTGGCGGCAAGGTGGCGCGCGGCGGCTTGCGCTGGTCGGACCGCCATGACGATTACCGCACCGAAGTGCTGGGCCTGATGAAAGCGCAGATGGTGAAGAACTCGGTCATCGTGCCGGTCGGATCGAAAGGCGGTTTCGTGCTCAAACAACCGCCTTCAGGCAGCCGCGAAGCGCTGATGGAAGAAGGCGTTGCCTGTTACAAAACCTATTTGCGCGCGCTGCTTGACCTTACCGATAACATCAAAAACGGAATCGTCACGCCGCCGCCGCAACTGGTGCGGCATGACGGCGACGATCCGTATCTGGTGGTGGCCGCCGACAAGGGCACGGCTACCTTTTCCGACATCGCCAATTCCGTTTCCGCCGAATACGGTTTCTGGCTGGGCGACGCCTTTGCCTCCGGCGGTTCGGTCGGATACGATCATAAAAAAATGGGTATCACGGCGCGCGGCGGCTGGGTGTCGGTAACGCGCCATTTCCGCGAAATGGGCGTGGATATCGCGGCGCAGAATTTCACTTGCGTCGGCATCGGCGACATGGCGGGCGACGTGTTCGGAAATGGCGTGTTGCTTTCCAACCGCATCGCACTTGTTGCCGCCTTCAACCATATCCATATTTTCCTCGATCCCGCTCCCGATCCGCAAGCAAGCTTCGAGGAACGAAAACGCCTGTTCCACTGGCCGCGCTCGAGCTGGAAGGATTACGACGTGCGCTGTATCTCCAAGGGCGGCGGCGTGTTTGAACGCGGTGCCAAGAGCATTGCCCTAAGCAAGGAAGCGCAGGAAGCGCTCGGCATCCGCCGCGACCGCCTGACGCCGGACGAGCTTATCCGCGCCATCCTGCTTGCGCCGGTCGATTTATTATGGAACGGCGGCATCGGCACATATGTCAAGGCGGAAGACGAAAGCAATGAACAGGTCGGCGACCGCGCCAACAATGCCGTGCGCGTGAACGGGAAACAACTGCGCTGCAAAATCGTCGGCGAAGGCGGCAATCTCGGCTTCACGCAGAAAGGCCGCGTCGAATATGCGCGCGCCGGCGGACGCATTAACACCGACGCCATTGATAATTCGGCGGGCGTGGACTGTTCCGACCATGAGGTCAACATCAAGATTGCCTTCAGTCGGGAAATGGCCGAAGGCAAGCTGACGCTGGAGGCGCGCGACAGGCAGCTTGCCGCCATGACCGACGAGGTGGCGCATCTGGTGCTGACCGACAACGTACTGCAGACGCAAGCTCTTTCCATCGCTGAAAAACAGGGAACGCGGCTGCTCGATTCGCAAGGCCGCCTGATGCGCGCGCTGGAAAAACAGGGGCTGCTCGACCGCCCTATCGAATTCCTGCCTGATGATAAGCATCTCGCCGAGCTTAAGGCGGGGCGGCAGGGGTTGACCCGCCCGGAACTGGCGGTGCTTCTGGCCTACAGCAAGATGGAGCTTTGCCGCAGCCTGCTTGAATCGAGCCTGCCGGATGAGCCTTATTTCGCTGCCGACCTGATACGCTATTTCCCGGCGGCGATGCGCGATGGTTTCGCTTCCGCCATCTCGCAGCATCACCTGAAGCGCGAAATCATCGCCACCGTCGTCACCAACAGTCTCATCAATCGTGCCGGCATGACCTTTGTCTTCGACATCGCCGAAGATCTGGGTGTAGGCCCGCGTGACATCACCGCCGCTTATGCGCTGGCGCGCGACGCTTTCGACTTGCGTACGCTGTGGGATGCGCTGGAAGCCGCCGAGAGCAGCGTTGCCGCTCAGACGCTGGCCGACATGCAGCGCTTGACGGGCGAATTTCTCGAGCAGGTGACGGTATGGCTGCTGCGCAACCTGCCGCTGCCGATCGACATCGACAAAGCCAGCCGCGAATTGCTGCCCGCCGCCGGCAACATCGAACAATACCGGAACAGCTGGCATTCGGAAGAAACGCGCCAGTCGCAAGAAACCCTGCTGGCAAAGCTTAAGGAGCAACAGGTGCCGGAGGCGCTGGCGCACCGCATCGCCGGGCTGGAACTACTTTCGTCGGCGTTTAACATCGTCACCGTGGCACGCGAAGTGAATCTTCCCATCGGCGATGTCGGCAAGGCCTATTTCAGTCTCGGCGCGCGGCTGCATTTCGGCTGGCTGCGCTCGTGCGCCGACAAAATCGTTGCAGGCTCCTACTGGGATCGGCTCGCCGTGCAATCCATCATCGCCGATTTGTATGATGAGCAGCGGCGGCTCACCGCCATTGCCATCCGCCATCCGGAGACCGGCGTTTCCGGCTGGTGCGAAGCGCATCTGGGAATGCTCAAGCGCTACGAACAGCTTACCTCCGGCATGAAAGCCGGCAATCCCGTCGACACCGCCATGCTGATGGTGGTGCTTCGGCATATCCGCTCGCTGGGCGGCAACCAACATGCTTAAGCTCGTCATTTTCCACCTGCTGCTGCTTCTGATGCTGCCGATTCTGTGGCATTTCTGGCAGAAAAGCGAAGCCGAGTCCGCCGCCAGGGCAACAGCAGCGCGGGGAACGCTGTCGGAGGCGGAACAGGCCTATTACGATACGATATTTTCCTACGTCATGGAAACCGTCCGGAAAAACGGTTCCTACAGTTGGCAGGATGGCGATGCCTCGGGCAGCTTTACCGTTGGCGGGCCGTTCGTCAGCGCGTCGCGGGCGCTGTGCCGCCGCTACGCCGAAAGCTACAACATCCGGGGCGCCAGCGGCACAACGCGCGGCTACGGCTGCAAGCGCTCAGGCGACGGCAACGCCGGCTGGTGCAGACTCCCCGAAGGTAGCGGCGCGCTGACCTGCGCGCTTGAACCACCGGACAATTCCTTCGACAGCGTGATACGCAGCGGCAGTGATTTCCTGAGCACCATCGTGTCCGGCGTACAGAATTTGCGCTAGTGCCGGAAATGCCGGATGCCGGTAAAGACCATGGCGATGCCGTGCTTATCGGCGGCGGCGATGACTTCCCCGTCGCGGATGGAGCCGCCGGGTTGAATAATGGCGGAGATGCCTGCTTCGGCGGCCATCTCGACATTATCGGTAAAGGGGAAAAATGCGTCGGAGGCCAGCACCGCGCCTTTCGTATCCAACCCGGCTTCCCTGGCTTTCCAGCAGGCGATGCGCGCCCCGTCGATGCGGCTCATCTGCCCGGCGCCGATGCCGATGGTGGCAACATTTCTCACCAGCACGATGGCGTTGGACTTGACGTGCTTGGCAATGGTGAAGGCAAACAGCAAATCCGTTTTCTGCGCAAGCGACGGCGCTTTCTCAGTAACGGTTT
>JAGWIM010000025.1 GCA_028873525.1 Pseudomonadota bacterium
CCCAAATACTCGCCTGACTGCAATAAATCAGAACCTCAATGGGCAAATCTCAAACACCGAATCCGATCCGACAACGCTCCGCATACCTTCCTGCAAAAACTCGATAAGCACATCCGGTATATGTGTAATTATTCGGTTAATTAGCTATATCCGAGCGGTAGGATATGTAAATGTTTTTGAGACAGGAATATTTGGGCTTGGCTATTAATCCCCTGGAATGTTAATCACTCCAGCTCATCAATCATCCCGGCGATAACGTTCAAGCCCTGCTGCCAGAAATCGGGGCGGCCGGCATCCAGGCCGAAAGGCGTGAGCAGTTCCTTGTGCCGCAGCGTGCCGCCGGCCTCCAGCATGATAAGATATTTTTTCTCGAAATCCGGCAGTCGGCCACTTTGATAAGCGGCATAAAGCGAGTTGACCAGGCAATCGCCGAACGCATAGGCATAGACGTAAAACGGCGAATGGATGAAATGCGGGATATAGGTCCAGAAATAGCGGTAATCGCCATGCAGCTTCACCGCCGGCCCCAGGCTTTCGGCCTGCGCGCTCATCCATATCCGGCAGATGCGTTCGATCGCCACTTCGCCGTCCTTGCGCTCGGCGTGCAGGCGCTTCTCGAATTCGCAGAAGGCGACCTGCCGCACCACGGTGTTCAGCATATCCTCCACCTTCGAGGCAATGAGCCGCTTACGCCGCACGGCGTTTTTTTCACGGCGCACCATCTCCCGGAAGGCCAACTGCTCACCGAACACCGAGGCGGTTTCGGCCAGCGTCAGCGGCGTATCGCACATCAGCGCGCCCTGCCGTCCCGAGAGCACCTGGTGCACGCCATGCCCCAGCTCATGCGCCAGCGTCATCACGTCGCGCGATTTGCCGAGGAAATTCATCAGCAGATAAGGATGCGCCGACGGCACGGTGGGATGCGCGAACGCGCCCGGCGATTTGCCCGGCGAAGGCAGCGCGTCAATCCACGGCTTGTCAAAAAACTGCCTGCCGATGGCCGCCATCTCCGGCGAAAAATCGCCGTACGAGGTCAACACCAGCTCTTTTGCCTCGTTCCAGCCATAGGTGCGGTCGGCGTCACCGGGCAGCGGCGCATTGCGATCCCAGTAATCCAGTTGCTTCTTGCCGAACCATTTGGCCTTCAGCGCGTAATAACGATGCGATAGTTTCGGGTAATTTTTCCGCACGGCGATGAGCAGCGCATCCACCACCTTGTCCTCGATATAATTGGCGACGTTGCGCGAGGAAATCGGCGCTTTGAAGCCACGCCACCGGTCTTCGATGTCTTTGTCCTTGGCCAGCGTGTTGGTAATCAGCGCGAATAATTTGGCATTGGAGGCCAGCACCTTACCGATGGAAAGCGCCGCTTTTTTTCGCGCCGCAGGGTCTTTTTTGGAAAGCAGGTTGAAGACTTCCGGTTCGGTGAGGTTCTTGTTTCCGACGCGGAAACGAAGCGCGGCGATGCTTTCATCGAACAGCCGAATCCACGCGGACACCCCGGCGACGGTTTTTTCATGCAACAATTTTTCCAACGCTTCGGAGAGTTGATAGGGGCGGAAGGCGCGCACATCGCGCAGCCAGGGCGCGAATTTCTGCAAGGAGGGATTGCGCAGTTTTTCCGCCAGGTCATTATCGTCAATCGTATTGATGGATAGGGTGAAGAACAGGATACGCGATGACAGGGTGGTGATTTTTTCCTGCGTATTCTGGTAAAAGCGGGCGATGGCCGCATCGCTCATATTCTTGGCGAAAGCGAGTTGCGCGTAACTGCCCAGCTTGCCGATCAGTTCCTGGATGGTTTCGTAATCGGCGATGGCGCCCGCCAGCGCCTCGGCGGGGAGCGCCGCCACTTTGCCGTCATATGCTTTCTTGAAATCGCCGCAGAGTTTTTCCAGCCGCTGGAAGTCGCGCACCACCGAAAGCCCGTCAGGCTCTTCATAAAGATCGCGCAGGTTCCATTCCGGCAACCGAACGGGTTTCTTTCCGGCGGACATTATTTGCCTTTTCCAGTCGGCGACGCCGGAAGATCGTTTTTCGGCGCGGCGGCTTGCGGCGACGTCGTCAGCAAATCAGCCAACATTGCCGCCGCCAGCGATTCAAACGTCACGTCGCCGACATAAAACGTGCCGTTCTTTGCACGCCTTAAGACAATGTCGGCATGGCCGGCGGTGGGCTTGCCGGCAGCTTTATCAATGGCCGAAGCCAGCGGTCGGCGCACCGATTCCGGCACCAGTTCGCTCGCCAGAAACTGCGGTACGTTGTCGATGTTGACATTGGCCGCGCCGAACGGCAGCGCATCGCCTTCGGCAACATGGAATTGACCGTTGGCCTTGAGTTTGAACGCATCGCTGGCCAGCACAAGCTGGTTGATCGTCACGTCGTCGTTCTCTGCCAGGCCCGGCGCATTTTTATCATAGCCCAGGTTCACCGCCAGGGAATAGGCCTTGGTCGTCCGATTCCGGTCATGCAACGCGAGGTCGGTAAGCGTTAGCACGTCGCTGCCCTTCACCCGCCCGTCCGCCGCCGGTTTTTCCTCCAGGCGGCCGGAGAGCGAACCCACCGTTGCCTCGGTGCCGTCCGCCGTAACAATGCGCAGGTTGCGGAAATCGTAGGCGGCGTCGCGCGCATTGGTATCGGGGGAAACGTCAAGGCGGACGGTGGGTATGCCGTCATAGCTGATCGTCACCACCCCGCCGCCGGCCGGCGTCAGCATGACGCTCCCGGGCAGGAAAACAATGTGCCGGACGAAGCGCGCCGCGCGCGTGTTCACGTCGGCATAGCTGTATTTCAGAGGCGAGGAAAACGTCAGCGTCGCCTTGGGCCGGCCATTTTCCAGAATGCTGACGGGAGATGAAAAAACGAAAACAACCCCGCCGGGCGCCACGACATCGGGCATTACCAGCATGGCAGGCGTTGTCGCCACCCAGCGGTCTGCCCCGGTGATCGGCTTGCCGACAATTTCGAGGCGCACGTCGCTGACAACGGCATGTCTGTCAAAGCCCAGGCCTTCGATGGCGACCGCGCCGTAAGTAAAATGCCCTTCCCTGCCGCTCCCGGCCGCTTCGGCGGCAACATAGGCGGCGAACCGGCTGAGAGATCGGCTGATGCCCGCCTGCGTAATGCCCGCGGCGCCGGAAAACAGGATAAAAACAATCGACGCCGCCAGGATGATCATGCCTATAACCGGCACCAGGCGAGGCTTTCCTTGAATGCGGATGGCAGTCATGCGGCAGCTCCGAACAACGGGGAAACGCCGCATTATATCGGCTTTTGACGGCGGCGCAAGGGGAGTTAAATCCTGTGAGACGCGCAGGATTAAGGTTTCTTATCCACCATCATGTTGCGCGTCGCCGCCGGCAGCTTGACGCGCAGGCCGTCGAGCGCATCGGACATCAGTATCTGGCAGCCAAGCCGCGAGGTCGGCGTGAGGCCGAAGGCAAGATCGAGCATGTCCTCCTCGTCTTCGCTGGCTTCCCCGAGCTTGCCGTACCATTCCGGTTCGATGATGACATGGCAGGTCGAGCAAGCGAGCGAGCCTTCGCAGGCGCCTTCCAGCGGCACGCTGTTCTTATGCGCGATTTCCAGCACGGACACGCCGTTTTGCACTTCGACGGCCTGCTCGTGGCCGTCGGGATAAACGAATGTCATTTTAGGCATGGTTTCAGTCCTCTGGTTACTGGACTTGACTAATGCTTGTATCGGTTATTGCAAGCATTATCTCTCTAGGTGATTCGCTCCAGTTGATTGGCCAGCGCCGGAGATTCGATTTACCATGGAACCTCTGTCACCTGTCTTTGCGTCTCGTTCAAGATCATGTCTCAAATCGCTAATGGCCTTCCCAAATGGATATGGATGTGGCGATGGATTCGACGTTAATACTGTCCTGTCCCGCTGAGCATGATTCCGTACGTGATTATACCATTCGTCATCCTCGTACATGATACGCAAAACCGCTTCGGAATTTTCTAAAATGCCCATTTTCTTAAGTAAGCTGGTTTCCTGCCCATTCCTACCTTTATCATCCAATGCTCTAAAAAATCCTGCCACCGTCAGAAAATTGAGAGTGGGAGGATTCTCCATGTCCTTGATTAGAATGCGTGATGGCATGATAAATTCATCATACATCTTTCTTTTGCTGGTCGTGTCATCACAAAGAAAATACATGGGTGTTTTTGGGGTATGGGGACTGTTAAGGTACCCGTGAATCATGCTGTCCAGGATGACCCGGAAACAATGGATTTCACCCAAATCGGCATGTTGACGTGCTGCATTCATCGCCGCCCTGATATTCGACTTTGCCCGCCTGTCCCAATAATCTTGGGGAGTGACGTGGTGGTTTTCAGGCATTTTATGTGTATCCGCATACCCAGGTTGCGCCATTTCCACAGCTTCCCGTACTAACTGGCATATCCCAAAATAAGGCAGACTATTTCCATCACGATCCTGAGGGTTAGCCTTTTCAATAATGATACGATCTTTATTCTTTTCAAGAAAATTCAGGAACTTATCACGATTTTCCACATGGTTTGTCACAGCACCTGCCCTTTTGAGCAATGCCTCCAATTCTCTGGTGGGGCATTTATTGGTCGCCTCAATGACAACAAATTCGGGGATGACGATCGTAAAACCATGCTGCGCTAAATATCCAAGAGAATCCAGAAAGCTCTCTTTGCCGGGGGTAATCTTGGGTTTTTTACACATGTTAATCAAGCAGGAAGTGTCAACAATAATGATCCCTCTTGATTGTTTTTTTGTGCTATCGCTGTCTCCCATGTTGATATATTAATATATTTCTTAGGAATTTATCTACTTAATTCTCCATCACAGCTTTTGTGCCCACCAACATCTGTGCGATTTTGCTATTCATCCTTCTTTCGGCAAAATTCTGGGCGGCGCGCGAAAGCTGGGCAAGCTCGGCGTCGATATGGTCGCGGTCGTCTCCGGCGGCGACGTTACGCAGCACGGCAATCTGCCGGTCAATGCGTGTTTTCTCCGCCTTTTCCAGAAGCGCCGCATCCTGCTTCATCGCCGATTCCAGTTCGACAATCGCGCGCTCAGCCTCGACCCGCGCCTCGACCAACAGCCGCTCGGCAATATCTTTCTGCGCGTTTTTCATGCTTTCCGTCAGCATCCGTTCAATCTCCTCCGGCGGGAGGCCGTAGGACGGCTTGACATGCACCGCCGCCTGCGCGCCGGTGGTTTTTTCCCTGGCGGAGACGGTGAGCAGCCCGTCGGCATCAACGGTGAATGTCACGCGCACGCGGGCGATGCCGGCGGGCAGCGGCGGGATACCGGTAAGCTCGAACCGCGCCAGCGAACGGCTATGCGACACCATCTCGCGCTCGCCCTGCACCACGTGAATCTGCATCCCGGTCTGGCCGTCCTGACAGGTGGTGAATTCCTGCGACACCGATACCGGAATCGGCGTGTTGCGCTGGATGATTTTTTGGGTCAAGCCGCCCATGGTTTCAAGGCCAAGCGACAGCGGAATGACATCGAGCAGCAGATTATTCGACCCCTGCGTCAGCCCCTGCGCCTGGATGGCCGCGCCGATAGCCACCACCTCGTCGGGATTGACATCGGTCAGCGGGGCTTTGCCAAAAAATTCCCGCACCTTGTCATGCACCAGCTTCACGCGGGTCGAGCCGCCGACCATGATCACGCCCTTGACGTCGGGAATGGAGAGATTGGCGTCGAGCAGCGCCTGCTCGCACACCGATATGGTTTGCTCAACATAGGGCATGGTCAGTTCATCGAAGTCCTCGCGTTCGAGCGTGACCGATGCACCGTTATAGGCAATGACGGCGGATTTTTTTTCGGTCAGCGCATGTTTCGCCTCGCGCGCCAGCGCCACCACCGAGGCCACCTGCCCGCGCGTGAGCGTTTTTTCATCCATCTGCATTCCGGTCAATGCCCAGGCGGCGATGGCCTGGTCGAAATCGTCGCCGCCGAGCTGCGTGTCGCCGCCGGTGGAAAGCACCTGGAAAACGCCCTTCTCCAGTTTCAGCAACGAAATATCGAACGTGCCGCCGCCTAAATCATACACGGCGTAAATGCCCTCGACGCCCTTATCGAGTCCGTAAGCCAGCGCCGCCGCCGTCGGCTCGTTGACCAGCCGCAGCACTTCCAGCCCGGCCAGCCGCGCCGCATCCTTGGTGGCCGCGCGCGCCGCGTCGTCGAAATAGGCCGGCACGGTGATCACCGCCTGCCGCACTTCGCGCCCCAGCGCCCGCTCGGCATTGGCTTTCAGGATTTTCAAGATTTCGGCGGAAACTTCCACCGGCGTCACCGCCCTGCCCCCGGCTTTGACGCGCAATGCTTCTCCCGTCGCAAAGTCGTAGCCGGAGAATTTTTTGGCGTCTTCCGTTCCGCGTCCCATCAGCCGCTTGACCGAGGCGATGACGCCCGCCTCGCCGCGGTCGCCGCGCGCCTTGGCCGGATAACCGACCTCGACGCTGCCATCCGGCGCGTAATACACCACCGACGGCACCAGCGCATGGCCGTGGATATTATGCAGCACTTCCGCATGTGCTCCCCTCTCCCCCATCGAGGGGGAGGGAAAATAAGAAGCGGACGCCACCGCCACCAGCGAGTTGGTCGTACCCAAATCGATGCCGACCGCCAGCGCGTCCTGATGCGGCAGCGGCGTTTGTCCCGGCTCGTGGATTTGCAGGAGGTTCACAGGCCTTCATCCTGCGAGACGCGAAGCGGCCGCACAGTATCTCCATCCATCGCACGGGGACATGCGTCCTCGGCTTTGCCTCGCCGCAGGATGACGATTGCCTCCCTCGCCTTCATAATATACCGCAACCGCAATGTTTCCTGCGTCATCATTTCCCACCGGGATTCCATATAATGTGAGGCAATAAGTACAGTGGATTTCTCCTGCATGGCTTTAAGTGAGTTATCCAGCTTGGTCAATTTTTCCGCATCCGATTCCTCAATTTTCTCGCGCCATTCCAGCGTTTCCTGAAGCAACCCCGGCGACGGCCTGACACTATCATTATCCGTGCCTACCGTAATCCCCTGCAAAGAGAGCAGGTATTGCGCGCGCTTGAGTGGTGATTTCAACGTCTCATATGCCGCATTGATGTCGCCGGAACGTTGCAGGGCGGCCTGCCGTTCATGCGCCCGCTTTCCAGCCACCCTGTCCGGATGATGCTCGCGCTGCGCCTTGAAATAGGCCGCGTCGAGCGCCCTCAGGTCGAGGTCGAAGGCAACGGGAAGATTCAGTATTTCAAAATAGTTCATAGCCGTCATCCCCGCGAAGGCGGGGATCCATTCGCGAATAGGCTCCCGCCTGCGCGGGAGCGACGATTAAACATGGAAACTCTCGCCGCAGCCGCAGCGCCCCTTCTCATTGGGATTGCGGAAAATGAAGCCGCTTTTGAGTTTTTCCTCGACGTAATCCATCTCGGTGCCGATGAGGAACATCACCGCCTTGGGGTCGACCAGCACTTTAATGCCGTCTTTCTCCACCACCTCGTCGAATGTGCTGGTTTCGTCCGCATATTCGATGCTGTAGGAAAGCCCCGAGCAGCCGCGCGTGCGGATGCCGACCTTGATGCCGGCCGACGGCTTGCCGCGCTTGTCCAGCAGTTGGTGCATACGGGATAGCGCCGCGTCGGAGATGGTGATGATGGGCGTCACGTCAACCCCGCACCTGTTGCGGGGTCTGGTTCATAATTATACCGGACCCCGCCATTCGGCGGGGATAATCACGCAGCATCTGCACTTTTCTTTTCATCGTGTTTCTTCCTGTAATCGGCAATCGCCGCCTTGATGGCGTCTTCAGCCAGCACCGAGCAATGAATCTTGACCGGCGGCAGCGACAGATGCTCGGCGATCTGCGTGTTCCTGATGGTTCCGGCTTCGTCGAGCGTCCTGCCCTTGACCCATTCGGTAATCAGCGACGAACTGGCGATGGCCGAGCCGCAGCCGAATGTCTTGAATTTGGCGTCCTCAATCATGCCGGTTTCGGCATTGACCTTGATCTGCAGCTTCATCACGTCGCCGCAGGCCGGCGCGCCGACCAGGCCGGTGCCGACCGTCGGATCATCTTTTTCCATCGATCCGACATTGCGCGGATGCTCATAATGGTCGATCACTTTTTCAGAATAGGCCATAACTGTCTCTTTTTACATTGATACTGTGGTTTTTGAATTTACGTGCGCAGCAATTATATTATCATGATATCTTACGGAAAATTGCCCCACAGAAGCCCCTAACGTAGCTAGAATACCGGGTTTATAATCACCCCCGGATACCCATTGTTTATAAGAAGCGCTTTGGTCACCCTGTTCTTCCAATGCCTCTACTACTGCACGTCGCGCGTTAGCATAAATACCGTCAATTATCGGCGCCTGTTCAGACACTTCTGGATCAAGACCAGTCGTTGCTTGGATAAATCCTCGTAACAGAGCAACTTCGTTACCAGGATAGCCTTTCGCTGTGGATAATGTTTTAGGCAAAATCGTATTGTCCACATGAGTTACAAAATGTTGCGGCGTTTCTTCATTGCTCATAAATTACTCCTGTTGCAGATTGGTTGTCCTAATGCCCCGCCCACTCAATTTTCGTAATGTCGATGCCTTCTTGAGCCATTTCCCAGAGAGGGGACATCTCTCGCAATTTTGATATACTTCCCTTTATCAAAGAAATCGCATAATCCATTTCCTGATCGGTCGTAAACCGCCCGAATCCAAAGCGTATCGACGTATGCGCCAGATCCTCGCCCACCCCCAGCGCCCGCAGGACATATGAAGGCTCAAGGCTGGCGCTGGTGCAGGCCGATCCGCTGGAAACGGCGAGGTCTTTCAGCGCCATGATCATGCTCTCGCCCTCGATGTATGCGAAACTCAAATTCACATTGCCCGGCCAGCGCTGCTCGCGGTCGCCGTTGAGATACACATCTTTCACGCCATCTAAAATCTCGGCGAGGAATTTGTTATAGAGTGTGCGGATATGCTCGGCGTCCCTGCCCATCTCCTTCCCGGCGATGGCGGCCGCTTCGCCGAGACCTACCACCAGAGGCGTCGCCAGCGTGCCGGAGCGGAAGCCGCGCTCCTGCCCGCCGCCGGAGAAAATCGCTTCCAGCCGCACGCGCGGACGACGCCGCACATAGAGCGCGCCGATGCCCTTCGGCCCATACACCTTATGGCCGGAGATGCTCATCAAATCGATATTCATCGCCTCGACATCGAGCGGAATCTTGCCGAAGGCCTGCGCCGCGTCGGTATGGAAAAACGCGCCCTTCTCGCGGCAGAGCTTGCCGATTTCCGCCAGCGGCTGGATGACGCCGATTTCATTGTTGACCGCCATCACCGACACCAGCACGGTTTTATCGGTAATCGCCGCGCGCAGCTCACCCAGGTTGACCAGCCCGTTTTTCCGCACCGGCAGGTAGGTGACGTCAAACCCCTCCTGCTCCAGATGGCGGCAGGAATCGAGCACGCATTTATGCTCGGTCTGCGGCGTGATGATATGGTTCTTTTTATCTTTATAGAAATGCGCCGCGCCCTTGATGGAGATATTGTTTGATTCCGTAGCGCCGGAGGTGAAAATGATTTCCTTTTCGGTGGCGCCGATGAGCGAGGCCACCTGCGCGCGCGCCAGATCCGTCGCCGCCTCGGCTTCCCAGCCATAGGCATGACTCCTCGAATGCGGGTTGCCGAATTTCTCGGTGAACCACGGCAGCATTTTCTCGAGCACGCGCGGATCGACCGGCGTGGTCGCCTGGCAATCGAGATAGACCGGAAATTTCAGGTTGCTGTTGGCGGCGTTTATCATAGATTTCACAATATGTTATATAATAGATGGCTTGCCAAGGCAATAAGTATAGTATACCCGACTGGGTTAATCAACTACTCTCATTCCGTCATTCCCCGGATCTGCAAGGCAAATCCCAGGGGGAAGCCAGTTTGCCGAACATGACTGGATCGCCCTGGAGCCGCCTGCACGATTCGGGCGACGATAAAAAAAAGCCTCCCTGCCAGAGAGACAGGGAGGCTTGGAAATTAAGTCACTCAGGCCGCCTTTTTAGGCTTGCCTTCCAGCAGCGCGCCGGTAGCAATGGCAATCTTGCGCGGCTTGCTTTCTTCCGGGATCTCGCGCTTCAGTTTGAGCGTGAGCAGCCCGTCGGCCAGCACCGCATCCACCACTTTCACATGGTCGGCCAGCGAGAATTGGCGCTCGAAGCTGCGCGCCGCGATGCCGCGATGCAGGTAGCTTTTGCCGCCTTGCTCCTCTTTCTCAGCGGTCGCGCCGGACACGGTGAGCGTGTTCTGCTCGGCGGTAACGTTCAGCTCATTCTGCCTGAATCCGGCCACCGCCATGGTGATTTCGTAATCATCCTCCGACAGCTTGGCGATGTTGTACGGCGGATAGCTCACGGCGCGTTCATCCATCTTGAATGCGCTGTCAATCAACTGCGACAGATGGTCGAAGCCGACGGTGGAACGGAATAAGGGAGACAAATCATAGGTATTCATAGTAACCTCCAAATATGCTAGGTTGTTGTTCTACAAGGCCCGTTATGGCGCCTTGCGTTTATAAATATGGGGCGGGTTTTTCGGGTTTCAAGATGCACTGGAACGATACCGCCATTGTCCTAAGCGCCAGAAAACACGGAGAAACCAGCGCCATCGCGCGGGTTTTCACCCATGAGCGCGGGGTCTATGCCGGGGTGATTCGGGGCATCCATTCCAAGGCCAACCGCGGCATCGTCCAGCCGGGGAATATCGTGAATGCAGGCTGGCAGGCACGCCTGTCCGAGCATATCGGCACATTTAAGTGCGAGTTACTCGAAGCCAACGCGGCGCACCTCATGCAGGATGCGACGAGGCTGGCGGCGCTTTCGTCCATCTGCACCCTCATCGAATCGGCGCTGCCGGAACGGCATCCGTATCCGAAGATGTATGGGGCGCTGCAGGCGTTTCTGGCCACGCTCAGGGACAGCGATGACTGGCCGGAAGCCTGCGTAAAACTGGAACTGTCATTGCTGGCCGAAGCTGGGTTCGGCCTGGATTTAAGCCGGTGCGCCGCCACCGGCGCCACCGAAAACCTCATCTACGTCTCGCCTAAATCCGGCCGCGCCGTATCGCGTGACGCGGGCGAGCCATATAAGGAAAAGCTGCTCAAATTACCTGGATTCCTACTTGCTAAACACTCGGTGCAGTCCCCTCTCCCGCGAAGCGGGGAAGGGACTGTCCGAGCAAGTACCGCGGAAATCCTTGCAGGACTGCGGCTGACCGGCTACTTTCTCGACCACTGGCTGCTGTCGCCGCACCACCGCAAGCTACCGGCGGCAAGAGGAAGGTTGATGGAAATGATGAGGGAATTCGATGTCTGCACCTGAAGATGCAACACCTTACGAATTTAAATCTGGAGCACGGGTTTTTTTCTCAACGAGTAATGACGGTGACAATTCGCCTTTGCACACCCGTGGCAAAATAATGATTGAGATAGATGCTCTCTGTTCAGACATGGGGGAAGACAAAACACATAAGCTACTTTCAAACTTTGGTGGCTCCATTACATCGGCCTGTCAAACCCATAAACTCTCTTTTAAAGGCTCGTTTTCTCCCGAATTGTATAATGATGGAATCTTTGTGTATACTTATGAGATAACATCTCCGGTAGCTATGACGCCTGATGATTTTCAAAACAAATTAAAAGAGGTGTACACTGCTGCTATTGGAATATATGACCAGACACAAGTTGCCAAATTGCAGAAAAAGAACAATGAGCGAGCCAATCAACTTATAGACTCTTTTTCAGATATACTTGAGGCATATCCGGTTTTAGGCGATGACCGCCCTAAAATAGTTGCGGCATTGACAAAAGCGGCCATGGAAATAGTATCAAAAAAGCGCGGCAGGTAATATGACTAAACCTTCCAAACCTAAACCCGCCGACACCATCACCCCCGTCTCGTTCAAGAGCACGCTGGAGGAGAAATATCTCGCCTACGCGCTCTCCACCATCACGGCGCGCTCGCTGCCTGATGTACGCGATGGATTGAAGCCGGTGCATCGGCGGTTGCTGTATGCGATGCTGCAACTCAAGCTTGACCCTAAATCCGGCTACAAGAAATGCGCCCGCGTGGTGGGCGACGTCATCGGCAAATATCACCCGCACGGCGACCTCGCGGTGTATGAGGCGATGGTGCGGCTGGCGCAAACCTTCGCCGTGCGTTACACGCTGGTCGAAGGCCAGGGCAATTTCGGATCGGTGGACGGCGACAACCCGGCCGCCATGCGTTACACCGAAGCGCGCCTCACCGATGTCGCCATGGCGCTCTTGGACGGCATCGACGAAGACACCGTCAATTTCCGCCCCACCTATGACGGCTCGGAGGATGAACCGGTGGTGCTGCCCGCCGCCTTTCCCAACCTGCTGGCCAACGGGTCGGAAGGCATTGCCGTCGGGATGGCGACTTCGATTCCGCCGCACAACGCCGGCGAGCTGTGCGACGCGCTGCTGTATCTCATCGAGCATCCCGACTGCAAGGTGAAGAATCTGGTGACGCGCGTGCCGGGACCGGATTTCCCGACCGGCGGCCTGATTGTCGAACCGGCGGAGGCTATCCTTGCCGCTTATGAAACCGGCCGCGGCGGCGTCCGCATCCGCGCCAAATGGGAGAAGCAGGATTTATCGCACGGCATGTACCAGATTGTCGTCAGCGAGATTCCCTACCAGGTGCCCAAGTCGCGGCTCATCGAGAACATCGCCGAACTGTTCAGGGAAAAAAAGCTGCCGCTGCTCGGCAACATCCGCGATGAATCCGCCGAAGACATCCGCATCGTGCTCGAACCGAAATCGCGCGCCGCCGATCCCGGAATGCTCATGGAGTCGCTCTTCAAAATCACCGACCTCGAGGCACGCTTCAACATGAACTTAAACGTGCTGGACGCCAAGGGCGCGCCGCGCGTGATGAACCTGAAAGACATCCTGCAATCCTTCCTCGACCATCGGCTCGAAGTGCTGAAGCGCCGCACCGGCTACCGCCTCGATAAAATCGCGCATCGCCTCGAAATCCTCGAAGGTCTGTTGATTGCCTATCTCAATCTCGACGAGGTGATACGCATCATCCGCCGCGAGGACGAACCGAAACCCCTCATGATGAAGAAATGGAATCTGACCGACGTGCAGGCCGAAGCGATTTTGAATACGCGCCTGCGCTCACTTCGCAAACTCGAGGAAATGGAAATCAAGGGCGAGCACGGCGCGCTTTCCAAAGAACAGAAGGAATTAAAAGCGCTGCTCAAGTCCGAGGAAAAATGCTGGCTGAGAATCGCCGACGAAATAAAAGACATCAAGCTGCGCTTCGGCGGCAAGAACCCGCTCGGGCGGCGGCGCACGCAATTTGCCGACGCGCCGGTCGACCGGGAAATCAACATCGAAGCTTTCGTCGAGAAAGAACCCATCACCATTCTTTATTCCAAAATGGGCTGGCTGCGCGCCACCCGCGGCCACGGCGTCGATCTCTCCGACATCAAATACAAGGAAGGCGATGAAGCAGAGTTCCAGCTCGAAGGGCAGACCACCGACAAATTATTATTGTTCTCGACCGACGGGCGCTTTTACACCCTGCCCTGCGACAAAATTCCCAAGGGCAAAGGCCAGGGCGAGCCGGTGCGCCTGATGATTGATTTAGACAGCGAGGCCGACATCGTCGCCATGCAGATTTACAATCCCGAAAGCACATTGCTCGTCGCCTCCAGCGGCGGCAAGGGCTTCATCGTCGAAGCCGCCGACGTCGAGGCGCAGACGAAAAACGGCAAGCAGATATTAAACGTGCCGCCCGGCCGCAAGGCGAGCGCCTGCATCGTCGCGGCGGGCGACCATGTCGCCGTCATCGGCGAGAACCGGAAGCTGCTCATCTTCCCGCTCTCGCAACTGCCCGTTATGAAAAAAGGCCAGGGCGTGACCTTGCAGAAATACAAGGACGGCGCCATGTCGGACGTCAAAGTATTCACGCTGAAAGAGGGTTTGAGCTGGACCATCGGCGCCAAAACCCGCGTTGAAACTTCGCTTAAAGACTGGGTCGGCAACCGCGCCGACGCCGGAAGATTGCCGCCGCAGGGATTTCCGAAGACGAACAGGTTCAGCTAATCCCGCGAGCCGTCAGGCTGCGCGGGATTCCGCGCTCGCGCCTATGGCGCGCCACAGGATAACGCCGGTGTCAAGCCGCGCTCTTCTGGCTCTCCAGCACCTTCTTCAGCCACGCCTTGCCGTTGTGGTTCTCAATATAGTTGATGAGGGCGATGACGACGCGGCGGTCGAAATGCGCGCCGGCCTGGTCGAGCAGGAATTTATTGGCGGCCTCGATGGCCATCGCCGTGCGCCATGAGCGAGGACTGGTCATGCCGATAAAGGCGTTGGCCACCGCGATGATGCGCGCCGTTATCAGGATGGCCTCGCCTTTCACCGCCAGCGGTCCGGAACCGTCCCACTTTTCCTGCCACTGGCGCAGCGTTTCGGCGACCGGGCCGTCAAAGCGGATATTGGCGATCAGGTCGGCGGCGGCGTTCATGGATTCGCAAATGACCTGCTTTTCGCCGGCGGAAAGATTGCCGGTTTTGGTCAGCAGTTCGGTCGGCACGACGATTTTTCCGATATTCATGAGGCTGCCGGCGATGCGGGCGGTTTCCACCAGCACGCCGTCCAGCCCCATTTCAATCGCCACTTCCTGCGCAATCTGCGACACCAGCAGCGAATGGTTGGCGGCAAACGGGTCGCGCGCATCGACCAGCTTCAGCAGCATCCGCATCAACTGATGCAGAATCTCCAGCCGTTTTTCGCGCTCATGCACCACGTCGCTCACGTCCTGCTCGACGACCAGCACGCCCGGCGTCGGCTCCGGCAGCGACGCCAGCGGAATATGGTCGAGCGGCACATAGGCGCTGCGGATGACGCGCTCATCTTCGCCCTGGCGCAACCGCTGCATATCATAAAAAATCTGCTGCATACCCAGCGCGCGGTCGCAACATTCGGTGATTTTCGCCGCGCGCGCCGCGCCGCGCACGTCGGCCAGCGTCTTGCCGGGCAGACTATCCTGCGACATCCGCGCTTCCTCCTCCGCCTGCCGGTTGGCGAAGCGGACGACGTGTCCGGCGTCAACGATGTAAACAGGCTCCGGCTGGTGATCGGTGACCAGGCGCAACAGGCGCTCCTGCGCCGCCGTCTGCGCCGCCAGATGACGGAAATAGGCCGACGTCACCACGGCGCGCCTGGAATAGGCGCGCCACCAGATGGCAGCGATAATCAGCGTGATGACGGCGATGACGAGGAAAAAGATAATCTCCATGCCGGCGCGGCGCTGGCTGCCGGCGGCCAGCGCCTCGTCGCGGTCAATCTTGGTGACCAGCATCCACGGCGCGCCGCTTATGGCGCGGGATGTCGCCAGGACAATTCTGCCGCGGTAATCCTTCAGATCGGAAACGAACTGCCCGGGCATCGCCAGCAACGCTGCCGACGCCAATGATCCGGCATCGAGCGCTTCGTGCCGGTCGAGCGGCCGCGTGCCGTCCTGCAGCGGCGAGAGATAATCAACCTTGCCGCCGGCGGCGCGCACCAGGATCGTCTCCAGCGTTTTATCCGCCACGCCCGGCGATTTCAGCAGGTTAAACAGGCTGTCGCCAACCGCCTGTATGCCGACCACGCGCGCCACCTGCGAATTCGCCGTATGATCGCCCTGGATGGAGAACACCGGCACGATGAACCCGATGTAAAGCGTGCCGTCCTTATCCTTGCGCAGGTCAATCAGCCCTTCCCGCCCCGGCGCCGACTGCTTGACGCTGGCCAGCATCAGATCGCGCGTGGCAGCCGTCATCGGCGTGGCGGCGATCACGTCGCCACCCGCGCCGATAATGGCCAGGGCGTTCACGTGCGGCGGCGGGAGACTTGCCGGAATCGAGGGAACGCCCGCATTGGCGAACCCGGCGCGCTCGGCGGTAAAAAGCAGCAGGTTGCGCAGGTAGGTTTTTTGCGGCGGCTCACCGCCATCAACCGCCGGTTCTTTCATCGCCTGCAGGTCGCTCATGTACAGTTGCAGCGACGGGTTGCCGGCCATGTCGCGCAGCGCCTTGAAACGATCGGCCAGCCAGCGATCGACATCGGTGGCGCGGTTTTCGGCGAGGATATCCAGTTTTTCCTGCCAGACCTGCACGTCGCGCGCCTGGTCGGCGGCGGTGTAGCCCGCCACCAGCCACAGGCCGCCGGCTACCAGGCAAAACAGCAGCAGTGCGATGCCCACGAGGCGCGGCGCAAAATCCGGCAGATCGGGAGAATGCGTGATTTCGGTCTGGTTTGACATGTACTTTCCCCGGTAGGTTGCCTCTGGTGTAGCAAATATCGCGCACGCTGCCAATAGTATATATCGTCAATTGCGTTTCGGATAATAGGCCCACCAGCCGTTTTCGTTGATGCCGTAAATCGGCCGGTAGTGATAAATTCTAAGCGCCGGCAGCACCTGCCTGGCCTGGTTGTCAAGGATCAGCAGTTCACCGCCGTCGTAGATGCCGAGCACGGCATGAAGGATGCCGCCCAGGTTCAAATCCTGCAGCACGATGACGCGCAATCGTTCCGCCGGAATGCCGAGCGCGCGCATGGAATAATATTTGGCGATGGCGTAGTCTTTGCAGTTGCCGCTGACTTCCATGAATTCGTACGGCGTTTCCCAATAATTATCTTCACCCCAGTTCAACTCATCGACGATGTAGGGGTGCGCGTTGCCCCAGTCGTTGACGATGTCGAGCTGCTCGCGCAACGGCTTCTTGCGGATAGAAGCCAGCAAGGCTTTCCAGTCGAGTATCGAACAGGGATGGAAGCGCACCTTGCCGCATTTGCTGTCGGGAATTTGTTTTTGCCTGTCGAAACGCGCCTCCATGCCGGTCCATCTTGTAAACGCCTTGAGATCCGTCGACGATGTTTCGCGCATGTCGAAGTAAGACATCTGACTCTCGAACACGGAGTAAGCGGCGGCGGGTGTGCAGGTCACGGCGACCGGCAGAAAGAAGAACAGCAGGATGAGAAGGCGCCGCATCACGCCGATGATACTACGTTGCTTTTATGATTTCGCAACGTTGAACACGCCGAAGTAGTGGTTTTTTTATCACAGTGACGGCGAAATTTTCGGCGCGTGATTTTTTTCTTTTGCGCGATCACGTTGCGTTTTTTTCGTCGCCAGCAACAAACGATACGCCCGGTAACGAAGAGTGAGTGCAGTTTTTCGCCACAGCGATTTTTTTCTGCGCGCAGGCCATCACCGCGCGACGCAAAATTAAACGCCGTGAAGCACAAGCTATGCCGTCTGCGGTATTAATAAAAAATTTATTATTTTTAGATTATGGTCATCACAATATTCATTCGCATGGTGCGGGTGGGTATTGTCCAACCAAGATGGAGACCGTTATGAAAAAGAAAGCAAAAAAGAAAACAGCGAAAAAGAAAACCGCCACCAAGAAAAAGGCGAAACGCAAGGTAGCGAAACAGAAAACCGCCGCTAAAAAAGTGGCAAAGCGCTCAAAGCCGAAAGCGGGTCTGCGCCTGTTGGCCAGGTCTTCGATGGGGCGTAAGCTAAGCACCATCCGTCTTTAGTTCGCGCCAGAGCACGAACAAGAGCCCCTCGCAAGAGGGGCTCTTTTTTTTGTCCATTAAAACCTGCGGCGCGCGCAGCCGCTTGGCATCTCGCAGGATTAATCAGGCGTTCTTCTTTTCGCGCGTGCCGACGCGGCTGGAAATATCCTCGCCGGTTTCCTGATCGACGACGCGCATGGACAGGCGGATCTTGCCGCGGTTGTCCATGTCGAGCACCTTGACTTTCACCGCGTCGCCTTCCTGCACGATGTCCTCGACCTTGTTCACGCGGTAATCGGCCAGTTCGGAGATGTGAACGAGACCGTCCTTCGGCCCCATGAAGTTGACGAACGCGCCGAAATCCACCACGCGCACCACCTTGCCGGTATAAATCCTGCCGACTTCCGGCTCGGCGATGATGGAGTAAATCCAGTCGTATGCTTTCTTGCCCGACTCTTCGCTGACGGCGGCGATGCGCACCGTGCCGTCGTCCTCGATGTCAATCTTGGCGCCGGTCGTCTCGCAGATTTCGCGGATGACCTTGCCGCCCGATCCGCTGACCTCGCGGATTTTATCCTTCGGAATCGTCATCGAGGTGATGCGCGGCGCGGTTTTGCCGACCGACCCGCGCGGGGCGGTAAGCGCCTTGGCCATTTCGCCGAGGATGTGGTCACGTCCCTGGTGCGCCTGCTCCAGCGCCACCTTCATGATCTCCTCGGTGATGCCGTCGATTTTTATATCCATCTGCAGCGCCGTGATGCCATTTTCGGTGCCGGCGACCTTGAAATCCATGTCGCCGAGATGATCCTCGTCGCCCAATATGTCGGAGAGCACGACGAAGCCGGACTTTTCCTTAATCAGCCCCATGGCGATACCGGCCACCGGCCTTCTCAGCGGCACGCCGGCATCCATCATGGCAAGCGAGCTTCCGCAGACGGTTGCCATCGACGATGAACCGTTCGACTCGGTAATTTCCGAGACGCAGCGCAGCGTGTAGGGGAATGTTTCTTTCTCCGGCAGCATCGGGTGCAGCGCGCGCCAGGCCAGCTTGCCGTGGCCGATTTCGCGGCGTCCGGGGCTGCCCATGCGCCCGGTTTCGCCGGTCGAATAAGGCGGAAAATTGTAATGCAGCAGGAAGTCTTCGGTGTATTCACCTTCCAGCGCGTCGATTCTCTGCTCATCCTGGCTGGTGCCGAGCGTGGCGACGACGATCGCCTGCGTCTCGCCGCGCGTGAACAGCGCCGAGCCGTGCGTCTGCGGCAGCACGCCGACCTGACACTCGATTCTCCGGATGTCCGCCGTGCCGCGCCCGTCGATGCGCTTCTTGTTCTTCACCACGTCGGTGCGCACGATGTCCTGTTCAATTTTCTTGAACTGGCTGCCGAGCGCCTTGTCGTCGAAGCCTTTGTCCTTGAAGGCTTCCGCCACGTCGTTCCAGATTGCCTCAAGCCGCTGCGAGCGTTCCTGCTTGGCGGTAATCGCATAGGCCTCACGCAGCCTGGTCTCGATGATCTCGCGCATTTCTTTCTGCATGGCGGAATTGTCCGGCGTTTTGAAATCCCACGCATCCCTGGCGCAGATTTCAGCCATGTCGACAATCATATCGACCACCGGCTGCATCTGCCTGTGGCCAAACATGACCGCGCCGAGCATGACGTCCTCGGAAAGCTCATGCGCTTCCGATTCCACCATCAGCACCGAGCGCTTCGTGCCGGCGACAAAAAGATCAAGCTCGCTGTCTTCGATTTCGGCCTTGGTCGGGTTCAGCAGATATTCGCCTTTGGCGTAGCCGACACGGCAGCCGGCAATCGGCCCCATGAAGGGGATGCCGGAAATAGTGAGCGCCGCCGAGACGCCGACCATGGCGACCACATCGGGATTGTTCTCCATATCGTGCGACAGCAGCGTGCAGACGACCTGCGTTTCGTTATAGAATCCTTCCGGGAACAGCGGGCGGATGGGACGGTCGATCAGCCGCGAGGTCAGCACTTCTTTTTCGCTCGGGCGTCCTTCGCGCTTGAAAAATCCGCCGGGGATTTTTCCGGCGGCGAACGCCTTTTCCTGGTAGTTGACGGTCAGCGGGAAAAAATCGACGTCTTTTTTCGGCGTCTTGGCGGAAACCACCGTGCACAGCACGACGGTGTTGCCGTAGGTGGCCAGCACGGCGCCGTCGGCCTGGCGGGCGATGCGCCCGGATTCCAGCGTCAGTGTGCGGCCACCCCATTCGATGGATTTTTTGGTAATGGTGAACATGGTGTATATCTCTCTCTTTCTGTCACCCCGCATTCATTGCGGGGGCTGGTTTGCTTCTTTGTTGCATGAGATCCCGGACAAATGCTTCGCATTTTCCGGGATGGCGGGAACCTAAGCAGCCAAGCCGCTAAGGCTTACCGTCATTTCCTAATTCCCAACTTCTTGATAATCCCCTCGTACCGGTCGCTGTCCACCTTCTTCAGATAATCAAGCAACCGGCGGCGGCGGCCAACCATAATCAAGAGTCCGCGGCGCGAATGATGATCATTCTTGTGCGACGCGAAATGGTCAGTCAGGTGGGTGATGCGGGAGGTGAGCAGCGCCACCTGGACTTCCGGCGATCCGGTGTCCCCTTTGGCGGTGGCGTATTTCTCGATGACTTCCTGTTTAAGATTGGTCTGCCTGGTCGTTTCCTTCTTCTTCGCTTTACTCGACATCGTAGCTTCTCCTTTCATAAATTAAATACGCGCGTCGGCCATAATTGGCCATCTTTCCACTTGCAAACGGCAACCGGCTTGCCATTGCAGCGCGCAATCACCGTCGAACTATCCGTGTTTAAGGGAAGAACCACGTTCTGGCCACGCTGCAACCGTGCGGCTTGGTCAACCGCAAGATGAATGGCCGGGATGTCGTCCAGCGCCGATTCCAGCGGTTGCAAAAAACCAAGGCCGCCTTTATGCACCATTTCTTCGAGCATTTCCAGTGAAATCGCGCCGGTCTGGTCAAATTTCCCGACCCGGGTGCGGCGCAGGCGCGAAATATACCCGAAACAGCCCAGTTCGCGCCCCATATCGCGAGCCAGGGATCTGATATAAGTACCTTTTCCGCAGGCGCAGCGGAAGTCTGTTTTCGCTCCTCCTGCAGAGAGGAGGGTCGGGGCGGAAAGAAAATCCACCCGCACCTCCCTCGCCTTCAGGTCCGGCGCAATGCCATTTCGGGCTAAATCATAGGCGCGCTCACCCCCTATTTTGAGGGCGGAATAAGCGGGCGGAAGCTGCATTATTTTGCCAATAAAATGGCGTATAATTGCATTTATTTCCGATTTTTCGGGTATTTTTTCCGATTTATTTATGATTTTTCCGGCGCTGTCATCGGTGTCGCGCTCCTCGCCCCAGGTGACGGTAAATGCGTACTCCTTGTCGGCGTCCATCATATAAGGAATCGTCTTTGTTGCCTCGCCGAGCGCCAGCGGCAACACCCCCGACGCCAGCGGGTCGAGCGTTCCGGCGTGCCCTATCTTTATTTTGTCATCCTGCGAGCCGCGAAGCGGCTGTGCAGGATCTTGTGCCGTGGGATGACGGAGTATTTTTTTTACCTTCGCCACCGCATGCGCCGAGGTAATGCCCGAAGGCTTGTCGAGGATGATCCAGCCGTGCATTCGTCACTCCCGCGCAGGCGGGAGTCTATCCGCCCAAACCTAGCATGTGTATATGTATGCGAATGGATCCCCGCCTTCGCGGGGATGACATCATTCATCCTTCGCCAAATCCCTTGCGACCTCCGGTTTTCTGAGCAGCTCGTTGATACGCTGCGCCTCGTCGAAGGAATGGTCCAGCCTGAAATGAAGCATCGGCGTGTGACGCAGCGTGACGCGCTTGGATACGAGATAGCGCAGCTCCGGCGCCGCTACTTTCAGCACTTCCAATAGTTCTTCTTTATTCTCGCCGGCCAGCGGCATGACATACACCGTGGCGTTTTTCAGCTCGGGGCTGACGCGCACTTCCGACACGGTAATCGCCGCGCCGAACAGCTCCGGCGCGTTGCTTTCGCCGCGCATGAAAATGTCGGCCAGCGCATGGCGAATTTCCTCACCGACGCGTAAGGAGCGCGGGTTGGTGCTTTTGTCTTTGGAAAAAAAATCGGGGGGTTTTGTCATAAAACGTGATTCGAGTCGCGAGTCGCGTGGTTCGTGAATACGCGACTCGAGCCACGCGACTCGAGCCACGCACTTACTACACCGTCCGCGCCACTTCCTCGACCTCGAAACATTCAATCTGGTCGCCCTGGCGGATGTCTTCGTAATTCTCGAACGCCATGCCGCATTCGAGGCCGGCTTTCACTTCCTTCACTTCATCCTTGAAGCGCTTCAGGGTTTTGAGCGTGCCTTCATGAATAACGACGTTATCGCGCAGCAGGCGCACCTTGCAGCCGCGCTTGATGATGCCGTCAGTGACCATGCAGCCGGCCACTTTTCCGGCCTTGCTGATGCTGAATACTTCGCGGATTTCGGCCAGCCCCAGGAAATTTTCCTTGAGCGTCGGCGACAACATGCCCGAAAGAGCTGCTTTCACATCGTCCACCACGTCGTAAATCACCGAGTAGTAGCGGATGTTGGCCTTATCCCTTCCCGCCATTTCCTTGGCCTTGGGCATGGCGCGGACGTTAAAGGCGATGATCATGGCGCCGGTCGCCTTGGCCAGCGTGACATCCGATTCCGTAATGCCGCCGACGCCCGAATGCAGCAGCCGCACCGCCACCTCGTCGCCCGAGAATTTCATGATCGCCCCGGCGATGGCCTCGACCGACCCCTGCACGTCCGCCTTGACGATAACCGGCAGTTCTTTCGCATTGGTGCCCGCCGCCTCGCCGAACAGATTTTCCACCGTACGCACCGACAGCGCGACGTTGTGTTCGCGGGTGCGGCGGGCGCGGTATTCGGCGATGTCGCGCGCCGTTTTTTCGTCTTCAACCACTGAGAACATGTCACCCGCTTCCGGCGGCTGCGAGAGGCCAAGAATCACCACCGGCATACCGGGCGGCGCTTCCTTCAACGCCTGTTCCTTATCGTCGTACATCATGCGCACGCGGCCATAGGCCGGGCCGGCAACAGCGATGTCGCCCACTTTGAGCGTACCTTTCTGCACCAGCACGGTGGCCACGACGCCCTTGCCCTGATCGAGCCTTGATTCGATGACGACGCCGGCGGCGGCGCGATCGGGGTTGGCTTTCAGCTCCAGTATTTCCGCCTGTAACAACAATGACTCGATCAGCTTGTCGAGGTTCTGGCCGGTCTTGGCCGAGACTTCGATCATGATAACGTCGCCGCCGAATTCTTCAGAGACAAGCCCAAACTGCATTAATTCATTCTTCACGCGCGCCGCGTCGGCCCCCGGTTTGTCGATTTTATTGATGGCGACGACGATGGGGACATTCGCCGCCCTGGCGTGGTTGATGGCTTCTTTCGTCTGCTCCATGATGCCGTCGTCGGCGGCGACGACCAGCACGACGATGTCGGTGATTTTCGCACCGCGCGCGCGCATGGCGGTGAAGGCTTCGTGACCGGGCGTATCCAGAAACGTCACCTTGCGGCCGCCGGTGAGCGATACCTGGTAGGCGCCGATATGCTGCGTGATGCCACCCGCCTCTTTCGCCGCCAC
>JAGWIM010000111.1 GCA_028873525.1 Pseudomonadota bacterium
CTGTTCGAGCGTATCGGGGTCGTCCTTGAGACGGCGGCGCATCAGAATATCGCGCTCGCGGTCGGAGAGATGGGCCATCGCCTGCTGCAGTGCTTCCTGCTTGAGGCTCATATCCTGCCGGTCAGCAAGGAGGGTTTCCTGGCTTTCATCGGGCGCGGCGAGGAAATCGATTTTCTCGTCCTCGCTGTCGCCGGAGACGGTGCTGTTGAGATAGACATCATGGCCGGACATGCGGCTGTCCATGTCGATGACATCTTGCGGGCTGACATCGAGGATGCGCGCGATGGTGCCGGTTTGCTCGTCGGTCAGCCCGCGCTCGCCCATGGCGCCGATCTTCTGCTTGATCTTGCGCAGGTTAAAGAACAGGCGCTTCTGCGCCGCGCTGGAGCCGATTTTCACCACTGACCACGAGCGCAGAACATATTCCTGAATCGCCGCCTTGATCCACCAGATGGCATAGGTGGCAAGCCGGAAGCCCTTATCGGGGTCGAAGCGCTTGACCGCCTGCATCATGCCGATATTGCCCTCGGCGATCAGCTCGCCCATCGGCAGGCCGTAGCCCTTATATTTGAAAGCAATCTTGGCCACTAGGCGCAGGTGGCTGGTGACCAGCCGGTGCGCCGCCTCGATGTCACCATGGTCGCGCCAGCGCTTGGAGAGATCGACTTCCTCTTTCGGAGTCAGCAGCGGGAACTTGCTGATGTCCTGCAGGTAACGCTTAAACCCGTCCGGCTGCGAAAGCGGGACAGGCAGGGCGACGGCCCTTGGTGTGAGTGCGTTTTTCATAGGATAGACGCATTATAGAAATAATGACCAATAATTTCAACCATTATCATTGCAATTATAGGGAGTTTACTATAGTTTATCAAAGAATACAGTAAACTCGGATAAGATTCCTATAATTTTATGGATGAGCTTCGTAACCCATTTGCTCCCGGAGCCGGTGCGCCGCCACCCTTTCTGGTGGGGCGCGAGGAAATTCTGAAAAGTGCCACTGTCACGCTTGCGCGTATCCGGGACAAACGTCCCGCCAAAAGTTTTATGCTGATAGGCTTACGCGGCGTTGGGAAAACTGTCTTACTCAATAGCATTGAGAATGTAGCCAGCGAACAATCCTACAAAACCATTTCTATCGAAATCACAGAAAATAAACGGCTTCCTGATCTTATCATACCACCGCTGCGTCAATTGCTATTCGCTCTCGATCGCATCGAAAATCTCAGTGATAAGGTAAAAAGAGCTTTTCGCGTTCTTAAAAGCTTCACCAGCACTATCAAAGCAATCAAAGTCGGGCAATTTGAACTGAATCTGGACGTAGACCCCGAAAAAGGATCGGCGGACAGCGGTGACCTGGAAGCCGATTTATCCGTATTGTTTGTCGCTGTTGCGGAGGCGGCTGCGGCGCGCAATATGCCGGTTGCGCTCTTCATGGATGAAATGCAGTACCTGACGGAGAATGAGCTAAGTGCATTGATCATGGCTATGCACAGAATCGCTCAGGAACAATTGCCGTTGGTTCTCATCGGCGCCGGTCTACCTCAACTGGTGGGGCGCATGGGTAAATCGAAATCTTATGCTGAGCGATTATTCAATTTTCCAAAGATCGGCAATCTTGAAGACAAAGATGCCCGGGATGCATTAATTAAGCCCGTTCAGCGTGCGCATGTTACTTTCGCAAAGGCGGCGCTGGATGAACTCATCCACATTACGAGAGGCTATCCTTATTTCTTGCAGGAATGGGGGTATCATACATGGAATGTTGCCGAACAATCCCCTATTACGCTTCAGGTGGTTCATGTCGCTCAACCGATAGTTATTCAAAAACTGGATGAAAGTTTTTTTCGTGTACGCTTTGATCGATTGACTCCACGCGAAAAAGAATATTTGCGGGCTATGGCTGAATTAGGATCAGGTCCTTATAGATCCGGTGAAATTGCTGATGTGTTAGGAGCGAAGGTGGAATCCATCGCGCCTCTGCGTAACGGGCTCATAAAAAAGGGGATGATTTTCAGCCATGCGCATGGTGACACGGCATTTACCGTGCCACTGTTTGATGAATTCATGAAACGTATCATGCCGACATTTGAGCGGTCTTCTTAAATATGTATCGCCCGTCCAAGCACCGCCAGCGCCGCTTCCTTGACCGCTTCGTTTAAGGTCGGGTGGGCGTGGCAGGTGCGGGCGATGTCTTCCGACGATGCACCGAATTCCATCGCCAGCGCCGCCTCGGCGATCAGCGTTCCGGCGTCCGGCCCTAAGATATGCACGCCGAGCACGCGGTCGGTTTTGCTGTCGGCGAGGATTTTGACGAAGCCGTCGGTCTCGCCCACGGCGCGGCCGCGGCTGTTGGCGAGGAACGGGAATTTCCCGGCCTTATATTCAACACCCGCGCTTTTTAATTCCTCCTCGGTTTTGCCGACCCAGGCCACTTCCGGCCAGGTATAGACGACGCTGGGAATGCCGTCGTAATAGACATGCCCCTTCTGCCCGGCCATGATTTCGGCGACCGCCATGCCTTCGTCTTCGGCCTTGTGCGCCAGCATCGGCCCGCGAATAACATCGCCGATGGCGTAAATCCCCTTCACGCTGGTTTCAAAATGGTCGTTCACATCGACGCGCTTTCTGTCATCCAATTTCACGCCGACCTTCTCCAGCCCCAACCCATCCGTATAAGGGCGACGGCCAATCGCTACCAGCACCACGTCGGCGCTGATACTCCCTCCCCCTCCTGGAGGGGAGAGGGTTGGGGAGGGGGTGGCAGGCTCTAATGTCAGCGTCACGCCTGTGCCCCTGGTGTCGGCGCCGGTCACTTTCATGCCGAGCTTGAATATGATGCCCTGTTTTTCGAGCAGGCGCTGGAATTGTTTTGCCGCTTCGCCGTCCATGCCCGGCGCGATGCGGTCTAAGAATTCCACCACGGTGACTTTCGCGCCGAGCCTGCGCCACACCGAGCCTAATTCCAGCCCGATGATGCCGCCGCCGACTAAAATCATGTTCTCCGGCACTTTCTCCAGGCTGAGCGCGCCGGTGGAGGAAACGATTTTTTTCTCATCAATCGCAACACCCGGCAGCGGTGCGACGTCCGATCCCGTGGCAATCAGGATTTTTTTGGTCTTCAGCGTTTCCTTGCCGTCCACTACCACAACGCCCGCGCTTTGGATGACGCCTTTGCCTTTGACGTACGTCACCTTGTTTTTCTTGAACAGTCCCTCGATGCCCCTGGTGAGATCGAGCACCACCTTGTCCTTGCGGGAAAGCATGGTGGGTAAATCCAATTCCACGCTGGCCTTGATGCCGTGCCCGGCAAAATGTTCCTTCGCCTCCTCGTAATGGTGCGACGATTCGAGCAGCGCCTTGGAAGGAATGCAGCCGACATTGAGGCAGGTGCCGCCTAAAGCGCCGCGCATTTCGACGCAGGCGACATTCATGCCAAGTTGGGCAGCGCGTATCGCCGCCACGTATCCGCCCGGCCCGCCGCCGATGACGATGAGATCGAATTCATTGCTCATGGTGTACGTTGCCCGCCTCTTCCCTGTTGCGCTTCCCAGCCTTTGGCAGCAGCGAGATAGGCGTCAAAAATAGAGCTGGCATTTACTCTATAGTTTCCTTTCCCCATATCGTATTTATGTGTTTGAAGTTCTTCCAAGCTGGTTGCTGATTCCAACTGAAGCATATCGGCGGCGCTTAGTCCCGCTTCTTTTTGCAAATCATCTGCATTTGTTCCTGATGCATGCCATTTTTTATTCTTCTGCCGGAAAGTCAGGGGCGCCGGCTGAGAACCGTTTGTTATGGAAGCGGGGAGTGATAAAGCTGTTTTTGCCGCCGCCGCATCCGTAAGATCAAAAAAATTCTCGGAAACCCCATAATCAATCAAGCAATTCGTCATTTCATACAAATCCTGTTCATTATCTGAATGGATGTTTAGTGAAAAATGTATCTGCTTAGTTACAAATATCGGGCGTGCTACGGAGGTGATTCCCTGTAATGCCGACTGCTCACCATGTGCCAGTGTGACGAATGTATCTATTATGTCTGGATCGTCGCCTTCAATATTCAGTGTCCCGCTAAATGACCCGCCAGGCTGACCGGGACGATCCATATCTAAAGTAAAGGAAATGCCGCCTGGAAACTCGTAAGAACATTGCTGGCGCTGCATAAATCACATTTCCTACAATCCCAGCAGCAACCTTCTCGGATCTTCAATCGCTTCTTTCACCCGCACTAAGAACGTCACCGATTCCTTGCCGTCGATGATGCGGTGGTCGTAGGAAAGCGCCACGTACATCATCGGGTGGATGACGACCTGGCCTTTTACGGCGATGGGGCGCTCCTCCGTTTTGTGCATCCCGAGAATCCCCGATTGCGGCGGGTTGATGATGGGGGTGGACATCAGGCTGCCGTAGACGCCGCCGTTGCTGATGGTAAAGGTGCCGCCGGTGAGGTCGGACATGGCGAGCGTGCCGTCGCGCGCTTTACCGGCCAGCCGCCCGATTTCCTTTTCCACCTCGGCGATAGAGAGCTGATCGGCATTACGCACCACCGGAACG
>JAGWIM010000026.1 GCA_028873525.1 Pseudomonadota bacterium
GATAATCGGCGAAGGAAAACGTGTGGTAAGTGTCGAGCCAGCCGTGGTTGGCATGGCCGCGCTCAGGCGACCTGCGTACGGTAAGCACTCGCTTTTTCCTTCAGATGCGATTCGACGAACCATAACTGCTTGTCGAGGCCGCGCGCGATTCCCGTCAGAATGTCGGCGGTGACGGCGTCGCCCAGATCCGCCGTTTCGTCAATGCCCCGCCGCGAGCGCGCATTAAAGACGGCAATGGCGGAAGATAGCGCGTCTGCATGTTTCTGCCCGTCGGCGGCAGTCAGTGGGTATTCCTTCAGCCGCGTTTTTTTGGCCACCGCGCGCGCCGTGCCACGCGCTTCGCCGCCCAACTGCACGATGCGCTCGGCAATGAGGTCGGAAGCCGCCTCGGCCTCCGCGGCCACGTTGTCGAATAGCTCGTGCAGCGCGATGAAATTCTCACCCTTGACGTTCCAGTGCGCCTGTTTGGTCTGCAACTTCAGATCAATGGCGTCGGCAAGCAAGCCGTCCAGGCAGGCGATAGTCTTCCTGCGGGCGGAGGCCGGCAGATCGTTTCTGGTCAAGGTCATAAGCGGTCTCCCCTTTTTGTACGAAAATGAAGCGGCGAGGCAATATCAAGGCAACATATAGGGCATTTAGCCAGTTGAACAAGTGTCAACTTAAAAAATTATTGCTGAAAATAAAAAAGGTTTGACTCTCATTTATGTTGCACTTTGGGTCAAGTTTTTTTTATACTGCAGCTTGGCCTGATCGTGTTTCGCCATGTGCCTGTGGCAATTTTGCAAAGCACGCGGCCAGGTGTCTCTTGTTCTCTTCTTTCAGAAAGGACTTTGTAGTCATGTCTCTTCAAGCTCATCTTGATTCACTCGCTGAAAAACGTACCGACATAAAACAGAAAATCGCGGAGGAACTGGCGCGTCCATTGCCGGATTTCCTGCTTATTCATGGCCTGAAAAAGGAAAACATGCGGCTGAAACAGGCGACGCAACAGTGCCTGATCATGCTCGCCAAACCGGCGTACCACGCCAGCTCGTAGCCTCTCTGTCACGCCGCAGCCCGAAAGGTGCAGGCGGATGAGGCAAAAAATACCCGGGCAACCGCCCGGGTATTTTTGTCTGGTCAAACCTGGCCGGCGATTAAGCCGCCAGCAACTTGAGGTTCGCCGCCGAGGTTTTGCCCTTGTTGGTGGCAAGCTCGTAGCTCACTTTCTGCCCTTCGTTGAGCGTGGACAGACCGGCGCGCTCCAGCGCACTGATGTGCACAAACACGTCGGAACCGCCCTGGTCGGGCTGAATAAAGCCGTAACCTTTGGTGGGATTGAACCATTTAACAACACCAGTAGCCATGAATGTACTCCTTGAGTATGGCATTAGACGGGCATGCGACACTGCGCCGCAGTCCCAGAGTTCCGTAAATCAAGCCGCCCATGGAAAACCATCTGCGACCGAAACTCTTGGCCACACGTCAGGAAAGAACTGTCCAAAGGAAGGTCTTACCGGCATCCGAAGATGCCGCCGCCAACTCTGGCGGTGCATAATGGTAAAGAGCATTCAATACTAAACTCGACGGAGGTTTCTACAGGACGCTGGCAGGGAAGTCAAGGAAAAGCGCGACGGCGGCGCCAAATTGCAGGCTATTCAATCCTTTGCCATTCACGGCGGCGTTTTGCTGTTAACGGCATAGCCCGCCTGCACCCAGACCGAAATGCCCCCTTCCAGATTATACACTTCCAGGCCGGGAGATTCCGTCAGCAGCCTCTCACAAGCCGTGCGCCCGCGCATTCCCGCCTTGCAGTGTATCACCAGTTTTTTACCGGCACTGCCGGGGAGCGTCCGCATGCAGACGCCGGCAAGCGGGACCAATGTGGCACCGGGAATATGCTCCTGCGCATATTCAGCCGGCTCGCGCACATCGACCAGCACTGCCTCACCCTTATCCAGCCAGTGCCTTAACGTTTTTGCATCAATCGTTTTGATCGGCATGGTATTCTCCTGACAGATTATGGAATGGTTGACAATGGGTATTGAGTGATTCCGCCGGAAAAAATCCATCAAAAACCGGCATGATCACACCCGGGAACTAAAACGGCAACGGTGGCACAACCTGGGGGGCGCAGGCAGGCATCGGCGGGCTGACAATAATCGCGCGGTCACCGCAATTCGCACCTGTTACCCGCGCTTGCTCTTATCCCGAAGCTCGCCGAGCTTGCCGGCCATGCGGCGAAGACTGCGGCTGCAATCGTCACGCGGGATGACGGCTTCGATGATGATCATTTCTTTCCCGGCGGCGGCGTCTTTCAGCGCCTTTTCCAGTTCGCCTTTGGTTGCTGCGCGCACCGACCGGCCATAATTCAGCACATCCCGAACTTTGGTGTAATCCCAGCGCGTGATGTCGTTGAATGCGCCGTCGATGATGTGGCGCTGCGTGCCGTAGCCGTCGTTGTTTAAGATGCAGACGATAGGGGTCATGCCGTATTTGGCGCAGGTCGAAAGCTCCATGCCGGTCATCTGGAATGCGCCGTCGCCGACGATGCAGTAGGCGGGGCTTTCCGGCTGCGCCGCCATGGCGCCGATGGCGGCGGGCACGGCGAAACCCATCGAGAGATAATAGGCGTCCGACAGGAAATGGGCGGTCTGCGTGGTGCGCAGGCCGATGGCGCCGAGCAGCGCGTCGCCGGTGTCGCAGACGACGGTGGCGTCTTTGGCCATCGTGAGGCCCAGGATGCGGAAAAAGGATTCGGCGTCGAGCGGCTCTTTGCGTTCCTTGTCGGTCAGCGGCGCCGGCTCGCTGGCCTGATAGGGATTCTTGAACAGCTTCGGCGCGATATTCTGCCGGCTTAAGCCTTCGAGAAAATCCTTGAGCTGCACGTTTTCGTAGGAATGCAGCCCGACGCGCATTTTCTCGGTGTTGGCAAGGATGGTGCTTTTGCGGTCGAGCTTCGCCGTGTTCATGCCCATGAACACGTCGGAAAGGAACGCGCCAAGCAGGATGACGCAGTCGCTGGCCTCGACATATTCCTGCGTCGCCGGTTCGGACAGCCCGCCGGAATAGACGCCAAGATACAGCGGGCCGGTTTCCGGGATGATGCTTTTGGAAAGCAGCGTCGCGGCGGCGGGGATGTTGAATTGTTTGGCAATCGCCAGCGCCAGGTCGGTCAGGCCGTGCCGGTGCAGTTCGATGTCGGCGACGATAACCGGCTGCCGCGCTTTACCGATAATCTCGGCGGCTTCGGCGAGCATGGCGGCGAGATTTTCCGTGTCGCTTTCCGGCGGCGGTTCGTTGCGGACGGCAGGTAGCGTAATCGGCAGGTCGACGATGTCGTATGGCACCTCGATATAGCCGGGGCGGCACTGCGCCTGCACGGCGGCGATGACGCGGATGATTTCTTCGGCGGCGGTTTCCGGGTCGAGCAGCACGGCGGAAGCGCAGGTGACTTCATCGTAAATGCGTTTCTGCGTGTCGAAAGTTTTCACCTTGTGATGCAGCAGCGGATCGTATCTGCGCTCGCCGGGCGACGGGCCGCCGGAAATGACGACGACCGGGCTTTTTTCGGCGTAGGCGCAGGCGATGGCGTTGATCATATTAAGCCCGCCGACGCAATAGGTGACGCAGGCGACGCCGAGGCCGTTTATGCGCGCGTAGGCATCGGCGGCGAAGCCGACCGACGGCTCGTGCGTCATGGTAAGCAGTTTTATCTGCGAATGTTCCAGCCAGCGGATGGTCGGCAGCGCGAAATCCCCCGGCAGCCCGAACGCATGGCGTACGCCTTTGCCATAGAGGTAATCGAATAAAAATGAGCCGACGGTGGGTTGGGGCATGATACCACTATGTCATTACCGCGGACGCGGCGCAACCTCGGCATTTATGCGGCCGGCGGGAGATTGCGGCGACACGCTGTCGCATAGCTGACGCCATTGCCCACCCAGTTCGCATTGCGCGATTTGCTTACCAAGATCGGAGCCGGACACCGACTGCACCCAGGAATAGGATTTTTCAACATCTCGTGGCTGGTAGAAACTTCCCGCGCGCCGCTTTGCAACGCAGCGCGGCTCTTTGAGCAGCAGATGATCGCGGTAATGCGCCAGGCAGGCATCTATATTGTTCTTCGACGGCTCGAAGCCGATGCGCTGGATAACCGGCGGCGGCTCGTTTTCCTGTTTAATTTCCCCCCATTTGCCGTCTTTCGGTTGGTTAAACCTTACGCGGCCTGCATTCGCTTCGCCCAGGAACCAGTTCCATGCCTGTTGCGCTTTTTCCGGCGGATTTCCGTTACCATGCCCCCGAAACTGGTTAACAGCAAGCGGTGATTTCGCATTGCCGGTCAGCGTTACTTCCGCCGTGGCCAGCGGCGTTCCCGCCGCCGTCTGCACCGAGAGAATATGGATATTACCCGTCTGGCACCTGCTGCCATAACTGGCGGTTCCCACGCAATGCCTAAGCGCTCTGGTTTCTTTTGCCAGATCATCCTGCGAGGCGAGTGCCCGCACGACGATTTTCTCTTCCTCTGCATTTGTATATGGTGTTGCCACGGTGTTGATGAGCGGTTGCCACTTGCCGCCGCGCAAAGGCCGCGTCTCATCCGGAATGGCGTTGCCCGGAACGTGCCAGGCGCGGCTCATATCGAGTATCTGGTCGAGGCGCTTGCCATGGAACAGCAGCGTGGCGGCCATGGCGGAAAGCCTGTGTAATGTCTCTCCCTGCGGTTCGTAGCTGTGCGGCAGTTTTGCGTCGAGCATCAATTGCGGCAGCATTACGCAATCTACGTACTGGTTTACCATGTCGCGGATATTACCCGCTTCGAGATAGCCGCCGATGCCGATTTGTCTGCTAAGACGGTCTGGCTGGTTTTTCGCCTCCCGCTCAAGCTGCACCAATTGCAGCAGATCGATTGCCTTGTCTTTCGCCTGCCGTGAAAGCGCCGTGTCGCTTGCGTTTTGCCGCATGACGCCGTCGGCGAAGCCGACTATGGCATCGCTATCAAACCCCAGCCGCGCCGCTACCGCCGCCGACTGATAGACGAGCGCACGCGCTTCCCGCGCCGCCGCCGGACAGGCGTGGATGATTTTCTCCAATCCCTCATATGAATTCAGCAGCGCCACGGTGACCGTGTAGCCACCCCGTTGCAGCGTTGTCCATGCATAGATATCGGCGCTTCTGTCGAGCAGCCACGCCACGATGCTCGTGTGGCCATTCCGTGCTGCCGCGTACCGTGCATGGATATCGGCGCCTCTGTCGAGCAGCAGCGCCACGGTGTCCGTGTGGCCATTCTCTGCCGCCAGGTGCAGCGCCGCGTCTTGCCGTGCATGGATATCTACGCCTCTGTCGAGCAGCCGCGCCACGATGCCCGTGTGGCCATACTGTGCCGCCACGTACAGCGCCTCGTCTTGCTGTGCATGGATATCTACGCCTCTGTCGAACAGCAGCGCCACGGTGTCCGTGTGGCCCCTATATGCTGCCCTCTGCAGCGCTTTGTCTTGCTGTGCATGGATATCGGCGCCTCTGTCGAGCAGCAGCGCCACGGTGCCCGTGTGGCCATTCAGTGCCGCCTCGCACAGCGCTTTGTCTTGCTGTGCATGGATATCGGCGCCTCTGTCGAGCAGCAGCGCCACGGTGTCCGTGTGGCCATTCTCTGCCGCCAGGTGCAGCGCCGCGTCTTGAACTGCATGGATATCGGCGCCTCTGTCGAGCAGCAGCGCCACGGTGCCCGTGCGGCCACTCCATGCCGCCATGTACAGCGCTTTGTCTTGCTGTGCATGGATATCGGCGCCTCTGTCGAGCAGCAGCGCCACGATGCCCGTGTGGCCATACTGTGCCGCCATGTACAGCGCTGTGTCTTGCTGTGCATGGATATCGGCGCCTCTGTCGAGCAGCAGCGCCACGGTGCCCGTGTGGCCATTCTCTGCCGCCAGGTGCAGCGCCGCGTCTTGAACTGCATGGATATCGGCGCCTCTGTCGAGCAGCAGCGCCACGGTGTCCGTGTGGCCCCAATATGCTGCCCTCTGCAGCGCTTTGTCTTGCTGTGCATGGATATCGGCGCCTCTGTCGAGCAGCAGCACCACGGTGCCCGTGTGGCCAAACCGTGCCGCCACGTACAGCGCTGTGTCTTGCTGTGCATGGATATCGGCGCCAGCTTCAAGCGCTGCGACTACCGCTTCATTATCGCCCTTGAGCGCCGCGTCGTGGAGCGCTGTATCGGCATCAGTCATGGCCCATGCTCCTAATATATGTTAATATAACTGGCCATTGTTAAGGATTGGTGAAAGCGCCCCGGCGTCGCGCTTTGCTCAGGATGACAGGCGCTTTATCAACTCCCGCATATCCTTCGGCAATTTGGCCTCGAAGCGCATTTGCCTGCCGGTGGCGGGGTGGATGAATGCGATTTCCCTGGCGTGCAGCGCCTGCCGGTGGAAGGCGAGCAAGGCCTCGCTGGTTTTTTTCGGCAGGGTTTTATACATGTTCGCTTTCAGGCGCGATTCGGTGGACTGGCCGTAGGCCGGGTCGCCGACCAGCGGGTGGCCGATATAGGAAAGATGCACGCGTATCTGGTGCGTTCGGCCGGTTTCAAGGGTGCATTCGAGGAGACTGGCAACTGGCAACTGGTAACTGGCAACTACCTCATAATGCGTCACCGCCGGCTTGCCGCCTTTTTTCAGCACCGCCATTTTCTGCCGGTTGGACAGCGACCGCCCGATATTGGCGGTGATCGTGCCCTTCGCGGTTTTCGGCTTGCCCCACGCCACCGCCGCGTACACGCGCTTCAAGCTGCGTTCCGCAAGCTGCGCCGAAAGATGCAGGTGCGCCGCGTCATTTTTAGCGACGACGAGCAGCCCGCTCGTATCCTTGTCGATGCGGTGCACGATGCCCGGGCGCGCCACGCCGCCGACGCCCGACAAAGATTCTCCGCAATGCTGAAGCAGCGCGTTGACCAGCGTGCCGTCGGGATTCCCTGCGCCGGGATGCACGGTCAGCCCCGCCGGCTTGTTGATGACCAGCAGGTGCTTGTCCTCGTAGACAATCTCCAACGCAATATCCTGCGGCAGGAGATAAGACGGTACGGCATCGGGGATGGTCAGCGTGAATTCCTGCTCAGGCTTCACCCTGCGCGCCGCGTCGGTGACGTGCCCGCCGCCGCTGCTGACGCAGCCCTGCGCGATCAGCGCCTGCAAGCGGCTGCGCGACATTTCCGGCAGGCGCGTCGCCAGAAATTTATCCAGGCGCACGCCATTGTCTTCGGCGTCGGCGATGATGCTTCCCATGGTTTCCGGCATGGCGACAGCAAAACCCAACTTCAGCGAAAACACCAGCTTTTTTGAATGGGGTTTTATAAATTATTATTTTTCATATAGTTACAATATTACGCCTGTACGCCGCGCCGCCGTCATGCCATTGTCACAAAACCTTAATTTGCGGACAGGACGGCAATATGCGATACTGAAAACAAGGTTAAGCAGGGATTCGAATTATGAGTGGAGATGCCATGGCCGCGATGCAGGAAAATCAGGTGCTTCAGGATTTCAACCCGACGCGTGAGAAAGTCAAGTTCACGCTCGGCAAGATGCTGAAATGGGCGGCTGTCGGCGCGCTTGTCGGTGGCGTCGGCATGGCGGCGGCCAGCGGGCTTATGACCACGGCTATCGGCGGGTTTGGCGCGATGAGCGCCGTCGGGCTGATTACGGCAGGATTGGGGTCGGCGGCAGTAGTGCCGGTGGTCGGCTGGGTGATCGGCGGGATGATGGCGGCGGCCGGCATCGGCATCGCCATCGCTTCGTACATAGGGTTGACGGGCGCGGCTTTAGGAGCGGCGGCGGTGACCGGCCTGATGTGGGGCGCCGGCATCGGCGCTGCGATTGGCGCCATCCGCGGAATTTCCGGCGCGCAGGATGCGGTGGATGAAAAACGCGATGACCTTGAGATGGATATCAGGAAGCGCATGGAATATGCCGACCTCACGCGGCAGATGCAGGCAAAGCGCACGCAGCAATGGATCGAGGTGCAGAAACAGGCGGCTGCGCTGGGCGTGTCACCCAATCTGGGGCTGCCCATAGGCATGGGCATGGAAGGCCGGATGGTTTAATGGTTGTTTTTTATGTATTCTCATGGATATTTACCGTATTGTCACAAAAACTTAACTTGTATCCGCGGCATGATGTGGCATAATGAGGGTGAATAAAGTAACTTTCAGTTAAACAAGGATATTTTATGGCTGACGCAAGACCGATAAATCATGACGCCGCCAGCACCGGCCTCGAAGTGGGTACGAAAGCGCTGGGATGGGGCGCGGCGCTTGCCGTATTGACAGCGCTGGTGCCGCCGATTGCCATCGGCGCGGCGACCTTTTTCGGCACGGCGGCGCTGTGGACAGCGGCAACGGGCTTCTGGGCTTCGGCTGGGGTCATCGCTGGCGGTATCGCCGGTGCGGCTTTGACTGTTTACAGCGGCATGGCTTCATTCGCGGCGGCAGGCACGGCGGCTGCCGGCGGCGCATTGTTCGGCGTGCTGAAAGGCGCCTCGAAAGTCAATCAGGAAGTGGCGTCGTATCGCCAGCATTCGGAAGCACTGGCGCATACGCGCGAACATGCCATCGGCAAGCAGGTGAATGACGCCGGCATCGCCAGCCTGCAGGAAGGCTACATGCTGGGCGCCGCCGAAGGCGAACAGCGTGGCATCCAGAAGGGCGCGGCGATGGTGATACGTCAGCTTCAGGCGCAGGAACAACAAATGGCGCAGCAGGCGCAGGCCGCCGAAGGTTTCGCCGCCAAGGAAGATAAAAAACGCGCCGGACAGACGGCCACCGGGCAGCAGGTCGGATAAGTAGGAGAATTTTATGGACATGGCAGAAGAAATGGCAGAAGAAGTAGTGGAATGGTTCAACCGTAATGTGCGTCCTGATTGGACTAAAGATCGCATTACGCTGGAATTCGAGAAAGCCCATCTGGAAGGAAAGATAAAAGCTGTTCGGGGAAAAGAAGCGGCGATGGAGGAATTAAAAGCGCTTCGTCAACACACATGGAATGGAAAAATCAGAGCAATTCCTGGAAAGACGATAAGAGGTCTTGGTTGGGGCGCCGCCATCGTGGCCGGTCTTGGCGGATTGGCATTCCTCACCAGCCGGTCGAAAAAAGCCCGCGAGTTCGACCCGCGCAACGAGCCGCTGCCGGAGGGCGTGGTAAATGATATTCCCCAGGTTCTGACCACCGATGCGCTGGCCATGCCTGATCCTGAATCAAAACAATCCAAGGCACAGCGCGAAGTATTAGGGCCGCATACGGCTAAAGTCCTGGGCCGGGACACGAACGGCCTCGATACCATGCCGCCCAATCTCCAGGGTAGCGACGGCGCTTCGCTGATTGACGGAAAACCCTTGCAAAGCCTGGGCGCACCGAGCCTCAGCTAGGGTGTTTTCGATGTGCTGGCGTCGCCCCTGCGAAAGCAGGGCAACGTTGGGTCTATCCAGTAACGCCTCGCCGTCCGTCGCCCCCCTCCGGCGTCATCGGCACGGCGATTGCGTCAGGCCGCTTCGCATGTATTGACTTCCACCGTCACGTGCACGAGATGGTGGAATTCGCGCAGCAGGGCTTTATAATGTTTCGGCGGCTGCGGCCGGTCAGTCACCAGCGAAACAATGGCCGAGAGCTTGCCCGGCGCAATGTGCCACAGATGCAGATCGGTCACCTTGTTGTCGGCGTCGCGCTCGATGGCGCCGCGGATGGCCTGTTCCAACCCGACTTCCGGCGCCTGGTCCAGCAGTTCGGCGCCGGTCCGCCGCATCAGCCCGATCGACCAGTGCGCGATGATGAAACTGCCGACAATGCCCATTACCGGGTCCATCCAGATCCAGCCCAGGTATTTTCCGGCGATCAGCGCGCCGATGGCGAGGATAGACGTCACCGCGTCAGCCAGCACATGTATGTAAGCCGCTCTCAGGTTATGGTCATGATGACGGTCGTGCTCATGATCGTGGTGATGATGGTTTTCCCTGAGCAGCCACGCCGACAGCAGATTTACGCCCAGCCCGACGACGGCGATAACAATGGCTTCATCATAGACAATCGGCACAGCGTGATGCAGCCTGGAGAGCGACTGGCTAATCACCAGCAGGGCGATCATGGCCAGAATGATGGCGCTGGTGAAGCCGCCCAGCGCACCCACCTTGCCGGTGCCGAAGGTAAAGCGGGGATTACGCGCCTGCCTGCGGGCGTAGACATAGGCGAAGGCGGCGATGCCGAGCGCCCCGGCGTGGGTGGACATATGCCAGCCGTCGGCCAGCAGCGCCATTGAATTGAAAACATAGCCGCAGACGATTTCGAGCAGCATCATCGCTGCCGTCAGGCTGACGACATACATCGTGCGGCGCTCGCTGTGAAGCTCATGGCCGGAGACGTAGTGGTGATCGTGCTCCAAAAAACTGGTGTCGTGAATGTGCGGCATGGCCTGCTCCTCAAGAGACAGCGTACCAGAACATGGCCTGCAAATCAAAGCGCGAAGATGGGCTATCCTTTCACCAGCGTCCGCTGATGCGGGAAGGCGAGGCGCACGGTGGTGCCTTCGCCGAGCCTGGAGGTAAGCGTCAGCGTGCCGTCATGCAGCTCGACGTACATTTTGCACAGCGGCAGGCCGAGGCCGGTACCTTCGTGACTCTTGCCGCGGTGCACCTGGCCAAACACCGAGAGCGCCATGGCGATGTCGCTTTCGGCGATGCCGATGCCGGTGTCGCTGACGATGATGTTGATGCCGTTATGCTGGTCGAGCCGCGCCGATACCGTAATCGTACCGTTTTCCGGCGTGAATTTCACGGCGTTGGACAGCAGGTTGATCAACACCTGGCGGAGCTTGCGCTTGTCGCCCCACAGGCACGCCAGGTTCGGCTCGATGGCGGCGACGATATGGATGCCCTTCATCTTGATCTTGCCGTTCATGATGCGGAGGCTTTCGTTAATGCTATCGGTAACATCAACCTTCTCCTCAACCAGCTCAAGCTTGCCGGCATCGCCCTTCGAGAATTCGAGGATGTCTGTAATCAGTTGCAGCAGGTGGCTGCCGCACAAATTGATGTCGTGAACGCGCTCTTTCTGCTTGGCGTTGAGCGGACCGAAATAGCCGGAGTTGATCATCTCCGAGAAACCGATGATGGCATTAAGCGGCGTACGCAATTCATGCGACATGTTGGCAAGAAACTCAGACTTGGCCTGGCTGGCGAGGATGGCAGCGCCTTCCGATTCCTCAACGCGGAGAATCTGTTTGGCCATGGCGATGGCGAAGAACGACAATATCGACCCAAAGATGGTAAACAGCGCCAGAAAGCCGACATCCTTCATGCGCGACTGGCGCCAGCTGCGCAGGAAATCGCCTTCGTCGAGCACCACCGACGTGACAATCGGCATGTTCTTAAGCGACTTGACGGTGACAATCTTGATGCCGTCATCCTGTGTCAGCGTCTGGCTGCGCGCCTCGTCAAACGGCGCCGCCTGCGCCGCCAGCCAGGATTGAGAAAGCACCTCATCCGCCGGACTGGCGGCGGGACCGGAGACCAGCACCGTGCCGTCGGGCAACATGAGGCTCATGAATTTTTGCGTGCCGGTGGCAATGGCGCTGTAAAAATCAATGAAATATTGCGGATTGATGGCGGCGACGACGACGCCGCCGAATTCGCCGTTTATCTTGTTGTAGCGGCGGCTCATGATGATCAGCGACTGGTTGTCCCTGGTGTAATGCCGGCCGATGAATACCGAGGTATCATCGGCGCTGCGCATGCGCTCGAAGAATTGCTGCCCGGCCAGCGTATTTTTGTAGTCGAGCCAGTGCTCATAGCTTTTCTTCTGCGCCGCCACCATCACCGCGCCGTTATCGTCGATCAGCGCCAGCGCCACAATCTGCGGCGTTTCGCCCAGCCATACCTTGAAATTCTGCTCGGTGTATTGCGGCAGGTTGTTGCCGAACAATGAATTGAAATACTGCCGCTCGATGGCACGGCGCAGGGACAAATCAACACCGAGAAACGTCAGCTCGGCATGATCGGCCAGGATGTGCGCCAGGCGCAGCGAGTTCTGCTCGCCGTCGGCGATCGCCTGCCGGTAGGCGTGCGCGCCCTGATAGGCCACGTAGCCGCAAAAGATCAGCATGATCAGCGCCGAAAAGCCGATCAGGTTGCGGATGCGCGGCGAGCGCGGACGTGCAGTTAAAGGTTTGACCATGATATTTAACGCTTGCGTAAAAACAACATCCGCTATCCCACAAAATGTGGGTAAGCGTTTACTATTTTTACCTATTTTTATTAAGATTACATGACAATATGAAGAAGATTTAGTTAAAAAATATCCACGTCATATAATATAAGTATCTGTTATATAATAATTCACCTGTCGCATGGGGGGATTTTTTTGATAAAAAGATACTCCCGCATTCCAATAATGTGAAAACAAACCGCTGGCGCCCACCCCTTTCCATGCTCTACAACCGGCGCATGACAGGCACGGGGAAGTCACTGGTTTCGGCCGGGGCGTGCATCGCCGTCGGCATGGTGGCGGGGCGAGCTATCGGGCTTTTGCGCGAGACGATGATTGCCGCCCGTTTCGGCACCGGCAGCGAGGCAAGCATCGCCATCGCGCTGCTCATCATTCCCGATTTCATCGCCAGCGCGCTCATCGCCGGATCAGCGGCGGCCACGCTGATACCGGCTTTTTCATCACGACACGACGATGAGGCAGCGTCGTTATTGTGGCAGGCGCTGCTTTCCAGCGCCGCTTTTTTTTCGATCATTGCGCTGGCGCTGGCGACACAGGAAGATGCGCTGTCTCACCTGTTCTCCGGTACATCCATATCCGGCGACGGCCATGCGTTTTACCTCGTGTTCGCCACGCTGCCGCTAACCGCCTCCACCTGGGTGATTACCGCCTGGCTGCAATACCGCCGTCGTTTCCTGGCGCCGGCTTTCGCCAACGCCATTTTCAACGTCGTCGTCGTGTTGACCCTGTGGCTGGCACCGCTCGGGCTTACGGTGCTGGCCTGCGGCATTGTCGCCGCGTCCATCCTGCGTCTGCTGGCGCATCTTATCGCGTTTTTCCGCAGCGGCGGGCATGTGCCGCCCTCGCCTTTTTCGCCGTGGCAGTTGCGCCGCCGCCTGTTTGCCGGCTACGCGGCGACCACCGGCACCGGCATCGCCGGCATGTTGCCGCAATACGCGCCATATGCCGTCATGGCCGCCGCCGGCGGCATCGCCATTTTCAACTACGCCTTCAAGCTGGTGATGCTACCGGGAATGCTGCTGCAAACCATCGTGCAGATGGTGCTATTGCCGTGGTTCGTTTCCATAAGGGAAAACCATCATGAATCGCGCAACCGGATATACGCCGCGGCGCTGCAGACCGGATGGATACTTTCATTCTGCCTGTGTCTGGCGCTGTCGCTGGCGGCACATCCGCTTTCCATGCTCTGTTTCGGCTACGGGCGCATGACGCCGGAGAATATTCACGCCGTCGGAATGGCTTTCGCGGTGGGCGTATGGGCGGTGCCGGGCATGGTGTTGACTATGCTGTGGCAGCAAATATTATACGCGCATGAACATACCACCACCCCGCTGATGGCCAGCCTCCTGCAATCGCTGCTGATTCTGCCGCTGTGCTGGCTGGGGCAAAGGCTGGCCGGAACGCCCGGCGCGTTGCTGGGCTTTGCGGTTATTCAAACATTGCCGGTATTCCTGCTGGCGCGGCAAGGCGTAAAGCGCGGCATGGTCGTGCAGCTTCTGCCGGGGCGCACGACCCTTATGATGACCGCCGCATCGCTGGTGGTGTTTCTGGCGATGGCAGCGCCGCTTCAAGTATGGATGCAGCAGCCGCTGGCCGCTGCCGCGCTGACGGGACTTACCGGCATGGCGGCGTTGGCGGCAGGCATCGCCGTCAATCCTCCGGTCAGGCGATGGGCAATGGAGCAAGTGAAACGTGCATGATGAATACCATCCTCATCACCAACGACCCCTTGCTTGCCGCTGAAGCGGAGGCAGCGGGAGTGGCGCGCGTAATGGTGGATTTGGAAAGCATCGGCAAAAGGGAGAGGCAGGCAGGCCGCAACACCTTCATCAGCGCGCACCGCAAGGAAGACATCGCACAGGTGCGCGCCGCGCTTAAGAAAATCGAACTGATCGTGCGCGTCAATCCGTGGCACGCCGGCTCGCCCGCCGAGGTGGAAGACGCCGTAAGCGGCGGCGCCGATTTTGTAATGCTGCCGATGATTACCGCGCTGTCGCAGCTTGATGGGCTGAGCCATGCGCTGAAAGGCCGCGTGAAATTACTGCCGCTGGTCGAGACTGCCTATTCAATGACGCATATAGAGGATATTGCAGCGCGCTTTGACATTGCCGAAATCTATATCGGGCTGAATGACCTGCATTTGTCTTTGGGGCTTAATTATCTTTTCGAGCCGCTGTCGCTGGGACTGGTGGACTGGATGGCGGATCGCATCCGTGCCACCGGCAAGCCGTTCGGCTTCGGCGGCATCGGCGCGCTGGAAGGCGGCGGCGAACTGCAAGCGGAGGCTATTTTAGCCGAGCACGCGCGGCTTGGCTCAAGCCGCGTCATCTTATCCTCGCGATTCGGCAAGGACGTGCGGCTTGAAGATGAACATACCCGGCGGGAACGGCTGGCGCAGGCGCTCAACAGGCTTCAGCAGGCGCATGAACGATTGCGGAAACGCACGCCCGAAGAGCAGGAAGCGGACCGCGCGCGCATCTGCCAAATTATCTCAGGATTGGCGGCGCAGAACAACGTTACTCGAGCGTCATGCTGAAGATGCTGGACGAGTTGGGGCAGAAGTAAGCGACTTCCTGGTTCCAGAAATATTCGCCGCAACCCACCCACGCTAAGAACGCCAGAAGCAACACTAAAAACGCCGTTTCGGGAATGTATTGCGCCTTACACATCCAGATACACCTCGCGCTCCCACGCCGACACCTGGCCTAAGTAACGCCCCCACTCAGCGCGCTTGAGCTTTAAGTAACTCTCCACGAACTCATTACCCAGCGCGGTTTTCAACGCATCCGAACGCTCAAGCAATAAAAGCGCCTCGTATAGCGTCTGCGGCAGTTTTTTTACCTTCGCATCGGGGTGCGCGTACATATTGGTATCGATGCGCTTGCCGGGCGACGCTTTACTGCGAATGCCCTCCAGCCCGGCGGCCAGCACCACGGCGGGCAGCAGATACGGATTCACCGCGCCGTCCGGCAGACGAATTTCAAAACGGTCACTATCCGGGATACGCACCATATGCGTGCGGTTGTTGCCGGTATAGGAAATGGTATTGGGCGACCAGGTGGCGCCCGACGCCGTCACTGGCGCGTTGATGCGCTTGTAGCTGTTGACGGTCGGATTCGTGATGGCGCAGAGCGCCGAGGCTTCATTCAAAACGCCGCCGAGAAAATGATAGGCCAGTTTCGATAAACCCAATTCACCCTTGGCATCCACAAACAGGTTTTTTCCGCCCGGTTTATCCCACAGTGAAAAATGCATATGGCAGCCGTTGCCGGTAAGGCCGGAAAAGGGCTTGGGCATGAAGGTGACGCGCAGCCCCCTCGCCTCGGCCAGCGTGTGCGCCATGAATTTGAAAAAGGCGTGGCGGTCGGCGGTGGTCAGCGCGTCGGCGTAACCCCAGTTCATCTCGAACTGGCCGTTGCCGTCTTCGTGGTCGTTCTGGTACGGCTCCCAGCCCAGCGCCTGCATGGCGTCGCACAATTCGCTGATGAAATCATATTGCCGCATCAGCGCCAGTTGATCGTAGCACGGCTTGGCTTGGGTGTCGAATTTATCGGCGATCTCGTCATCCCCATGCGAGCGGGAAGCTGTCTTTTTTTTCTGTTTCTTACCGGCAGGCGGCATTGGATCCGCGCTTTCGCGGGAATTGCTAAGCAGAAAAAATTCGCACTCCACGCCGGTCTTGAGCGTATACCCCGCCTTGGCCGCCTGCGCGGTGACACGTTTCAGCACATGCCGCGGCGCGTGCGCCAATGGTTTACCGCCGATAATCAAATCACTGGCCACCCACGCCACTTCTTTTTTCCACGGCAGCCGCATGAGGCTATCGGCATCGGGAATGGCGAACATGTCCGGGTCGGCGGGCGTTAAATCAAGATGCGTGGCAAAGCCGGCAAACCCGGCGCCGTTTTTCTGCATCCCGCCGACAGCGGATGCCGGCACCAGCTTCGAGCGCATGACGCCGAACAGGTCGGTGAAGCTGATAAGGAAATATTTGATGCCCTTCTTGCGGGCGATGTCGCTCAGATTAGCCATAGTATTTCCTTATGCCGCCTGCGCCGTCGCGCTGGATTTCACGCAATTTTCCAACCAAAGCTGCGTCATTAGTAAGGTGCGGAGTGCCCGCGTATGGTTCTTGGCGCCGGATTTATGCTCTTCGAGCAGCGCCAGCGCGGCGCCGCTATTTATATAGCTTCCGTCGGCGCGCGCAAGCGTACTCCTCGCCCAGTCATACAGCGTGGTTTTCATCCATTCGCCGATAGGCAGCGTCGGCATGGTTTTTTCCTTGAAGATGAGCGGGCGCGGGAATTTGGTGGCGGCGTAATTCTTCAGGTAATATTTGCCGATGCCATCCTTGAATTTCTGGTTCACCGGCAATCGCACGAAAAGCTCGCTGATGCGGTGGTCGATGAGCGGCGCGCGGCCTTCGGTCGACCAGCAGGCGCCCATGCGGTCGCCTTTCACCAGATTGTTCCCCGGCATCAGGCTGGTGCATTCATAGGCGACGATCTGGTCCACCGGTTCCAGCTCGCGCCACGGATCGAGGATTTCGGCGAAGCGGTCCACCGGATCCGGTGTCGAACGCTCGAAATCGTGGTTGAGCAGGCGTTTGCGCATCGCTGCGTCCATATAACAGATGACATCGAAATAGCTCGACAGCGAAAAATTCATACGCGGCTGGTTATGAAAATACTGTTCGTTATGGCGGAAACCGGCCAGCGCTTCATCCGGCCCATCGCCGGTGAAGACAACGATTTTTTTCTGCTTGTTGGCGCGGCTGGCCAGCAAATAAAATAAGAAGAAGGAAAAGTCGCCGTGCGGCTGCTCGGCGTGCTGCACCACTTTCTCCGCGATGTCGGGAATCATGTCCGGGCCGATGCGCGCCTCGTGCAACTCGATGCCTAAAAGTTTGGCCACTTCCTCGGAGAAACGGAATTCGGAATATTCCTGGTTGGGGAAATTAAGGCCAAACGCCTCCAGATGCGGCTGGTTCCATTGTTTTTTCAGATGATGCGCCACCACCGACGAATCCACGCCGCCGGATAAATAAAGTCCGCCGTCGACATCAAACCGCATCTGCATCCGCACCGCGTCGTCAATCAGCGCTTCGAATTCGGCGAAAGACGGCGTTTGTTTTTCCACCGCGAACGGCCACTGCCAGTAACGTTTCTTCACCGGCTTTTTGTCGCCCTCAAATAATAAATACGTTCCCGGCTCCAGGTGATTGATGCCCTGGAAACAGGTCTGCGGCGGCGGGCAATAGTTAAAAGCGAACACGTCTTTCAAGCCGGCGGCATTGACCTCGCGCTTCATGCCGGGCAGGCTTAAAATGGCTTTCATCTCGCTGGCAAACGCCAGCCCGCCCTGGTAATCAGCGATGAAGCACGGCTTGATGCCCTGACGGTCGCGCGCCAGCATCCCGCGATTATTTTTCGTGTCCCAGACGAAAAACGCGAACATGCCGATGAGGCGGGGTAACATCGCCTCGCCCTCCTCGCGCCACAGATGCACCAGCACTTCGGTATCGCAGCGCGATTTGAATGTATAGCCCTTGGCCTTCAACTCCTCGCGCAGCTCGACATAATTATAAATCTCGCCGTTGAACGTCACCCACACCGTGCCGTCGGTGTTGCTCATCGGCTGCTTGCCGTTTTCGGGATCGACCACGGCGAGGCGCGCATGGCCGATGATGGCGCGCCCCAGCTCTTTGACGCCGGATTCGTCGCGCCCGCGGTAACGGATGGTGTCGATCATCGCCGCCACCTGCGGCGCCGTGGCGTTTTGCGTGTTAATCACTCCTGCTATGCCGCACATATCATGCCACTGCCTTTTTTCCTGAGGGTTCGACTTCCGGGGTTTTCAGTTCGATTTTTCCTATGGGCGAAGAATGCGGCGCGGTTTCGACCAATTGCCGGTCACTTTCCGTTTCATAGAGAATTTTTTTGAACACCGCAATCAGTGCGTCAAGCGATTCCCTGGTTTCGGTTTCGGTCGGCTCGATCAGCATGGCGGATTTCAGGTCTTCACCGAAATAAACGCACCCCGCGCCCACCAGCGTCGGCGGATGGATGCCGTAATCGATCAGCCGCTTGGCGAAGCTGTAGGCCGAAATGGCAAGTTTATTGCCGGAGAGCAAACATTCATGCATACAGAGTTTATTGAAAACCGGCGGCAGCACGCCGCGCAGCTCGGCCTGCAGATAATTGGCGTTGAGCACGGCGTTTTCCGAAGCCTCCTTCAGCCCCGCCGCGCCCATGGTGAGGATGTAACAATACGCGCGCGCCATCACCGCGACATGGCCGAAATACGCTTTGACGCTGCCGACAGTCTGCGCGAGAGAATAATCAGGGACAAAAGTATCGCCGGATTTTGCGGCAATCGGCACCGGCAGGAATGCACGCAGGAATTTCTTGACGCCCACCGGCCCGCCGCCCGGTCCGCCGCCGCCATGCGGCGTCGAGAGCGTCTTATGGACGTTGATGTGCATGACATCGAAGCCCATGTCGCCGGGGCGCGAGATGCCCATCAGCGCGTTCATGTTGGCGCCGTCGTAATACAGCAGCGAGCCGTTATCGTGAATGAGCTTCGCAATTTCCTCGATGCGCTCCTCAAACAGTCCCAGCGTCGAAGGATTGGTCAGCATCAGCGCCGCCACGTCAGGGGTCAGCTCCGCCTTCAGCGCTTCGACATCCATCAGCCCTTCCGGCGTGGTCGGGATGATGCGGCAGGCAAAACCCGCCATTGCCGCCGAGGCCGGGTTGGTGCCGTGCGCCGAATCAGCAATCAGCACAATGTGGCGCTTCTCGTTTTTGCTCTCCAGATATTTCTTGATGATGAGCAATCCGGCCAGCTCGCCGTGCGCGCCCGCCGCCGGCTGCAGGCTCACCGCATCCATGCCGGCAAGTTCTGCGATATAATTTTGAAGCTCAAACATCATCTCCCAGATGCCCGCCAGCGTCTCCGGCGGCTGATTCGGATGCGCGTCGCGGAAGCCGGAGAGATTCGCCAGCGCGTCGTTGCGCTTGGGATTGTATTTCATCGTGCAGGAACCCAGCGGATAGGCGCCGCTGTCGACGCCGTGATTATCGAGCGAGGCCTGCGTATAATGCCGCACCACCTCGATTTCGGTCAATTCCGGCAGACCGAGCGGTTTTTCGCGCAGCAACCCCTTTGGATATAGCTCCGTCGGCGGCGCAGAGGAGAATTCCGCATCGAAAATAGCATGTCCCGAGGCGCCGGGACGCGACTTATCGAAAATGGTCGGCCTCATGCGAGCGTCTTTTTCAGCCCGTGCGCGAATGCGTCCATGTCGGCACGGGTTTTGGTTTCGGTGACGGAGATAAGCAGCGCATGTTTTAAGCCCAACGCGCCGGAATAATCGATGCCGCCGAATATCTTGTTCTCCTGCAATGTTTTCAAAATTGGAGCAACCGGCTTTGACAACACGACAACAAATTCATTGAAGAACGCGCCGTCAAACGCCTGTTCTACGCCTATGCTTGAAAGTTTTTCTGCCAGGTAATGCGCCTTGCGGGCATTGAGCGCGGCGATTTTCGAAAGTCCACCCTCGCCCAGCGATGCCAGATATATCACGGCGCGCAACGCATTCAGCGCCTGGTTGGAGCAGATGTTGCTGGTGGCGCGCTCGCGGGCGACGTGCTGCTCGCGGTCTTCATAGACCAGCGCGTAGGCGAGGTTGCCGTTGATGTCGGTGACTTTGCCAATGAGCCGCCCCGGCACGTATTTGCGGTATTCGCGCCGGGTGGCGAAGACGCCGAGGCTTGGGCCGCCGGCGCTGAGCGGGATTCCCAGCGGCTGGCCATCGCACACGACGATATCCACGCCCTGCAATCCCGGCGGCGTAACGATGCCCGCCGCCAGCGGATTAAACGCACAGACGGAGGTGACGCCATGTTTCGCGCAAATGTCTGCAATCGCCTTCACATCCTCGAAAACGCCGACGCTGTTTGGCGTCTGGAATAAAAATCCGGCGGACTTATGTTTTGCCAACGCCGCATCCAGCGCCTTCACATCAATTCGGCCGGATTTTTTATCGAGCGGCAGCGCCTGAATACCAACGCCGCGCCCGCCCATGTAGCTGTTCACCACCTCGCGCCAGTGCGGCCAGACGCCTTCGCTCAACACGATGCCGCCTTCCGCCTGCGTGCCGGAAATGAGGCAGGTGCACCAGGCGGCATCGGCCAGCGCGGTGGCGCCGTCATAGCACGAGCCGTTGACTACCGGCAGGCCGGTGATGGCGGAAAGCGCCGTCTGGTATTCAAACAACGCCTGCAATAGCCCCTGGCTGATTTCCGGTTGATAAGGCGTGTAGGAGGTCAGAAACTCGCCGCGGCTGACGATGGCATCCACCACCGCCGGGATATAATGGTCATAGGCGCCGCCGCCCAGAAAACTGTTATGCGTCCGCGTGGTGGCGTTTTTTGCCGCCAGCGCCTGCATGTGCCGTGACAATTCCCATTCCGGCAGCGGCTCCGGCAAGTCAAGCGGGCGTGAAAGCCGCAGCGCTTTCGGAATCGCCGCGAACAACGCCTCCACGTCGCGCGCGCCGATTGAAGCCAGCATCATCTGCCGGTCGGAAACGCGATGGGTATTGTAGCCGGATAACAATGATTCGCCGGACAAGAGAAGCCTGTGGTCTAAATGGTTAAGCGCACGAAACAACTAATAATTATTTGGCCTGCGCGTCAAGCGCAAAGACCCCGGCCATACCGTGAAACATCACCTGGAATACCGGACATGCTTCCGTTTAAGCGCCGTTCCCGGCTCCAGGTCGCAGGCGGCGCTTCCCTCTTGCAGTATCACATCGAGTTCGCCCGGCGATCAAGCGGTGCGGCATTTTTTTCTCCTTCCTTAAGCAGCCGTCGTCCCCATGTGTTAAGCGACCTTCTGGCCGGCATCTCGTAAAAGCGGTATACCAGGTACGACAATAGTAATGTGCCGGACGCCGATGTCACCACCAAAAGCGCAAACGGATAACCCGGATAGAAGTGTTTGAGCGCTATCTGAACGGCGTTATACACGAAGAAAAAAAGCAGGTACGTGCCGTAAGATATTTCGCCGAGGAAACTATAGATTCTGACTTCCGCCTTTGTCATGTTCTCCAGCAGGCTGCCTGCTATCAGCGCCAGCATGGCGGTAAGAATGAGAGCGGCCACATGGGCGCCGCGCAGATACTCTTCAACGCTGTGGCTGGGATACAGGAAAATCAGCGCCAACGCCAGGACGGGGACAGCGCGGCACAACCATCCCCGGGGGCGGACGCCGCGCGAGCGCAGGCGCATGAATAGCTCAGCGGCCGTGATGCCGGCGATGAAGTACACGAAAAACGTGGGAAACTGCGTGTACGGTATCCATGCCGCTTCCAGCGTCTGGCCGGAAAGCAGCGCGTGCGCCGTGACGCCATTGATGACGATACCGGCCGCCAGCCCTGCGATCATGGCGCCGAGCGAGCGCAGGAACAGCAGGAACAGCGGAAAAAGGAAGTAGAACGCCCACTCAACGCCGATCGACCAGCCGCCCGGCATGATGGATGTTTTCCCCGGATCGTCGAAGCCGAACAGAAAGGTGACATTCAGGATAAACCGGTGCAGCAGCGCCATGTCGAGGCTGGCTGCGCCTTGCGCAAAGCCCCGCGCCGCGACGGCCAGCAGGGAAACCAGGAAATACAACGGAAAAATACGGGGTAATTAGGGCGTTTCGTAACCAAAATAGAGCCGCAGGAAGATTTTGAAGAGATTGTCCCTGCGGTGGTTGAACCTGAACTCGACTTCCTTAAGATACATGGGAAAATGGTATTTGGAAACCCCTCTGTAATTATAGAGGATATGCTT
>JAGWIM010000112.1 GCA_028873525.1 Pseudomonadota bacterium
AGGCCACGCGCGAATCCGGTTTTACTCTTATCGAATTATCGATCGTGCTGGTGATCATCGGCCTCATCGTCGGTGGCGTACTGGTTGGCCAGAACCTGATTCAGGCGGCGCAAATCCGCGCCACGCTCACCCAGATAGAACACTTCAACACGGAAGTGAACACCTTCCGCACCAAATATAACGGCATCCCGGGCGACCTGTCAGCATCCCTCGCCGGCTCTTATGGACTGTTCCAGCTTACCACCGCCGGCACCGGCATGGGCGACGGCAACGGTATTATCGAAGACGGCAATGGCGGTGCCGGCGGTGCAAATAAAAACACATTTGCCGGGGAGATTTCCACCTTCTGGCGCCAGTTGAGCGATGCCAACCTGGTCGAGGGATCATTCGGCTCCGTCGCCAATGCCTTGCTGAAAGCGGCATCGGGTGTGCCCACCGGTGTCATACCGGATACTACCAGCGGTACGCTTCTCAGTATGGCTGTTCCCGTCGCCAAGCTCGGCAGCGGATTGGGCTTTGACGTCTTTTCCGGCAACGGCTTCAATTATTACGCGTTGCTGCCTATCACCAGCATTTCTGCCAGCGGTGTGATAACCGTAGGCACTGCGGGCATATCACCCATTACCGCAACGAACATGGATACCAAGGTGGATGACGGCGAACCCAATACCGGCATCGTCCGGGCGCTTGCTTTAGGTGTAGCGCCGATCGCGCCAAGCAGCGCTAATACGTTGTTCTCGCCTTATGGTATGACAGCGCCGAGTGTAGCTGCCACAGCGACTGTGGGCGATTGTACGATCGGTACCGGCATTGCTACCGATACCTATAACCTTAACCAGAATCTTGGCGGTAACAGTGGGTCTTGCGGCTTGGCCTTCCGCTTCAACTAAGCCGATTTACACTTATCTCCAAAGAGCCGCCTCCGGGCGGCTCTTTTTTATACCCCGGCATTGGCTATCCCAGCCGAATGGCGGGGCGTGGTTTATGATGAGATGACAAACGAAAATAAGTTATGCTATTCTTGTTATCCATTGAACCAGACCCCGCACCACGTGCGTGGTGAGGAAGGAGAACCACTATGCCCCAAGCCGCCCGCGCCATGCACGATGCGTTGCAATATGCTTCCCCACTGAAAAAAGAATACGAAACCATTTTGACGCCGGAAGTGTTGACGTTCGTAGCATCGCTAGCGCAGCATTTTTCTCCCCAGCGCGAAGCATTGCTTAAAAAACGCATTTCTCGCCAGAAGCGCATTGATAGCGGCGAGATGCCGGATTTTCTACCGGAAACCAAGGGTATCCGCGAGGCCGGCTGGAAAGTGGCTCCCATCCCCGCCGATTTGCAGGATCGCCGCGTCGAGATCACCGGCCCGGCCGAGCGCAAGATGATCATCAACGCGCTCAATTCCGGTGCGAAGGTCTTCATGGCCGATTTTGAGGATTCGTTGTCGCCAACGTTTGAAAGTATCATGGACGGGCAAGTGAATCTGCGCGACTGGGCCGACGGCACGATTGCCTATGCCAGCCCGGAAGGAAAACAATACAAGCTGAACGAAAAAACCGCGACGCTCATCGTGCGGCCACGCGGCTGGCATCTCGATGAAAAACACTTGCTTTTGTCCGGCAAGCCCATTCCCGGCGCACTGGCTGATTTCGGCATTTATTTTTACCTGAACGCCAAAAAATTACTCGCCAAGCACACCGGGCCTTACTTTTACCTACCCAAGCTCGAGAGCTACGAGGAGGCGCAACTCTGGGCCGATATTTTCACCTTCTCGGAAAAGGCGTTGGGCTTAAAGCACGGTACCATCAAGGCGACTGTGCTGATTGAGACCATCGTCGCGGCTTTCGAGATGGACGAGATTCTCTATGCGCTCAGAGACTATTGCGTGGGCTTAAACTGCGGCCGCTGGGATTATATTTTCAGCTTCATCAAGAAATTCAATCGCCGCAGAGACTTCGTGCTGCCCGACCGAGCGCAGATTACCATGACCACGCATTTCCTGCGCTCGTATTCGCTGCTGCTCATCCATACCTGCCACCGCCGCGGCGCGTTTGCCATGGGTGGCATGAGCGCCTATATTCCGGTGAAGAATGATGAGGAAGCCAATGCCAAGGCCTTCGCCATGGTGCGCACCGACAAGGAACGCGAGGCCAACGACGGGCATGACGGCACATGGGTCGCGCATCCGGGATTGGTGCCAGTGGCGATGGCAGTATTCGACCAGCTGATGAAGGATAAAAACCAGCTTTCCCGCCCGCTCTCTCAGGTCGAAATGACAGCCAAGGATTTGCTGACCATCCCCAAGGGAGATATCACCGAGGCAGGCTTGCGCAACAATATCAGTGTCAGCGTGCAGTATCTTGCCAATTGGCTTTCCGGTAACGGCTGCGTGCCGATCTTCAACCTGATGGAAGACGCCGCTACCGCCGAAATCGCCCGCTCGCAGATCTGGCAGTGGATTCACCATCCTGGTGGCGTGCTGAAAGACGACCGCAAGGTGACGCTCGATTTATACAAAGCGCTGTTGGCGGAGGAGCTGAAAAAAATTCACGCCCAGCATGGCGACACGCTGCCATATGGCCGCGCCGCCAAGTTACTGACTGACCTAGTGTCGCCTGCTCAGTTTACCGAATTTTTGACCTTGCCGGGATACGCACAACTGGCCTGAGGCTACCGCCCAAAAATCATGCCGGTCGGGATGGAGTAATTGACCAGCAGGGTTTCCTCGCCGGGATTGCGGTTATATATGCCGGCGTTCGAGATGTGGTTGAAGGCGATGCCGACCTGCTGTGTGTTTGGCAACTGGTAATCCAGTTCGATGCCAGAGCGGAATTCCAGCGTGCCACCCAGTTGCCTGCCGCTGCCGTCGGAATAGGCACCTACTGAAAAGTTAGGCACGAGATAGAGCTGGTTAGGCATCAGCGTCACGTCGTAATTAGCGCCGACATAACCATAAGTGCCGCCGTCACTGGTGGCAAAGCCACCGATAATCGGGCGCAACTTGCATGACCATTCGTCGAACCGGTATTCCAGACCGAACAGCGCGGCCGGGTCTTTCTTGCGCACGACATCATAATAGCCAACCGACGGCGTCAGGTAGCTCTCGGCATAAGCTTGCCTGACCAGCGGTACGAATAGCGTCACTACAGCCGCAGCCGCGAGTACGAAATATCTTTTGTTGATCATGACATCCTCTCTTGTTTGTTTTGTTGTAACGGATTATCCGGCACCGGTCTATAATAAACAGGCGCGCCGGGCACTATTTTTCACCGGATATTGCGCTGGCAGAATTAATTTTTAGTTAACAGGAATTCCCGACGTGCCATTACTACGATAACCGCTCGCAGCTAAAGAACATTTCTACAGCTTACCTCAATGCCCACAACTTCGCCAAGCGCCTCAAAACCCTCTAAGGACTTACAGCTTATGAAATAATCATCAAATTCTGGCAAAAACAGCCCGAGCGCTTTACGATCGACCCAAACCATCACAAACTGTGATTAAGCAGCCAATGACTAACGCCTCTCTCATCTTCGACCGCCGTCGCGTCCGCCGGCACCGCGACCAAGCGAGCGCCCGTTTTTCCGCGCATGATTTCCTGCTGCGCGAGATGGCCGAGCGGCTAGCCGAACGGTTAAGAGACTTGCACCGCGACTTTCCCCGGACACTCGATCTCGGCGCACATACCGGCCTCATGGCGGAGTATCTGGACAGCGATTTGCTAGTGCAGGCCGACCTGTCGGACAAAATGATCGCACAGGCGAAAGCCCTGCGGTTGGTGGCTGACGAGGAATTCCTGCCCTTTGCCAGGGAAAGTTTTGATCTTATCGTCAACGCCGGATCGCTGCACTGGGTAAATGACCTGCCCGGCGTATTGATTCAAATCCGACAAACACTGAAGCACGGTGGGCTATTCCTTGCCGTGCTGCCCGGTGGCCGGACGCTGGACGAACTGAGGAAATCTTTCGAAAAAGCCGAGATCGCCATCAGCGGCGGCGTGTCGCCGCGCGTGTCGCCGTTTCTCGATGCGCGGGATGGGGCAAACCTGCTTCAGCGCGCCGGATTCGCCGAGCCGGTGGCCGACAGCGAAACGATCACCGTCACTTACGCCCATCCGCTGAAATTAATGCATGATCTGCGCGGCATGGGCGAGGCCAGTGCGCTCATCGAAAGCCGCAAGGCATTTACCTCCTGCGCGCTGCTGATGACAGCGGTCGACCATTACCTGCGCGAATTTTCCGATGATAATGGTCGCATCCCGGCGACATTCGAGCTAGTGACGCTTACTGGGTGGAAATAAACAACCCCGCCGCAAGCAGCGGGGTATTGAGTTCGCGGCTAGAACAGTGCCAACTGGTGATCTGTGTGTAGTTTCTGATAGTTATCGCATTGATTTTTGACGTACTTCCCGATCATATTTTCATCCCCGTGCTTGCCTACCG
>JAGWIM010000027.1 GCA_028873525.1 Pseudomonadota bacterium
ACCACCTGCGCCAATTCTTCGTCGTCGCCGCGCGTCGGCGGCAGGGTATCGGTGAGCTTGAGGCGAATGGTGACGTTTTTCTGCTTGCACGCCCATTCGAAATGCTGCTTCTCGGCGCGGACGATGCGCAACAGGTCAACCTTGGCCATGGGCGTGGCGTGGGCGTTCATCTCGATTTTCGATAGCGACAGCAAATCGTTGACCAGCTTGGACATACGCTCGGCTTGATCGGCCATGACCTTGAGGAATTCCTCGCGCGCCTGCGGGTCGTCCTTGGCCGGGCCGCGCAGTGTCTCGATGAAGCCGATAATCGAGGCGAGCGGCGTGCGTATTTCATGGCTGGCATTGGCGACGAAATCGGCGCGCATGCGCTGAATGCGCTTCTGCTGCGTGATGTCGGTGAGCGTGATGACGATCGAAATGCCGCCCTCGGACGGAATCGGGAAACGCTCGATGATCGCCTGGAAATCGCGCATCACCGGACCTTCAAGCGAAAACTCGACCTGCTGGCCGCGAATGTCCTCGATGACGGCCGTGATGGCGTTCATCAGCTTTTCATTGGGAATGATCTCGCGCAGATGCCGGTGCGCCAGGTTCTGGCCAAAGATGTTGCGGGCGGCGCGGTTGGTGCGGACGATCATCTTGTCGTCGTTGGTCATGAGAAGGATGTCAGGCAGCGTATCGACGAGAATCTCGCGCTCGGTGATGACGGTTTCCATCTCCTGCCGCTTGTTCTCCCACGAGCGTTGCAGCCTTGAGAGCGCCCCCGAAAGTTCACCGACGTTGGACAGGAAGCTGAGGTCCGGCGGACGGGCGCGCTTGTCCTGCGCCAGGTCGGCGACATAATGCGTCAGCGCCGAGATATTGGAAAGGAACGGCACGACAAAAATCGCGGAAATTACCAAGATACCGAGGTAACCGTAGAGGAAATAATTGAAGTTGAGGTAGCCAAGCAGGGAAAACAACCCCAGCACCGCCAGCGCCGGAGCGGATACGACGACCAGCGTCTTGATGAGGGTGGAAAAGGCTATGCTGGGCTTGGATGCCATGGACTGCTACCCCGCACTTGTTGCGGGGTCTGGTCTTGCCGCCGATTCGCAGTTGTTAAAAAGCCGCATGCTTATTCCATCCTAATGCCGGACCCCGCAATGCGCTTCGCTTATGCGGGGCTTAATCCTACCAAATCTTTCACCTCTTTCATAGTCCCGCTTGCGATGGCGCCGGCGCGGGAGGTGCCCTTCGCCAGCACCTGGTCGATATAATCGGGGCTGGCCAGCAGTTCGCGCATCTTGCGGGTGATGGGCGAAAGCTGCGCCACGGCGACGTCGGTCAGCACTTTTTTGAAGCCGGAGAAATTCATGTCGCGGCATTCGGCCACCGCATCGACGATGGGAATGTTTTTCAGCGCCGCATAGATGCTGAGCAGGTTGGCCGCTTCGGGCCGCGCCTTTTCATCATACGTCATGCCCTCCACCATGTCCGATTTCGCCTTCTTGATTTTTTTGGCGATGGTATCGGCATCGTCGGTCAGGTTGATGCGCGAATAGTCCGACTCGTCCGACTTGCTCATTTTTTTGGTGCCGTCGCGCAGGCTCATGATGCGCGCCGCCTGTTTCATAATCACCGGCTCCGGCAAGGTGAAGAATTCTGTTTTATATTGCCGGTTGAAGGCGCCGGCGATATCGCGGCACAGTTCCAGATGCTGCTTCTGGTCCTCACCCACCGGCACATGCGTCGCCTTATACGCCAGAATATCGGCGGCCATCAGGACGGGATAGGAATAAAGTCCTAAGCCTACTTTTGAGGATTTTCCATAAAATCCACCTAACACACTTAATAAGACTGATATTCCTGTGTCAGAATTCATTGCCTTTGATAAAGTAAGTCCTTTAACTGCATTTAAGTGTTTCTCTTGTTTTGCTTGATCAGGCTCATCTTCAATTATCGAAAATACAAGTTTTATAACAGCTTCTGGATCCATTTTTTGTTTAGAAATCCTATCCTTAAACTGCGTCATGCGGTTGAGCCAACCGAGCGGCGTATGACAGCTTAAAATCCACGCCAGCTCGCAGTGCGCCGAAATGGCCGATTGCGGGAAGATGGCGGATTTTTCCGGGTCGATGCCGCAGGCGATATAGGCCGCCGCCGTCTCGCGCACCGCTTTGCGAAGCGCCGCCGGGTCCTGCGGCACGGTGATGGCGTGCAAATCGGCCAGCATGAACAGGCATTCATATTCCTGCTGCAGCCCCACCCAGTTACGGATCGCCCCTAAGTAATTGCCCAGATGCAGGTTTCCGGTGGGCTGCACGCCGGAGAGGATGCGTTTAGTAGTGCTTAGTGCCTGGTGCTTAGTGCTTGGTGTCATGATATACCGAGATAATAGTCTTGAATATTGGGCAGAAATACCATTTATAAAGCGTTGCTATACTATTTAGCGGGTTTTCGCAATGAATTCACTAAGCACTAAGCACCAACCACCAACCACCTTCCCCGCTACCCGCCTGCGCCGACCACGCATGGCCGCCTGGTCGCGCGAGCTGGTGGCGGAGACGCGGCTGCACCCGTCCGACCTCATTCTGCCGGTCTTCGTGCAGGAGGGAAAAAACCGCGAGAGCCTTGTGGAAAGTATGGTGGATATCTCGCGTATCACAATTGATGTGCTCGAGAAAAAATCCAAGTCAGCTTCCCAACTTGGCATTCCTGCCATCGCTATTTTCCCGGTGGTGGATAAGAAGCTGAAATCCCCGATGGGCGATGAGGCGCTGAACCCGAAGAACCTGGCCTGCCGCGCCATCGAAGCCATTAAATCCGCAGCACCCGACATCGGCGTCATCGCCGACGTGGCGCTCGACCCCTACACCACCCACGGGCAGGACGGCATCGTCGAGAAGGGACAGGTGGTGAACGACAAAACGGTGGAAATGCTCTGCGAACAGGCGCTGGTGCTGGCCAAGGCCGGTTGCGACATTGTAGCGCCCAGCGACATGATGGACGGCCGCATCGGCGCCATTCGCAATTCCCTCGAGCGCGAAAAATTCCATGACACGATGATTCTGGCCTACGCCGCCAAATATGCCTCCGGCTTCTATGGCCCGTTCCGCGATGCGGTAGGTTCCGGGCTAGCGCTCGGCAAGGCCGACAAAAAAGCCTACCAGATGGATGTGCGCAATTCCCGCGAGGCGATGCGCGAAATCGCCCTTGATATTTCGGAGGGTGCGGACATGGTGATGGTGAAGCCCGCCCTGCCCTGCCTTGATATTATCCACATGGCAAGTCAGCGATTCGACTTACCCATTTTCGCCTATCAGGTCAGCGGCGAATATGCGATGCTCAAAGCCGCTGCGAAACACGGCTGGATCAATGGCGATGCGGTGATGCTGGAGTCACTTACCGCCATGAAGCGCGCCGGCGCGCGGGCAATATTCACCTACGCGGCGATGGAGATAGCGAGGCAGTTACATGACTAAGCACATCATCGTCGGCATTTCGGGCGCATCGGGCGCGATATACGGCATCGAGGTGCTGAAGGCGCTGCGCGCGGCGAACATCGAAACACATCTTGTCGTCAGCAAAACGGCGCAGATCACCCTTGCCCATGAAACCGGCCACACGCTGCCGCAGGTGCAGAAGCTGGCCTCTCATTTTTATTCGGCGAATGATTTATCGGCGCTGATGTCGAGCGGGTCGTTCAAAACGATGGGCATGATCGCCGCCCCCTGCTCGGTCAAAACCCTCGCCGAAATCGCCACCGGCGTGACATCCAACCTGCTCACCCGCGCCGCCGACGTGACCCTCAAGGAACGCCGCCGCCTGGTGTTGATGGTGCGCGAAACCCCGCTGACGCTCACCCACATCCGCAACATGGAAACCGTGACGCTGATGGGCGGCATCATCGCCCCGCCGGTGCCGGCCTTTTACGGCAGGCCTGCATCGCTTGAGGACATGGTGAAACACACCGTCGGCCGCGCACTCGACCTGTTCAACATCGAGCATGATTGGGTCAGGCGGTGGGAGGGCATCCAAAATTAGACTTATCCACAGGTTATTAAAATTGTATAAATGAGTAGGCAAAGACGTAATTTTTTGCTATAATGCCTACGCTTTTAACAAGCCGATATCCTCTTGGCCGCCAACAGGAAAATGGCTATTTTTTACTATAATACAGTTGGTTATGAACGAAGACCTGTTGCTCCTCAAACGACTGGAATCCCTGCGCTCCGAACACCGCGAGATGGATGAAAAAATCAAAAATAATTCCCTCGACGAGTTCACCCGCAAGCGCCTGCAGAAAACCAAACTGTCCCTGCGCGACGAAATCATGAAGATCGAACAGGTCGTTTATCCGGATATTATTGCGTAAATGTTACCCCGCATTTATTGCGGAGGCTGGTTTCTTAATCCTTGCCCCGAATTCCAATTTCTCCTAATTGTCATCCGCGCTTATAACCCATACCGAACACCCCAATAAATGCGGGGTAACAACCAATGATCGACCTTTCCCACATCCGCAACTTTTCCATCATCGCCCATATCGACCACGGCAAGTCAACGCTGGCCGACCGGCTGATTGAATTCTGCGGCGGGCTGGAAAAACGCGAAATGTCCGAGCAGGTGCTCGATTCGATGGATATCGAAAAGGAGCGCGGCATCACCATCAAGGCGCAGACCGTACGCCTCACCTATAAAGCCAGAAACGGCGAGACCTATATCCTGAACCTGATGGACACGCCCGGCCATGTCGATTTCGGCTATGAGGTGAGCCGCTGCCTCGCCGCCTGCGAGGGATCACTGCTCGTGGTCGATGCGAGCCAGGGCGTCGAGGCGCAAACGCTGGCCAATGTCTATAAAGCCGTTGACGCCGGGCATGACCTGGTTCCCGTGCTCAATAAAATCGACCTGCCCGCCGCCGATATCGAAAAAGCCAAAGCGCAGATTGAGGAAGTCATCGGCATCGACGCCTCCGACGCGCTCTTAATTTCCGCCAAAACCGGCCAGGGCATCCAGGATGTGCTGGAGGCGATTGTGACGCGCTTGCCCGCGCCCAAAGACTTAAGTGAGCCGTCAGCCCGCGAAGCGGCTGCCCATGTGAGCGCCGAAGGCGCGCCGCGGGGGCGAATGGAAAATTTTTCCCTCAAATGTCTGCTCGTCGATAGCTGGTACGACACGTATCTGGGTGTGATCATTCTGGTGCGCATATTTTCCGGCACACTGACCAAAGGCATGAAAATCCGCATGATGGCGACCGGCGCTGCTTACACCGTCGAGCAACTGGGTTTCTTCACGCCTAAAAAAATCGCCGCCGATCGCATCGGCCCCGGCGAGGTCGGTTATATCATCACGGGCATCAAGCAGGTAGCCGACTGCAAAATCGGCGACACCATCACCGAGGAGCGCCGCCCGGCGGACGCGCCCCTGCCCGGTTTCAAACCCTCGCAATCGGTGGTGTTCTGCGGGCTGTACCCCACCGACGCTTCCGATTTCGAGCATTTAAAAGATTCGCTCGGCAAGCTGCGTCTCAACGATGCGAGTTTTGAATATGAAACGGAAAGCTCCACGGCGCTGGGTTTCGGCTTCCGCTGCGGTTTCCTCGGCATGTTGCATCTGGAAATCATCCAGGAGCGCCTGGAGCGCGAATTCGACCTCGACCTCATCACCACTGCGCCCAGCGTCGTGTATCGCCTCTATCTCACCGACGGCACAATGATAGAACTCCACAATCCCAACGACATGCCGGATGTCACCAAGATTGAAAAAATCGAGGAGCCGTGGATCCACGCCACCATCATGACGCCGGACGATTACCTGGGGAATATTCTGGCGCTGTGCACCGAAAAGCGGGGACGTCAGGAGAACCTCACCTATGTCGGAAGCCGCGCAATGGTGGTGTATAAACTGCCGCTCAACGAAGTGGTGTTCGATTTTTACGACCGCTTGAAAAGCTGCTCCAAGGGCTACGCCAGCTTCGATTACGAAATCACCGACTATCAGGAAAGCGATCTGGTGAAGATGAACATACTGGTCAACGGCGAACCGGTAGACGCCCTGGCGCTGATCGTACATCGCAGCCAGGCCGATTTCCGCGGCCGGCGGCTGTGCGAGCGCCTGAAGGATTTAATCCCGAAGCATCTCTTCGCCATCCCGATTCAGGCGGCCATCGGCGGAAAAATCATCGCCCGCGAAACGATTTCGGCATTACGCAAGGACGTGCTGGCCAAATGCTACGGCGGCGACATCACCCGCAAGCGCAAGCTGCTCGACAAGCAGAAAAAGGGCAAAAAGAAAATGAAGGAAATCGGCAGTGTCAACATCCCGCAATCGGCCTTTTTAGCGGCGCTCAAGATGGGGGATGAGTAGCCAAAATTAGCTTATTCAATAGGTTAATAAGTATATTTTTCTCGCCGTACCTTCAATCTTCACGAAACTGTCACACATTTCAGCCAAACGCCGTGTTATATTATTTACTAAGAATAACAAAAGGCACTGTGACCGTGGACACGCTATCCGCTCTTTATTCCTTAAACGGCCTGATTGTCGGCGCGGCCTTTCTGCCGCAAGTCATAACGCTGCTCAAAGACCGCAGCGGCGCAGTGGCCATCAGCATCAGCTCCTACCTGATATTCAATGTCATCGGCCTGATCTCGCTGGCCTACGGAGTCTTAAAGCTGCATGATGCGCTGTTCATTTTTTACTGCGTGATTTCTGTCGTCGGCAACCTCGTTGTGCTGGGACTCGCCATCTACCGCCGCTGGCAAACGGTAATGCAGGATAAAAAGCAGCACTTGTCCTTTCACTACCCATTTTAGCGATGCCTCAGGCAATCTGTTCTCGCCCGGGCGCGCATAAGAAACTTGCCACCTTTGTCCATGCCCCGCTATAATCGCCGGATGGCACACGCGCCCACCCGCATCAATCTCGGCAGCGGCAAGGATTTCCGCACGGAGTATCTCAATATCGACATCAGCGGCGAGTGGTCGCCGGACATTATCGCCGACATCGGAAAACTCTTGCCGCCATCGCAAACCTTTACCACCAGGCGATTCGGCGAGGTGGAAATCGCGCATGACCGGTTCGATGAAATCATCGCCAACGACGTGCTGGAGCATATCCCCGACCTCGTCTGCGCCATGACGAATGGCCTTGCCCTGCTGCGCGAGGGCGGAATGTTCAACATCATCGTGCCATATGATTTATCCTACGGCGCCTGGCAGGATCCGACGCATCTGCGCGCCTTCAACGAGCGAAGCTGGCTGTATTACACCGACTGGTTCTGGTACCTGAACTGGCAGACGCACCGTTTCGTGGTAAAATTATTGGAATTCAACCCAAGCGCGCTCGGCGTGGAGATGACCAAAGCCGGACAGAAAATCGACCTCGTCCTGCGCACGCCGCGGGCAGTAGACAGTATGAAAGTAGCGCTCGAAAAAATCGCGCTGTCGGAGAAAGACAAAGAAACGCTGCGTTCATTCAGGGCGGCAAGAAATTCGAACTAATCTCTTTTTCCCCTCTCCCTCTCAGGGAGAGGGAGGTTTTCCGGGTCGAGGCGAAGTCGAAACTTAGGAAAACCGGGTAAGTAATGTAACCCCCACCCTGCCTCTTCCTAGAAGGGGGAGGGGATTGATAGACTAAGCGCAACCCTAAGCATCGGGGTTTGCGGCATAGCGGAAAATTTTGCAAATCCGGCCCCGGCGAGGCGCGTGCGTTCAGTGTCATTGCTCAGAAGCGCAAGGCAGGTATCCGTCAATTTATCATAAGGCGCGAAAGCAACACCGTCCCTAAGCGGCGCTTCCAGTTCCGCGTCCTGCCCGGTTTCGGAAACCACGCACGCGCGGTTGGCAAGCAAGTAAGACACGCGGATAATCTCAAACACCTGCGCCTCGTAAAAATGCAGGTTGAGGACGATTTTTGCCCGCGCAATCAGCGCATCGCGCTCCGTGCCATAGACATTGAACGCCGCCTTCACTTTTTTTCCCGCCTGTGCGATTTTTTCCAGCACCGCCTTGCGCCGGTCGTTCAGCGAGCCAACGAACAGCACGTCAATATCGCAGACGGGCGCGGGCGCAATGCGCGTGAGGACCGGCATATAGCCGACGCCGCACAGCGCCGCGTTGATGCCCCCGGCTTTCAGGCGGGCGATATTGCGGCGGCTGTAATCCCACACCGGATAACGTTTCAGCAGCGCCGGGTATTCGGGCATGAACCAGTTGGACACCGGCTGCACCTGCTCAAGATTATAAAGAATCAGCTTGTCCGGCAGCGCCATGCTCATGCGTGGCAATAAATTAGCGCCCAGCGCTACCGCCCAGCCTTTAATCAAGGCCGGGTCGGTGACGATGGGCGCGTCATGCCCCAGTTCAGCAAAACTGGCTTGAAGCGCCAGCGCCGCCTCCTCGAAGCAGCGGCTGTGCGGGTAGCCGGGCGGCGTGGCAATCCAGAGAGAAAAATAGCTGGGCATGGCCAATAAACGCAGTTACCAGTTGACAGTTAACAGCGGTCGGATAAAAGATTACCCTCCATTTTTCCTGATGACTGTCAACTGATAACTGACAACTGAATTGGGGCATTAGCTCAGCTGGTAGAGCGCTTCCATGGCATGGAAGAGGTCAACGGTTCGACTCCGTTATGCTCCACCACCCTATGCCCTGCGGGCTTCGGGTGGCACGGCCACCCGGAAACGCATCTTGGGCGTAGGAGTGTCACCCGAAGCTTTAGCGCAGGGGGACTGCCAACCATTTTTCCTTCCCCAATTTATTTATTGCCCCGCCTTTTCCCATACCCTATACAGGTACCCTCACATACCCCAGGGAGGTATCCATGAAAGAGAAACGCCGCGCCGAATACAGCCATATCGATCGCAGCAACGAAATTAAAAAACTCAACCGCGTCGTCGGTCAGGTCGAAGGCATACGCAAAATGCTCGATGAGCAGCGCAAGCTCGAAGACGTGCTAACCCAATGCAAGGCGGTGCATTCGGCGCTGCGGTCGGTCGAGGCGCGCATCTTCAAGGGCTATCTCGAAGTGGCGCTCGACGATATCGTCAGGCTCGATAAGAAAAAAAGCCGCGCCGAAAAGGCCGCCGAGATGGAGGAGCTGTTCAAGCAGGCTTCTTAGCTGTCAATCCTGCGAGCCGCGAGGCGGCTGCGCAGGATTCCTATCCATTTATCGGCACGAAATCCTGTGCCTCGGCTTTGCCTCGCACAGGATTAACGCCCATCCTTCCGCCGATGCTGCCTCTCGGCGACTTCATCCAGCATAATAGTATCCTGGCGCTTTTCCTCGACCTGTGCGAGGCGCTTGGCGGCGGCCTTGGCAATCTCAATTTTTTTCATCTCCGAAAACTCGGCAGAGATGTCTTCGTTCAGCGCCGCCATCTGCGTATCAATCGCCGCAATCTCGCTGGTAATATCCTCCTGACGCCGTTTGATACGCCGGGCGAAATCGCCGAAAAACTGCGTCATCTCCGGCTGCTCGCCGGCCAGCTTCATTTCGCGCGCCAGTTCGTCGGAGAGCCGCGCCGACACCAGTTGCAACTGGCTTTTCTGGCGCTCAAGCGACGCCATCTTGCGGCGCAAACCGTCGAGCTGGCGCTTGTGCAGCTTGATGAGGGTGGTGAGAGCTTTCATTTGCTAATCCTGCGGGCGGCAAAGCCGCAGCGCAGGATCTTACGATGTCCTGCGCCTCGCCTGCGGCTCACACGGGATTTTGTCACTTCCCTCTCCAGTCTTTAATCCCCAACAACCCCGCCAACTCATCATACCCCTGCGCGATGGCGGATTTCTCGTCCTTGCGCTGGGCGAGAAATTTCTCCAGCGCCGGGTAATACTGAATCGCCTGATCCACTTCCGGATCGCTGCCCTTGCGGTAGGCGCCGAGGCGGATCATCTCAGCCATATCGTCGTAAGTCGCCATCATCACGCGCGCCACCTTGACCAGCGCGTTTTCCTGCTCGGAATTGCAATCCGGCATGGTGCGCGAGATGCTTTTCAGTACATTGATGGCTGGAAAGCGGCCACGCTCGGCGATGGCGCGGTCGAGCACGATATGGCCGTCGAGGATGCCGCGCACAGCGTCGGAAATCGGCTCATTCGTATCGTCGCCTTCGACCAGCACGGTGAAAAGCCCGGTGATCGAACCGGATCCGTGCCGGCCCGGCCCGGCGCGCTCCAATAATTTCGGCAATTCGGAAAATACGGTGGGCGTATAGCCCTTGGAGGTCGGCGGCTCACCGGCGGATAGGCCGATCTCACGCTGCGCCATGGCAAAGCGCGTAATCGAATCCATGAGGCACAGCACGTCCCTGCCCTGGTCACGGAAATATTCGGCGACCGCCATGGCGAAATACGCCGCCTGCCGCCGTAAGAGCGCATATTCGGCAGACGTCGCCACCACGATGACGGAGCGCTTCAGCCCCTCCTCGCCTAAATCATCTTCGATGAATTCCTGCAATTCGCGCGAGCGCTCTCCCACTAAGCCGATGACGTTAACATCGGCCTTGGAGTTCCTCGCCAGCATGGACATGACGATGGACTTGCCGACGCCGGATCCGGAAAAAATACCCATACGCTGGCCGCGGCAGCAGGTGAGAAACGTGTTGATGCTGCGGATGCCGAGATCAAGCTTGCCCTTGACGCGCGCGCGGCTATGCGCCTGCGGCGGGACGCCGCGCAATGGATAGGGCATCGCGCCGTGCGGCAGCGGCCCCTTCCCGTCCACCGGCTCGCCCATGGCGCTCACCACCCGCCCCAGCCACGCCTCGCATGGAAAGCAGGCGGAAGCCCGCTGTTCAAGAATGACCTTGGCGCCGGGGCCGATGCCCTCCGGGCTGGCAAACGGCATCAGCAGCGCCTTGCTTTCGCGGAAGCCCACCACCTCGGCGGCAACCGACGGCGCGCAGCCGCTTAAACGCTGCCCTTCAATCCGGCAGCGCGATCCGACGCTTAAGAACCGCTCGATGCCGGCACATTCAATGAGCATCCCCAGCACCGCCGTCACTGTGCCAGAAATAGTCACATCCTGCAAATTACTGATGTCCTCTAGTAACATAGCTCCCTGCCTGCACATGCTTTAATAATTGACAAGCCTTTCAGACTCCCCTACAAGCTACTATAGAGATTATAGAAAAAAATTGCACATAAAGATTGTTTAATTGTAATTTCTATGTTTAACTAATAGTTAAAGAGAAGAGATTAATAGCCATTTTAGGGGAGATTAACTATGCGTGTTTTGCTGGTAGAAGATGATTCCTCGACGGCCAAAGCCATCGAACTGTCGCTGGCGTCCGAAGGCATCATCTGCGACACCACCCAGCTTGGCGAGGAAGGTCTCGAAATCGGCAAGCTTTACGATTACGACATCATCATCCTCGACCTCATGCTGCCTGACATCGACGGCTACGAAGTGCTCCGCCGCTTCCGCGCCGCCCGTGTCACCACCCCGATTCTCATCCTCTCCGGCCTGTCCGGCCCCGACCAGAAAATCAAGGGCCTGGGTTACGGCGCCGATGATTATCTCACCAAGCCGTTCAACAAGGGCGAACTCATCGCCCGCATCCAGGCGATTGTCCGCCGCAGCAAGGGTCATTCGGAATCGATCATCCGCACCGGCAAGCTGGCGGTCAACCTCGACACCCGCTCCATCGAAGTGGATGGAAAACCGCTGCACCTGACCAGCAAGGAATATGCGATTCTCGAATTGCTCTCGTTGCGCAAGGGCACGACGCTGACGAAAGAAATGTTCCTCAACCATCTCTACGGCGGCATCGACGAGCCGGAACTGAAAATCATCGACGTCTTCGTCTGCAAGCTGCGCAAGAAATTGTCGCAGGCCGCCGGCGGCGACAACTATATCGAAACCGTCTGGGGCCGCGGCTATGTGCTGAAAGACCCCGACCAGACCGACATCAGCGAAAAGGCCCGCGCCAACGAAGTGGCGTAAAGCCCCGCATAAGCCGCGCCGAACCCCGCACTTGTTGCGGGGGAAGGCGGGCGCATTGCGGGGCTTAATTACTGCACCAGATCCATCACCATTTTTTCGCCGTCCATGCGGCAGGTAAGCGTCGCGTCGATTTCATCGACAAAGCGCTTGGTGAGATACATCTGCACGTTCTTGGGATTCAGATCGGCGGCGGTCAGCCCGCCGGCGAGTATTTTGTCCATCTCGGCATCCCATTTCAACCCCGGCCCTTCGGCGATCACCGTGATCTTTTTCTTGCCGCCCTCCGCATGGCCGATACGCACGCCGACGCTGCCGCCACGGATGAGCGCGCCGGCGGCGATGATCATCAGGTTATACATCAGCCGCGTCATCTTGAGGCTGATGGAAACGCCCGCCGCCTCGGTATGGCTATCCGGCCAGTCGAGCTTCACCTTGGTATCGGAAAAGAAATCCGCTGCCAGTTTTTGTTTTTCGCTCAGGTTGGCCTCGCCGTGATCCTTCATCTTGCCGTAGGCGGCGCGGTAAAATTGCAGCCTCGTGACGGCGGAAAAAGCGCTGCTGGTAATCAACTCCACCGCCTGCCCCTGCAGGTTGAACCCTTCCTCGCTCAGGAATTCCGCGCCGTTATTGACGGCGCCGATCGGCCCAGTCAGATCATGGCACAGGCGGGTGCACAGCAACTCTGCCATTCGCAATTCATCGATCATTCGTGACTCCCTTGTCCCTCACTATTCCTTACAAAGATAAATAATTAGTAAACACGCCGCGAATGGACAATTTATGTGCGTCCGCCGCCACGGAATGCTACCCTATCGGATAGGCTGTTTTTAACATACTGATTTATTATATAATTTTGGTTTTTTCTTTTGACTTGGCGGTGATTATGGTCTAAAGTCCGCCTCTATGTATGCCGCCATGAAACTTCCCTCGCCTATCGCTGCAAATCCCATCGGGCTGCGCCTCAAGCTCGAAATGAAAAAGCGCGGCATAACCTCCGGCGAGCTGGCCAAGCGCGCCGACGTGAAAACCTCGTTCATTTACGATGTCATCAGCGGCAAATCGGCCAACCCTTCGACGATCAAGCTGGCGCGCGTCGCAACGGCGCTACGCGTCGATCTCGCCTGGCTGGCCGGCAGCGCCGCCATCCCGCGGACTGAAGCGGCGATGTCGGAAAACTATGTTGCCATCCGGCGCATCATGGTCGAGTCCTCGGCAGGCGGCGCGCTGGTATCGTCGGAGGAACCGGGCGAATTCTGCCATTTCCGCGAAAGCTGGATCCGCGACCATCTTCATGCGACCGCCTCCGACCTGCGCCTGCTGTCGGTGCGCGGCGACAGCATGGAGCCGACGCTCTGCCACAACGACATCATCCTGATCGACACGACACGCAAAACTCCTTCGCCGCCCGGCATTTTCGTGCTGTTCGACGGGTTCGGGCTGACGCCTAAGCGGCTTGAATATATCGACCGGCCGATGCGGCTCCGCGTCATCTCCGACAATCCGCAGTATTCCACTTACGAGCGCGGCATCGAGGAAATCTCCATCATCGGCCGCGTCGCCTGGTTCGCCCGCGAGATGTAGCCGCCGATTTCCAGTTCCTGCACCCGGCGGTAGAGCGTCGACCGGCCAATGCCGAGGCTCTTCGCCGCCCGCGTCATGCTGCCGCCGGCATGGCGCAGCGCCAGCCGTATGGCGTCCTCCTCGATCAGCCTCAGTTTCTTGATGCGCCCCTGGCCGTCAATCAGCGCCGGCACGCCCACCCCGTCGATGTCGGGCTGGTAATGCGCCGGCTGCCATTGCTGGATGAGCCGTATATTTCCGGCGTCGAGCAGTTCCTGGTTGCACATCATCACGGCGCGCCACAGCAGGCCGGCCAGTTGCCGCACGTTGCCCGGCCACGGCGCATCCGTGAGATAGCGGATTGCATCCGGCGTCAGCCCGTAGATGTTCTTGCGCTCCGAGGCGGCATAGCGGCCAACGAAATGCCTGGCCAGCAGCGGAATGTCCTGGCGGCGGTCGCGCAGCGGCGGCATTGCTATTGCCGCGTCCCTGACGCAGCGGTATATCCCGTGGTCCAGTCGGCCCTGCGCCATCAGCGCTTCGGCACCCGACGCCGACGAGAAAACCAGCCGCGCCCCCGGCTTCGCCGCCATGACGGCAAGCAGCCACTGTTGCAGCGGCAGCGGAGCCGCGCCTATATCGCGCAGGTAAAGCGTCCCGTTCTCGGCGTCGCGCAGGCATTCCGCCAGTTTTTCCTGCGGCATCCCCGGTTCCGACGCCTCCCTTTCCAGCGTGGCGCCGTCGACGGCGATAAACGGCTTTCCGGCGCGCCCATTGCCGTGCATGGCACGCGCCAGCAATTCCTTGCCGGTGCCAGGTTCGCCCCTGATCCACACCGGCAGCGGCGAAGCGGCAGAGGCTTTCGCCGCCGCCACCGCCAGAGTCAACGCCGGATTGCCGCCGACGATGTCGGCGAAGCCGACGCGCCCGACCTGCCGGTGTTCGAGATAGCCGACATAGCGCGTCATATGATTCAGCTTGAGAATATTGCGTATCGACAGGCGGAGGCGATCGAGAGCCACCGGCTTGGTCAGGAAATCGCTGGCGCCGGCGTAGAGCGCCTGGACGGCCTGGTTGTCTTCGCCGTACCGGGTAAAAACAATGATGGGAAGTTGTGGCCGGCAGGCCTGCACGGCCTCGATCACCTGTACGCCGCCCGCCCCCGGCGTCATCAGGTCGAGCAGCAGGAGATCCGGCTGCGGCTGTCTTCCGGAGCGTACCCGGGCGATGGCTTCCTCACCGCTGCCGGCGGTGACGGCATGATACCGCAGCCTCTGGCCGACGGCATATTCCGCCATGCGCAATTGCTCAGGATTATCGTCTACAATCAGGATAGTCGCCGTCATAAGCATGACCGGTTGAATAAATTACAACTCATATATTGTATATTTATTATATTTATACAATCTATGGTTATTGGATGCGATTATCAAATGCAACTGTTTTTTGTGGCGGCACAGGCATAAAAGACTTTATAATAGTATATGTTGCTTAACCTTTCTGCATTATACTTGCCACGCATGGTCTGGATTCGCGCTATTTTCCTCCTCGTCGTTTTTATCTCCACCAGCGGATTCGGTTTCCGCTGCTACTGGCTCTGCACCGACCAGACCTCCGTCCAGGACGATTACGTCGAGCAGCGCGACCGTTGCCGTGAGTATGCGCAGCTTAAATACGGCGCCATGACAGGCGACGAAGACGGCGGCGCGGCGGACGGGCAATCGCGCAACGCAACACTGGTGCGGCTGTTTTCCGAGTGCATGGCCGAGCACGGCTGGACGGTGCCCAGTGGAGAAGGCGGCCACGCGCAAACGGTGCAGGAAGCGCCAGTAGCGCCTACCACGCCGCTGAGCAGCGCCACCACCAGATTACATGAGCGTTCGCAATTCACCGCCGCTGCCGTTGCCGCGCCGCCGCCCGCCAATGTCAGCGATGGAGCGGTGCTGGCACGCACCGCCGAATGCGATTTCGCGCGCGAGGCTGCATCGGTGTCGCACATCGCCGCCGAGCGCGCCGAAGCCTGCGACCTCGAATGCGCGCAGGCGCTGAAAGCCAACCCGAACGGGCGGCGTCCCGCTGCCTGCCCGTCCGATTCTACGCCAAGTCCGTCACCCGCCGCCACTGCTACCCATGACCGTAAACCGCTGCCCACGGTCATGCCGCCGGTCGCTCCCGTTGCCAGGCCAGCCGCGTCAAAACACCCGCGCCACAAGACAAGACCGGAAGCACCGCCGCCAACGCCTCAACCTGCGCCGGCGCCTCAGCCGGCGCCGCAACCATCACCGCCGCCGAGTCCAGCGTTGCCACCCAGCCCGCCTGCTGCCGGCCCGTCAGCACCGCCGCCTGCCACGCCCGCGCCGGAAGAAACGACGGCCGGTCGGTTGCTATCCGGCTTGCTGGCGGCTAACCTGGCGCTGCTGCTTATCCTGCTCGCACTCCACGTCGCCCTGCGCCATGCCCGCCGACGCAACGCCCCCGCCATGCCACGGCGCACACCCAGCCTGTCGGCAAAAATACGTACCCGTTCCCATGATTGAAAAACACACCGTCACCTGCACGCGCCGCGTCGAATTCGACGCGGCGCACCGCGTCATGCAGCATGAGAGCAAATGCAAGCGCCTGCATGGCCACCGCTACGTGCTGGAAGCCAGCTTCACCGCGCCGTCACTCGATGCGCTGGGGCGCGTCGTCGATTTCGGCGTCGTAAAAGCATTGCTCGGCGGCTGGATCGACGAACATTGGGATCACACCACTATTTTATTCAAGAAAGATAAACCGCTGGGCGAAGCCATCGCCGCCAAAACCGGCCAGACCATCTTTTACCTGCCCGCCAACCCGACGGCGGAAAATATGGCGCATTATATATTGAATGATGTCTGCCCGAAGCTGTTCAAGGGCATGGGGCTGGAATGCGTCTCGGTAAAATTATACGAAACGCCGAATTGTTATGCCGAAGTGTCACGCCGCACCGCATGACGGAGTCCGATTTTATAACCCTATCAACCCCACGCGACCCAATGCGGAATATCAAGGATACAGTCTCACCATCTCCCACCCCTGCCCTTTGCGCGTATAAAGCTCGCGCTCATGCAGGCGGAATTCGCCCTGCTGCCAGAACTCGATCGCCTCAGGAACCACCCGCCAACCCGACCAGAATTCCGGCCGCGGCACATCCTCCCCGTCGAACTCCGCCAGCCGCGCGGCGACGGCTTGCTGCAACGCCGCGGGACTTGACAAAGGCTCCGACTGTCTCGATGCCCAGGCGCCGATCCGGCTGTCGCGCGGCCGCGTGGCGAAATAGGCATCAGCCTCGGCGGGACTGACCGGCTCGATGCCGCCTTCGATGCGCACCTGCTTACGCAGCGGCATCCAGTAAAAACATAAGGAAGCCTGCGGATTCTGTCGCAAATCCCGGCTCTTGCGGCTACCTAAGTTAGTGTAAAAGGAAAAGCCGTCCCCCCCCATGCTTTTGACCAGCACCATGCGTGCCGACGGTTTGCCGTCAAGGTCAGCGGTGGCGAGGCAGGCCGCCGTCGGCTCGATGATGCCGTTGTGCCGCCTGGCTTCTTCCAGCCAGTGCGAGAATTGCGTGATAGGATCAACCATTTTCCTCCCCCTTTTGGGAGGAGGATTAAGGCGGGGGTTATTATTGCCCCACTATAACCCCCATCCCAACCCTCCCCCTGACGGGGGAAGGAAGTTACTATTACGCCTGAATATACCTCACTGTGTCACCTTTCTTCAACTGGAGCGCCGCCGCCGTTTCCTGGCTGAGCGCGACACCCGTGCCGTTGTCCTCCAGCGGTGCCAGCGCCATCCGGTATTGTGGCAGCGCCGTTGAGGCGATCATATAAAGCGGCGCATCCTTCACGTCTTTGATTGCGCTTAAACTGTCGCGCCTGCTTTCCCGCACGGTACGAATATCGGCGCGCCCGGCCTGCAGCGTCGGCCCGGCATCAAACACATCGATATAGCCCTGATGACGGAACCCCTCCGCTTCCAGCATCTGCACCGCCGGCTTCGAGGCTTCGTGCGCCTCGCCGATGACGGCCTGCGCGCGCGCATCCAGCAGGTTGACATAGATGGGATATTTGGGCATGAGGTCAGAGATAAATTGGCCGCCCTGCGTCGCGTTGACAAAATCGGCGCGCTTAAAATCCATCTGGAAGAAATGCTGCGCCAGGTTTTTATAGAAAGGCGATTGCCCGCCCATGTCCTGCACGCCGCGAATTTCCGAAATCACCACGTCGGAAAAAAGCTGCGGGAATTCGGCCAGCATCAGGTAGCGGCAGCGCGACAGGAACTTGCCGATGCCGTCGCGGCGATACGCGGGCAGCAGGAACAGCGAGCCGATTTCGGTGGCGCCGGTATAGTCGTTGACCATATGCAGCACGCGCTGGTGCGAGTAAACCTTCAGTCCCGGCGAAGCCTGCACGATGGTCGAGAGCTTGTAGGAATAAAAGGGGCGCGACAGCCCGACATGCGCCACCAGGCCGCAGGTGCCGGCCAGCTTTTTTGCGCCCGTATCCTCCAGCACGAAGAGGAAGCTTTCTTCCTTCGCCGCTTCGGGTTTTCCGGCGAAGCTGGCCACCGACCGCGCGATTTTCTGCTCCAGCACTTCCGGATCGGGCGGCAACGAGGTCATGCCGATACCGGCCTCGCGCGCCAGCGCCAGCATTTCTTTATGGTCAGCGATAGTAACGGGGCGGACGAGCAGCATAGAACTCTCTATCGTCATTGCGAGGAGCATAGCGACGAAGCAATCCGGAATCTACTCCGAACTGGATTGCTTCGCTACGCTCGCAATGACGGGGGACCGATATGGGTTTGAATCGCCTGTTCCAGCCGCTTCACGCCTTCTTTCATTTCCTTTTCAGTAATGGTCAGCGGCGGCAGGAAACGTAGTACATTCGGCCCGGCCTGCAGCACCAGCACGCCGTGGCTTCGCGCCGTTTCCACAATGTCACTGGCCTTTCCTTTATGGGGATCGGAAAGCTCCGCGCCGATCATCAGCCCGCGCCCGCGAATTTCGGAAAACACGCCATGCCGGTTGTTGATGGCTGCCAGCGCCGACGCCAGTTGCGTGCCGCGCTCGCGGATGTTTTTCTGCAATGTTTTGGTTTGCAGCTTTTGCAGCACGACGCGCGCCACCGCGCAGGCCAGCGGGTTGCCGCCGAAGGTCGAACCGTGGCTGCCATACTGAAACACGTTCTCCGCCTTCTCGCCGACCAGCATGGCGCCGATGGGAATGCCGCCGCCCAAGGCCTTGGCCAGCGTCACCACGTCCGGCTTCACGCCGCGTTCGGCAAAATAGGCGAACAACGCGCCGCACCGGCCCATGCCGCACTGCACTTCGTCAAGCATCAGGAGCGCATCATGTTTATGGCAAAGCTCCTGCAGGTGTTTCAGGAATCCTGGCTTCGCCGGCGTGATGCCGCCCTCGCCCTGCACCGGCTCGATCAACACGGCGCAGACGGTGCTGTCGATCATGCGGCTGGCAGCGGCGAAATCGTTGAACGGGCAGTAGCGGAACCCCGGTGGCAGCGGCTCGAACCCTGCCTGGTATTTTGGCTGCGCCGTGGCGGTGACGGTCGCCAGCGTGCGGCCATGGAACGATCCGGTGAAAGTGACGATATTGCGCTGCTGCGCCGGGCGGCCTTTGTCTGCGGCGTATTTACGCGCCAGTTTGATGGCGGCTTCGTTGGCCTCGCCGCCGGAATTAGTGAGGAATACGCGACGCGCGAATTTCGAGGATTTGACCAGTTCCTCGGCCAGAAGCACCGGCGGCGCCGTGAAATAAATATTGCTGGTGTGCCAGAGTTTTTTCGCCTGCCCCATCAGCGCGTCCAGCATCTCGCGGCGATGATGGCCGAGCGCGCTCACCGCGATGCCTGCGCCGAGATCAACGTAGTCATTGCCGTCCAGATCCCACGCCAGAGCGCCTTTGCCGCGATCTAAAATCATCTCGCGCGGCTTATACGCCGCCGTATAATATTTGCGCCCCTTGGCGATGAGAGATTTGGTTCTGGCCGAGGGCTTTTTCATAGGCTTCCTTTTTTTCCCTCTCCCACCGGGACAAAGGCAGGGGCATTTCCATTTGCACTGCTCTCACCCGGCGCTTTGCGTCATCCTCTCCCGGAGGGAGAAAAATTATTTAAACAACGTCGCAAACTTCCGCTTCGCGCGTTTCTTCCAATGTCCTCTGTGATACGCATCAGAAGCCAGCAGCGGCAGCACGCTTCCGGCTTCGGCATAGACCATCTGCTCGTGTGCCGTGTCCACCTTGCCCCACGAACAGGCTTCTTTCAGCGTGGAAGACGAGCACGCGCCGTCGCGCACGTCGGCGACCGTAATCTGCACGGCGTATTTATGCATATCCACTTCCTTGCCCAAAATCTCGGCGCAGACCACCGTGTCCTGCGCGAAATTCTTCGGCACGCCGCCACCGATCATCAGCAGCCCGGTGGTGCCGGCCTTGATCTTGATGTCGGTCAGCTCGCGGAAATCGGCCACCGAGTCGATGGTGATATGTTTCCTCGGATTTTTTGCCTGATGCAGCACCAGCCCGAAACCCGCGCTTGAGTCAGTGAAGGCCGGGCAGAAAACCGGCACGTCATGTTCGTAAGCCAACTGCACCAGCGAATTTTTCTTCCTGGAATTTTTTGTCAGCCACTTGCCCATTTCCTTGATGAAGGCGCGGCTGGAATACGGCCCCGGCGGCAGCGAATCGGCAATTTTTCTGATGGTGCCGTCGCAGGCCTGAAGCTGTTCTTCGTCGATATAAGTATCGTAAATGCGGTCGATGTAATTGTCGCGCAGCACCTTGTCATCGGCGAACGGGCTGCCCTGGTAATGCCTGAATCCCAGCGCCTCGAAGAAATCCATATCGACGATGGCCGCACCCGTGGAAACGATGGCATCCACCATGTTATTTTTGATAAGGTCGGCATAGAGCGTCATGCAGCCGCCCGCCGAGGTGCTTCCGGCGATGGTGAGGATGACCGAGCATGTCTTGTCGGCCAGCATCATGTTGTAAATTTCGGCGGCCTTGGCGAGGTCGCGCGAGGTGAACGACATCTTGCGCATCGCTTCGACAATCGGCCGCGCATCGAACGACGTAATGTCGATATGCTCAACCGGCGTGGTCAATAAATTATGCTTGTACCCCGGCTTGGATTTGGTGGTGGATTTCATAGTCATTACCTTTTCGTGATTCGAGTCGCGAGTCGCGAGTCGCGGATATAACGCGACTCGAACCACGCGACTCTCGACTCGTGTTTAATGCACACCCGTCATGCTGAGTATCGGCTTATCCCCCACCTCAACGGTCAAATCAGAATAAAAGCCGTTGAAGCCGGTGCGCATGGTGGCGCCGTAGGAGCCGAGCTGGCCGATTTCCACCCAGTCGCCCTCCTTGATGTCGGCGGGAAGATGGAACGGGCCTTTCATGGCGTCCAGGCTATCGCAGGTTGGACCGAACAGGCCGAACTCCGCCATTTCCGGCGCCAACATACCCCCCGGGCGTATCGCTTTCACGGGAAAAACGAAGCCCGGCGTGCCGGCGTCGAACAGGCTGCCGAAGGTGCCGTCGTTGATATAAAGCATGTTGCCCTTGCGCAGATCGACGCGCACGACGGTCGATCCGCCCTCGGCGACCAGCGCCCGCCCCGGCTCGCATATCACCTGGCATTCGGCGAAGGCGGGTACGGCTTTGAGACCTTTTTTAATCGCCTTCATATAGTGCGACAGCGGCGGCGGCGTCAGCCCCGGATAGAGCGACGGGAACCCGCCGCCGATATCAATGACGTCGAGCCGCACCTCATGCCGCGTCAGCAACTCGCCGACGCTCTGCATGGCGGCGGGATATGCCTCCGGCTGCATGCACTGCGAGCCGACATGGAAACAT
>JAGWIM010000113.1 GCA_028873525.1 Pseudomonadota bacterium
GCTTACATCCAGCACACCAGCAGCAGCTCGACGGACAGGGCAGCAACGAAGCCGGTGAATTTTAAACTCTGACGTTTCAACAACCTGGCGCCCCTTAGGGGCGCTCACAACCGTCAAGCCCCCAGCTTCGCTGGGGCGTTATGACTTTGATACTGCCTTACGTCATCAGGCACTCGATCCAACCGGAATATTTCACGGAAATCAGCAAGAGAACCGCGCAATGCTGGATAATCTGGTATTTGCGGTTCAGGAACGGGCCGCACATTTGCCTGATAAAGGTGCAGCTTTGCAACAGGCCATAGAAGGAACCAAGACCAGCTATGCAACAACCGTGCTAACAGGAAGAACCAAGCCTAATATTTCTCCTCCAAATCCATCTTAAGCCACCTTCGGCAACCTGCGATCAAAAATCAAATCTTCCGCTGCTTCGACTTCGTATTTGGGAATTTTATGCAGCGGCGCGATTTTGGACACATGGATAATGGCGCCGGTGAGGCCGCGCTTCGTCGCATGGTCGAGATAGACCGAGTTCAGCACATGCCGCGCCGGGGGGGTTAAGCCAAACGAAATATTCGAAAGCCCCAGGATAATCTGGATATCGGGCAGTTCCTTGCGGATGTGCTCGATGGCCTCAAGTGTCCAAAGCCCTAGCTTCCGGTCATCCTCGTTACCGGTGCAGATCGTAAACGTCAGCGGATCGATCATCAAATCCGAAGGCGGCAACCCATATGTATTGCAGCAGAAATCATAGAGCCGATGCGCGATCTCGAGCTTGCGGTTGACATTCTTGGCCATGCCCTGCTCGTCGATGGTGAGCGCAATCACCGCCGCTCCGAATTTCTTGGCAAGCGCCATGCGTTTATGCGCCGGTTCCTCGCCGTCCTCGAAATTGATCGAGTTGATAATCGGCTTGCCGCCATAGAGCTTGAGCGCCGCGTCGAGCACGATGAGTTCCGTCGAATCGATAACCAGCGGCGCAGTCACCGTGCCGCGCAGGCGCGTCACCATCTCGCTCATGTCCTTCACTTCGTCCCTGCCCACAAACGCCGTGCAGATATCGAGCGTATGCGGGCCTTCGCGCACTTGCTCCTTGGCGATGTCGATGCAGGTATCCCAGTCCTCGGCGGCCTGCGCCTCGCGGAATTTTTTGGAACCGTTGGCGTTGCAGCGCTCGCCGATGGCCAGGATGGCATTATCCTGCCTGAGTTCCGTTGCTTGAAATAACGACGCGACGGCGGGAACCCAATGATGCGTGCGTTTTGCGGGCGCCGGCCTGCGTTTTGCGGATTGTTTTTCAAGCATGGCATTGAGCGCCGCGATATGCGCCTCATTCGTGCCGCAGCACCCGCCGATGATGTTGATGCCGTCTTCCTTCAAAAACCGCTCCATCCATTTGGCCATCTCGTCCGGGTTGAGTGGAAAATGCACATGGTCATGATGCATTTCGGGCAGCCCGGCATTGGGTAACACGGAAATTTTGCGCGGCCAGTTCTGTGAGAGCCAGCGTACATGGTCGGCCATTTCCTGCGGGCCGGTCGCGCAGTTCAACCCCATCACATCCGCCCCCAGCGCGTGAATCACCGTCGCTGCCGCGGCAATATCGCTGCCGACCAGCAGCGTCCCCGTTGTCTCGACCGTCACCTGCACCATAATTGGCAGCGCACGATTTTTTTTTTGCATGGAGATCCGCGCACCATTCAGCGCCGCCTTGATCTGCAGCGGGTCCTGCGCCGTTTCGATCAAAATCGCGTGCGCCTCACCTTCGAGCAACCCGTCGGTCTGTAACGCAAACGACGCTTCGAGCGAATCGTAATCGATATGGCCGAGGCTCGGCAGTTTCGTCCCCGGACCAATCGCTCCAATAACAAAACGTGGCCGCCCATCGTGCGTGAACTCGGCAATTGCCTCATATGCCAGCTCGCAGGCGCGCTTATTTATTTCCACCGTCTTTTCGCTAAGATCGAATTCACCCAGCGTGATGGATGAGCCGCCGAACGTATTGGTCTCGACCGCATCTGATCCCGCCGCGAGGTATTTCATGTGCACGCCCCGGATAAAATCCGGGCGCGACAGGTTGAGGATTTCCGAGCAATTCTCCTGCCCCCAGTAATCCTTATCAACCTTAAGATCGGCACCCTGAATCTGCGTCCCCATCGCCCCATCGAGGAGCAGGACTTGCAATTCAAGGAATTCGAGAAAGTTAGGCATTATTGGATTGTATGTTGAAAGATAATAACTGTCTATGGGCGGCTTAGGGACAGGCAATCATTCCGGTGTAGCTTCACGGGCAATTCAGCTTCGGGGCTATGCAGCTGAGCGCCATAGCCATTAGATATGGCATACCAGTAATTTGCTATCATTGGTATCAGTAGTGGTTACGCTGGGTCGCCCCAGGTTTTGCGGGTGAAATTATGCTGCGCTTCAATAACGCGTACCGTGCCGGTTTTCGAGCGCATAACAATAGAATGGGTCGTTGCCCCACCGGGGAAGCGGTGCACGCCTTTGAGCATCGAGCCGTCGGTGACGCCGGTGGCAGCGAACATCACATCGCCTTTGGCCAAATCTTCCAGCAGGTATTTGTGGTTCAGGTCGGAAACCCCCATGCGCCGCGCGCGGGTTTTTTCCTCTTCGCGGGAAAACAGCAGTCGTCCTTGCATTTGGCCACCGATGCAGCGCAATGCCGCCGCCGACAGCACGCCTTCCGGCGCACCCCCGATGCCCATATAGATATCCACGCCGGTATCGGGGCGTGCGGTAGCGATGATGCCGGCCACGTCGCCGTCGGTGATGAGTTGGATTTTGGCCCCGGCTTCGCGCACTTCGGCGATTAACTCCTTATGCCGATCGCGCTCTAAAATAACCGCAACAAGGTCGGATACATCGCATTTTTTGGCTTTAGCGAGGCTCTTGAGGTTTTTCTGCGGCGCATCGTCGAGATCGATGATGCCGTCCGGCAAGCCGCCGCCGACGGCGATTTTATTCATGTACACATCCGGCGCATGCAGGAACCCGCCCTCCTCCGCCATGGCGATGACCGCCAGCGCATTGACGCCACCCTTGGCGCAGATGGTGGTACCTTCGAGCGGATCGAGAGCGATGTCGATTTGCGGGCGGCCAGGAGCGGCGGCGCCGACCTTCTCGCCGATATAAAGCATTGGCGCCTTATCGCGCTCACCTTCGCCGATGACGACCGTGCCGTCGATGTTAAGGCCGTTCAGCGCCTCGCGCATGGCGGCGACCGCCGCCGCGTCGGCTTTCTTCTCGTTGCCGCGCCCCATCCAGCGGGCGGAGGCCAGCGCCGCCGCCTCGGTTACGCGCACGGCTTCAAGGGCGAGGTTCCGGTCCGACCAGAAGCCGACTTGTTTGGCAGGCGTTTTCTTACGGGCAGCGCTCATACATCCTCCAATGTCTTCAAGCTGGCTTGCGGCGGCGTTTCTGCCGGAGGCAACAAAATAAGTTCCGCCGCCGGCCATGTGAATGGCTTATACTTGACGCCGCACGCGATGTCCATCAGGTCCGCTACAACCGCCGAAGCCGTCGCCTCCGCTCCCGCGCCGCGGCCTTCGAAGAATACCGCGCCTATCGGATCGCCTTCCACCACGATGCCGTTGACCACGCCCTGTACATGGAAAAACGGCGAGGATTCCGACACGAGGCAAGGCTGCACGCGCTGTGTGATATGACCGTTCTTCAGCAATGCAATACCCAATAATTTAATGCGGTAGCCTTGCGATGCCGCTGCTTCCATGTTTTTCAATGTGATGTTGCGAATGCCCTGTGCCGCCACCTGCTTGACATCCGGCACGCAACCGAAAGCAAGGCTGGCGAGGATAGTTATCTTATGCGCGGTGTCGATGCCGTCAATATCAAAACTCGGGTCGGCCTCAGCGTAGCCTTTGGCCTGCGCTTCTTTCAATGCGTCGTCAAAATTGCATTGGCGCTGCTGCATTTCGGTAAGAATATAATTGCAGGTGCCGTTCAAAATGCCCATGACGCGGGTGAAACGATTAGCCGACAGTGATTCGCGCATCGCTTTGATGATGGGAATTCCACCGCCGACCGCCGCCTCGAAGGCAAGAGTGGCACCCGATGTTTCCGCCATTTCCGCCAGCGCCAACCCGTGATGCGCCAGCAGCGCCTTGTTGGCGGTGACAACCGGCTTGCCATTTTTAAGCGACGCTTCGACCAGCTTTTTTGCGATGCCTTCCGCCCCACCGACCAACTCTACCACCACATCGACGTCCAGATTATCGGCCAGCGCCAGCGCATCGGCTACCCAGTGCACCGATGCCAACGGCAAAGCATCCATCTCATTTTTATCTTTGGCACTTACTGCGACAATAATA
>JAGWIM010000028.1 GCA_028873525.1 Pseudomonadota bacterium
CCACTGTACTTTCAGGATTTCCAAGGCCATCTGTTTTGGTATCACCCGTTGCAAATTATCCGCTAGCCCACCTCCCGTAATATGCGCAAGGGCTTTGACTTCTTCAGGAAATTCTCGAATCGCGGCTAATACGCTTTGTACATAAATTCTTGTTGGCGTCAGCAGAATTTCGCCCAGTGTTTTTTTCTTATCGAACGGTACGGGCGAATCAAAACCAAGTTTTTGCTTGGCCATAATATGCCGCACCAGCGAAAACCCATTGGAATGCAGGCCACTGGAAGCCAGACCCAATACAACATCACCTGTTTCTATGTTTTTCTTAGGTAACAGGTTTTCTCGTTCCACCACGCCTACTGAAAACCCAGCTAGATCATATTCACCCGGCGTGTATTTGCCGGGCATTTTATACATACCCGGCATCTCCGCCGTTTCGCCGCCGACAAGCGCACAGCCTGCAAGTTTGCACCCATCAGCAATGCCTATAATAACTTGTTCGGCAACATTTATATCGAGTTTTCCAGTAGCGAAATAATCAAGAAAAAACAGAGGTTCTGCGCCCTGTACCACCAAGTCATTGACGCACATGGCGACCAGGTCGATGCCGATGGTGCCGTGCTTATTCATGGCTTGCGCGATTTTAAGCTTGGTACCGACGCCATCGGTGGAGGAGACCAACAGCGGGTCTTTATAGCCGGTCTTTTTGAGGTCAAACAAAGCGCCGAAGCCGCCCAGTCCACCCATTACCCCAGGTCGATTCGTAGCCTTCGCAAATGGCTTGATACGCCCAACCAGCACATTGCCCGCATCAATATCGACACCGGCTTGCTTATAGGTGGCCTTTTTGCCCATTTTCCATTATCCGTATTGCGGTTCCAGCGCTAAATTGTTATGAATAATGCCAGAGTTTACCCATGCGTCCAATCAAAATTTTGCTTTGCCTGTCCTGGGCATGTTTCGCTCTGGCCGCCTTGCCGTCGCTGGCCAGCGAGGCGCTGGTCAATAGCGATGTCGATGTCGACGTGGTCGGCAAGGACGCTGCCGACGCGCGCGCCCAGGCCATGATCAAGGGTGAATCAGACGCGCTGGCGTCGCTGCTCGACAAACTGGCGACGCCGGAGCAGGCACAGGGCATAATGTCGGCGCTGAATGCCGACAAAATCAGTGGCATGGTGCGCGGCACTGAGGTGCTTGATGAAAAAATATCCAGCAACCGTTACCGCGCCCACCTGGTCGTTACCTTCGACGGTGGTGACATCAGCGGCCTCATCAGCAAAATGGGTGCGGCAGGAAGCGCACCGTCGCCGCAAGCGGTGGGGGCGTTCCTGATTATTCCCGTCTACGAAGAAGATAACGCCGACGTATTGTGGGAGGATGGCAATCCCTGGCGCACGGTATGGAAAGCTACCGCGCTTGAAGTAGCCAGCGGCGACATCGTCGTGCCGTTCGGCGATGCTCAGGACCAGGCGGTGGTGAATGCCCAGACCATCGCTTCGGCCAATTACGCCACCCTGGCGCCGCTGATGATCCGCTACGGCGTCAGCGATATAGTGATCGCCCAAGCCAAGTTCACGCGCTTGCCGGACATGACGCTGACCGTCATCCGCCGCCACATCAGCCGTACCGAGAACGAAGTCAACATGCTGACCTACCGCGCCGATCCGCAGGAAACCAAGAACACGCTGCTGGCGCGCGCCGCCCGTGACATCGCCGACGGCATCAAACACATAAAAATAGAGGAGACACAGAGCGTCATGGCCGTCCACGGGGGCGATCGCAGCACGGTGATGGTACTGGCGTCCATCTCCACGTTGGCGTCGTGGACGGATATTCGCGCCAGATTGTCGGCGCTGCCGATGGTCGATCAACTGGAATTGCTTGCCATGTCGCCGCAGCAGGTTGATATGATCATCCATTACCGCGGCACGGCGGAGTCGCTGGCTAACGCCATTACTTCCAAGAATATCCGCCTTGTCAAAAACTCCAAATACTGGGTGGTGTCACGTGATTAGCAAGCGCCTTCTTTTCTGGCTCATGACCGCTGCCCTGTTTCTGGTATTTTTTTACCTGATACGGTCGATTCTGCTGCCGTTCGTGTTGGGCATTTTCATTGCCTATTTTTTCAACCCGCTGGCCAACCATATGGAAAAAGCCGGGCTGTCGCGCGTCCTGGCGACGCTTACTATTATCATCGGTTTTTTTGCCGCTATTTTCCTGTTGTCCATTCTTGTTGTGCCGGCGGTGAGCCATCAGCTGGCTGGATTAATCGCCGCCCTGCCGGATTACATCGCTGGCTTCGAGCAGAAATGTGCGCCGGAGATTAATCGTTGGTTGGGCGGCCTGCCGATCGGTGATGTGCAAGGTATCCAGTCGGCGGCGGCGAATGTCTCCGGCGACATGGTCAAGCTGGCCGGCAGCTTCGTCACCAGCGTTCTGCTCTCGGGAGTGGCGTTGGCGCATCTGCTGATGCTCATGCTGATTACACCGGTGGTGGCGTTTTACCTGTTGCGCGACTGGCACCGCATAACCGCCCGCCTCGATCTGCTGTTGCCGCGCCGCGACGCACCGGTCATTCGCCGGCAACTTTCGATCATTGATCGCACGCTGGCCGGTTTCCTGCGTGGGCAACTGCTGGTTTGCCTGATTTTGGCGAGTTATTACGCCATCGGCCTGTCGCTGACGGGACTCAAATTCGGCATGGTGATTGGATTGATGACCGGGCTGCTGGTGATTTTCCCTTATGTTGGGTTGTTGCTTGGTATGGCGACCGGCCTCGCCGTCGCGTTGTTTCAGTTCGGCACAATGACGCCGGTCGGCGGTATGCTGGCGGTGTTCCTTTTTGGTTCGCTGATGGAGAGCTACATCGTCACGCCCAAGCTGGTCGGCGAAAGGGTCGGATTGCACCCGCTGTGGATTATCTTCGGGATGCTCTCGGGTGCAGCGCTGTTCGGGCTGGTCGGCGTGTTGCTGGCGGTGCCGGCTACTGCCGTCATCGGTGTTCTTACCCGCTTCGCGCTGGAGCGTTATGTGCATAGCAGCTATTATCAGAGTAAATCCTAAAGCCATGTCGCAATATGCCTTGAATCTTGCTCTGCCGCCGGTGTACGCCGAGGATAATTTCTTTGTCTCGGGTTGCAATCGCGAGGCGCATCGTTTGGTTATGGCCTGGCCGGACTGGGCATATCCGGCGTTGTTGCTTTACGGCCCAAAAGGATCGGGCAAGAGTCATCTTGCCCATATCTGGGCGGTGCGGGCGGCTGTGCAGCAGAGATCAGGCAGCAGATGTCAGATGTCAGAAAATTTTTTGATATCCGGCATCCACCACCCAACAGCCGGCGCTTTGCTATTGGAAGACATTGAGCGCATCAGCGATGAGCGTGCGCTGCTGCATTTGCTCAACGCTGCCGGGGAAAATGGTCGTAGCCTGCTGCTGACCGCCGCCGTTTCGCCGTCTGGGCTGCCGTTTTCCCTGCCCGACCTTACTTCGCGGCTGAAGGCGTTGCCGGCCATTGCTATCGCCGAGGCCGATGACGAGGCGTTGGCGGCGGCGTTGCACAAGCAATTTGGTGACCGGCAGATGAAAATCGGTGACGATATTGTTGCTTATATCGTGCCACGCATGGAGCGTTCTTTCAGTAAAGTCAATGAATTGGTTGAATTACTCGACCGTGCGGCGCTGGCGGAAGGGCGCACGCTGACCATCCCCTTCGTCAAGCGCCTGCTGGAATTGACGTCGGCTTAAAGACTTTTTTACCAAAACCACGCTACTATTTTTCCGTATGCTTCCATAACCACGCGTATCGTTTTTATGAAACCGATTACCGAACTGGACAAGCCGTCGATTCTTACGACATCTACGCTGTTTGCCAGCATCAACATCGTCATCGCCGATGCCGACCACCAGATGGCACTGCTGGTAAAAAAATTGCTGATGACGCTGGGTTGCAACCGCATCTTTACCGTCACCGAAAGCCAGGAAGTGCTGGATTTAATGAAAAAAGAGCAGGTGGACATGATCATCACCGACTGGCAGATGAACGACACTGGTGGTCTTGACCTGACACGCCACCTGCGCCAGTCGCTCGATTCGCCCAACCGCATGATCCCCATCCTCATGATGACGGTGCGCGTTGATCGCCAGGATATCATGGTGGCGCGCGATGCCGGTGTTACCGAATATCTCGTTAAGCCGTTCTCGGCCAAGGGGTTGCTGGAGCGCATTCATTCGATGGTTGCCGCGCCGCGCGGTTTCGTCCTGTGCAAAGCCTATACCGGTCCTGATCGCCGCCGCGTCAGCTCACTGACGCTGCCGCCCGACCCTGCCGAAAATCACCGCTATTACGAACGCAAGCCGCCGCTGATCGTGTCGCGGGATTTTCTCAGGCAGATCATTCTTGATGACATTCCACGCATGATCATGCCTGACTACACACTCAAGCAGAAAATAGGCTTTGAGGTGCCGCCGGAGCTGATTACCAATCCGCTCACCGTGGCGCAGTCGGAGGAGGAAATCAAAAATGCGCACGAGAATTTCATGCAGTCGATGGCGAGTGACGTCGATAAGTTGGAGAGATCCTATCGGTTGCTCATCAAAAGTCCGGATCACGCCAAAAAACTAGTCTTGGCCATTCAGGAAGCTGCGTTGTCTATCAAATCGCGCGCCGGTATTTTCGGCTATGTGCGCGCCACCGAAGTGGCCGGACAGCTGCATAATTTCTGCCGCCACCACTGGGACAAGGAAAATAAATACCATCTTATTATTCTGGAAAAACATATCCAGACAATCGCCGTTATCTTTGCCCGCAAAATCGGGGACGACGGCGGCGAAGTCGGCAAGGAACTGATGAAAGACCTTGCCAGGTTGATTCACAAATATATCAACCGCAAAGGATAGGGCGCAATTTCGTTAAGTTGCAATGAATTACGACGTAGCGCAGCACAGGCGGGTGCGTCAGGGATTTAGCCCACTATCTCAATATCGCTGAAGAAAAAGCGGATTTCCTGTGCAGCAGCATCGGCGGCGTCGGAGCCGTGGATGGCGTTGCGGCCGATGTCTTCGCCGAACTCCTTGCGGATAGTACCGACGGCGGCGTTGGCCGGATCGGTGGCGCCCATGATCTCGCGGTTTTTGACCACGGCATCTTCGCCTTCGAGAACCTGCACGATAACCGGCCCCGAGACCATGTATTCGACCAGCTCTTCGTAAAACGGGCGGTCTTTGTGGATGATGTAAAACTCGCGCGTCTGCAGGCGCGACAGACGCAGGCGCTTCTGCGCGACGATGCGCAAACCCCGCTCCTCGAACTTGGCATTAATTTTGCCAGTCAGGTTGCGCGCCGTGGCGTCGGGTTTAATCATCGAGAAGGTACGTTCTTTTGCCATAAAAAACACTCCGGCCAGTCTGGTTGGGCGCTTCTGGTTTCGCGCTTGGTTTGGCGTTTGTAAGCACAAATCATGCCGAAAGCAACCCTTAAACCGTTCCATGAGGATAGGATGTCAAAACAACATGCTGTACAATTTAGGTTGAAGGAGTATGTTGACCCACAATATATAGTGTATAATCGCCGTTTTTGTGTTCCCATGCGCCCACTCATCGCCCCGTTCTGCCTGGTCCTGCTTGCTGGTTGCGTAAGCCCGTTCCAGCAACTTAAGGAGGCTAATCCCCAAGCTACCGATTTTCCGACCGCGCTGGCGTCGGAATACCAATCTTACGCCGAATCTGAATCCGAGCAGGGGCACAAATTGATTGCCGAATGTTTTTCCGCCAGGGGCATGAAAGCGCTGAAAGGTGAAACAGTGGCGCCCGCGCTGCCTGACAGGAATCTGCCCAAGCGCGACCGCGTCGAATTGGCATCTGGGCGCACACGGCTGATGGCGTTTTTGAATAACGACATGAAACGCGCCGCACCGCAGAAACTGGCACGGGCGCAACTCTTGTTCGATTGCTGGCAGTATGAAGTGGCGCACGGCACCAACCAGGAGCGTGCTCCCTGCGCCGACGAATTCGCCTCAACCATGGGCGACTTACAGCAAGTGCAGGATTCGCTGCTATACGGCGCGCAGACATCGCATGTTATCCTCTTCTCCCGGGGTAATGCTGCGCTGAGCGAGCAAAACCTGGCGGTCGTCAAGGGTGTTGCCGACATGCTGGCGGGAAGCAAACATTACCTCGTCGAGCTGCATACTTATATCGGCCACCACAGCGCGCAGCAACATTTGTCGCAAAGCCGGCTGGCCGGCGTGCGGCGGGCATTGATCAAGGCCGGCGTGGCGCCGCGTCGCATCCGCATCAAAACAGAAGGCGGCGCGAAAGCCGTCATTCTAAGTAGCGATGCGGTACAGTCGCTCAACAGTAAAAAAATCACCATTGTCGTCAAAACCAGGGAGCATTGATATGAAACTCGTCCGTCCTGTTTTTATCGCTGCGCTGGCGCTGATGCTCGGCGGCTGCGCCATGTACCGGCTGGAGGATCTGCGTCAGACGACGCCGACCGGTAACGCCTTTCAAACGGCGTTGGCGCGCATGTACATGGATCTGGCGACACAGATGGAAAAAGGCTATGATTGGTTTTCCTCTTGGCATTTCGCCGAGAAAGGATTGCTTTTGGCCTACGGCAGGAACGTCGCGCCCGAAACATTGACGGATTGGAATATTCCTGCCGCCCAACTTCCGGCCTTGCAGCAGGCGCGCGGGGAACTCTTGGTAGCGCTGACATCGGGAAACGAGGCGTCGCAGCCGGAAATCGCCGCGCGGGCGCAGCTTGATTTCGATTGCTGGGTGCGTTATCAGGACGCCAACTGGCAAACAGATCGCATCAGCGATTGTCGCGAAGGATTCAAGTCGGCGCTCGATCAGCTCCAGGCGCCTCAATTGACAGCAAAGAAAGAAAAAACGCCCAAAAAGACCCATCTCCGTCCACCTCCGGAAAAAAAAGGGAAAGCGCAGACGGAGATTAAACCCATCGCACGCGAAATGGCGCTGGAAACCGTTTCTTACGTCGTATTTTTCACGCCAGGGAAACCCGATATGGCCGCCGCCAGCCGCAACGCGATCGACGACGTGGCGCATTCACTGGCGCATGAGAGCGGTTACGAAGTGGTTATCCACAGCTATGGCATCAACGCCGGTGATACCGCCGACCCCCTGCTGGGCGAGGAGCGCATTGAAGCGGTCAAAAAGCGGCTTACCGCAGGCGGCGTCAAGGACGGATCCATCAGCGCGGCCGGATTCAGCGCATCAAAAACGGAGCCGAAACGTGGCATGAGCGAAGCCATCCGGCGACGCATCGATATTTTCATCAATGAGTAATCAGCCACGTCCTTAGATATGGCGCAGCATTGATGGCAGCATCCCTCGCAAGATGGCCAGCATTTAATTCACGCCTCGTATTAACAACAGCTATTATGCCACCGCTACCTTTTTGCAGCTCATTTAACGTCAATTCGATAAATTCTCTGTCTTCCCGACTGCCTGCTTGCCTCAAAAAATCTCCTGAAGCAGCACCAGTAGGAGTTTCTTGTTGCAATAGTGTTTGTTGATACTAACCGTTAATTCCGCTAATCACTAGCTACTGACATATGATTGACCGCATCCTCATCCTTGATTTCGGAGCACAATATACCCAGCTCATCGCCCGCCGCGTGCGTGAGTGCGGCGTTTACTGCGAAATCCGCCCGTTTAACATTTCTGACAGCGACATCACCGCCTTCGGCGCGAAGGGCATCATCCTCTCCGGCGGTCCGGCCTCGGTGCATGAGGATTTCTCGCCCAAGGTCAGCGACGCCGTCTTCCACACGGGCGTTCCCATCCTTGGTATCTGTTACGGCGAACAACTCCTTTGCCAACAACTTGGGGGCAAGGTTGAAAAATCAAACAACAGGGAATTTGGCCGCGCTGTCATTACTGTCAGCAATGACTCAGCGCTGTTTAACGGCGTGTGGAAAAAAGGCGCAACACACCAGGTATGGATGAGCCATGGTGATGGCGTAACCCGGTTGCCGCCGGGGTTTCAGGCCATCGCGCATACCGAATCGGCACCGTTTGCCGCTATCGCCGACGAGAAGCGCCGCTACTTCGGCGTACAATTCCATCCGGAAGTGGTGCATACGCCGGACGGTGCCAAGCTGTTATCCAACTTCGCGCATAGTATTTGCGGCTGCAAGGGCGACTGGACAATGGCGGCGTTCCGCCAAGCGGCCACCCAGCGCATCCGTAAGCAAGTCGGCGATAAGAAAGTCATCTGCGGCGTGTCGGGCGGCGTCGATTCGTCAGTGGTGGCAGCGCTCCTACATGAGGTTATCGGCGGACAACTGACCTGTATTTTTGTCGATACCGGATTGCTGCGCGCCGAGGAACCGGCGCAGGTCGAGCGCATGCTGCGCGATCATTTCCGCATCAATCTCATCCATGTCAATGCCGGCGCACTGTTTTTGAATAAGCTGAAAGGCGTGGCCGACCCGGAACGAAAGCGCAAGATTATCGGTAAAACGTTCATCGAGGTGTTCGAGCGCGAGGCGGCAGCGGCGGGCGGCGCTGACTTCCTGGCACAGGGGACGCTGTATCCCGATGTCATCGAATCGGTGTCGTTCACCGGCGGGCCTTCGGTTACCATCAAGTCGCACCATAATGTCGGCGGGCTGCCCGAACGCATGAACATGGCGCTGGTCGAACCCTTACGCGAATTATTCAAGGACGAGGTACGTGCGCTCGGGCGCGAGCTGGGGATGCCGGATAATATGGTCGGGCGGCACCCGTTTCCCGGCCCGGGGCTGGCCATCCGCATCCCCGGCGACATTACGCCCGAAAAACTGCATCTGCTGCGCCAGGCCGATATTATCTTCATCGACGAAATCCGCAAAGCCGGACTTTACGATGAAATCTGGCAAGCATTCGCCGTGCTGTTGCCGGTGCGGACGGTTGGCGTCATGGGCGACTCGCGCAGCTACGACTATGCCTGTGCCCTGCGCGCCGTCACCTCAACCGATGGCATGACCGCCGATTATTACCATTTCAGCCATGAGTTCTTGAGCCACGCGGCTAATCGTATTATCAATGAGGTGAAGGGCATCAACCGCATCGTTTATGATATTACCAGCAAGCCGCCCGGAACGATCGAGTGGGAATGAGCCATGAGCGAATTATTCAACGAAATTGAAGAAGACATCCGCCAGGAACACTTTGACCAGTTGTGGCGGCGCTTCGGCAAAATGATGGTGGCAGCAAGTGCCGTCGTGGTGTTGACTACCGTCGGCATGGTGCTGGAGAAAAACCATCGGCAGGCGCAGGCGATGGCGCAGACCGCCAAATTTATCACGGGCGTCAACCGCCTGGACACCGGCGATTATGCCGCCGCCGCCGCCGTTTTCTCAACGCTGGCGGAAGATGAAACCTCCCCTTATTACGGCCCCGCCATGCTGCGCAAAGCGCAGGCGCAGACCGCCGGCGGTGACAAAGCCGGAGCGGCAAAAACCTACGCGGCGCTGGCCACGCATGGCGGTGAATTCAGCGCACTGGCGTTGCTGCTGGCACCGGAGACGATGGGCAATCTGCCGGTGCCGGATCGTGCGGCGGCGTTTTATTTCACGCAAAGCGAACAGAAAGGCTGGCAGTTGCTGAAACAGGGCAACAAGGCCGCGGCGATAGGCATTTTCCTTTCTTTGCGCGACGACGCGGGAGCGCCTTATACCCAGCGCCAGCGTATGCGGGAAGCACTGCAATATCTTGCGCCGGAGAAGGGGGCGGCGCATGACTAAGCGATTCTTAAATGCCCTTCCTCCCTGTGGGGGAAGGCCAGGGAGGGAGAAAATATATATCCTTCTCACGCTGTGTGTCATGCTTGGCGGCTGCAGCGTCATGCCGTCATGGCTGGGCGGCAAGAAAGAAGAAAAGCCGAAGCTGCCCGGCGAGCGCATCGCCGTGCTGCCGGTAGGCGCAGGTCTTGAGCCTGACGCCACGCTTAAAACCGTTCCCTTTACTCTGCCGCCGCCGGCGATGAATGCAGACTGGCCACAGCATAACGGCACGATCAGCGCAGCGGCGGGTAACCTGGCCGGTGGCGGTTTCAGCATTGTCATGAACGCCACCGCCGGGGACGGCAACGCCTTTGAATCCACCCTGGTGCCACCACCGGTGGTTGCGGGGGGAACGGTGTTCGTCATGGATGCGGCAGGGACTATTTCGGCGCATGACGCCGGTGACATCAGCAAAATTCACTGGCAGTCACCGGGGGTGTCCGAGGCGGACGACCCGCCCATCCTCGGCGGCGGGCTGGCGTTTGACGGCGGCAAGCTCTATGCCGTTTCCGGACTCGGCGCGGCAGCGGCGTTCGACGCGGCGACCGGCCAGCCAATATGGCGCAAGAAGATGGACGTGTCGTTTCTCTCGGCGCCGCAGGTGACGGACGGTAAACTGTTTGTCCTTACCCTGGATAACCAGATTTATGCTATCAATGCCACGAATGGCGATGCGCTATGGAATCAACGCGGCATCAATGAAACGACGGGGCTGATGAACCAGGTTTCGCCGACAGTGACGGGCGACACGGTGATCGTACCCTACTCCTCCGGCGAAGTCTATGCCTTGGCAGCAGCGGACGGCCATGAGCTGTGGAGTGATTCCCTGTCGCCGGGTGGCGGCCACATAGGAACGTCTGCGCTTTTCGGCGGCATCGGCGGCGACCCGGTGGTCGACGGATCGGTAGTCTTCACGGTAAGCACCGGCAACGCGCTCTCAGTGCTGGCGCTGGCCACCGGGCAGCACGCCTGGGACAGACCCATCGGATCACTCAACACCCCGTGGCTGGCCGGGGATTATATGTACCTGTTAACCACGGACAATACGGTAGCCTGCTTCGTCAAATATGACGGCCGCATCCGCTGGGCAACCAAACTGCGCGATTTCAAGGACGAGAAAGACAAAAAACATCCGATTGTCTGGCGCGGGCCGGTGGTGACGGACGGGCGGGTCGCCGTCGTCGGATCGAACGGGCAATTGCTGCTGCTGGCAGCGGAAGATGGGAAAATAACGGCAACCAGGGATATCCCTGAGAATATTTATACTGCGCCAATCGTCGCCGGCGGCAGGATGTACCTTATCGGGCAGGACGCAACGCTGTACGAATTACAATAAGGCCATGCCCTTCACTATCGCTATAGTAGGCCGCCCAAATGTTGGAAAATCAACGCTTTTCAACCGCTTGACCGGCAAACGGCAGGCACTGACCGATGACGAGCCGGGCGTGACGCGCGACGTGCGCGAGGGTAAAGGACAGCTTGGAGATTTGGAATTCCGGCTGCTCGATACCGCCGGATTAGAACGGGCCAGAGAAATAAGCTTGACGGCGCGCATGACAGCGATGTCGCAAGGCGCCATCACCGAGGCGGATGTCACGCTGATGGTGATCGATGGCCGCGCCGGGGTGACGCCCGCCGATAAATATTTCGCCGATCTCATCCGCAAAAGCCATAAGCCGGCGATTCTCGTCGTCAACAAAGCCGAAAGCGGGAAAGTTGGCAGCGCCATCGCCGAAAGCTATGCGCTCGGACTCGGCGATCCGGTCGCCATTTCCGCTGAGCATGGGGAAGGCATGGGAGATTTGTATGAGGCGCTGAAGGACGTGAGGCGCGGAACGTGGAAGGTGGAAGGTGAAGATACCACGAATTACGTCTCACATGCCATGTGCCACGACTCACTCCACCTCGCCATCGTCGGTCGCCCAAACGCCGGGAAATCCACCCTGATGAACCTCATTTTAGGCAAGGAGCGCGTGCTGACCGGGCCGGAGGCGGGCATCACGCGCGACGCCATCGCCGTCGACTGCGAATTCGCGGGCAGCAAGCTGCGGCTGGTCGATACTGCCGGGATGCGCCGCAAATCCAACATCGTGGAAAAGGTGGAGAAGCTGGCGGTCGCCGATGCGCTGCATACCGTCGCGTTCGCGCATGTCGTCATCCTCGTCATTGATGCGCAGGCGCCGCTGGAAAAGCAGGATAACCATATCGCCGCACTGGTCGAGCAGGAAGGGCGCGCTATGGTCATTGCCGTCAATAAATGGGACACGGTGGGGGATAAACCGGCCTATCTGAAAGCCATCCATCAGCGGTTGGAGAGCGTGCTGGCGCAGGTGAAAGATGTGCCGGTGGTGCCGATTTCGGCGAAGGCGGGCTTCGGCATACCGGCGCTGATGAAGGCGTGTTTCAATGCCTATGCCGCCTGGAACAAGGAAATTCCAACCGCGCAACTTAACCGCTGGCTCGAGGCAGCGCTTGACATCCATACGCCACCGCTAATCAAAGGCCGCCGCATCAAGATTCGCTACATGACGCAAAAATCAGCGCGGCCGCCGACCTTTATTCTGTTCGCCAATACCGGCGACATTCCCGAAGCCTATCTGCGCTATCTGGTGAACTCGATGCGCGAGGCCTTCCGCTTGCCCGGCACGCCGATACGGATTAAGATTCGCAAGAACAAGAATCCTTACGCCAAGACATAAATCATGCTTCCCGCCATTGAAATCAGCCAATTACGCAAGACCTATAAAGGCGGCAGGAAAAGCCCGGACAAGGTAGCGCTGAAAGGCATCGACCTTACCATTCTGCGCGGTGCGTTTTTCGGGCTGCTCGGGCCAAACGGCGCCGGGAAATCCACCCTCATCAATATTCTGGCCGGACTCGTCGTCAAAACCAGCGGCGAAGCATTCGTTTGCGGGCATGACATCGAGCGCGACATGCGGCAGGCGCGGCTTTCCATCGGCGTCGTGCCGCAGGAACTGGTGCTCGACACATTCTTCACCGTGCGGCAGGCGCTCGACATCCATGCCGGCTATTACGGCGTACCCAAGGCCAAGCGCCGTACGCAGGAAATCATCAATGTGATGGGACTCTCCGACAAGGCCGACATCCATGCGCGGCGGTTGTCAGGCGGGATGCGACGCAGGTTGCTCATCGCCAAGGCACTGGTGCACAGCCCGCCGGTGCTGGTGCTTGACGAGCCAACGGCGGGGGTGGATGTCGAACTGCGCACGCAGCTATGGGAGTACGTGAAACAACTCAACAAAAACGGCACTACCGTGTTGCTGACGACGCACTATCTCGAAGAAGCCGAGGAGTTGTGCGACACGGTGGCGGTTATCAACCACGGCGAGGTCGTCGCCTGCGACAGGAAGACGGCTCTGCTCAAGCGCTTCGACAGTAAGCAGATTGTCATCACGCCGCCGCAGCCAATGACGATGATCCCGGACAGCCTGCGGGGCTGGTCGTGCGACGTAAGTGCCGAGGGCAAGCTGGTCATCAGTTACAAACCCAGCCAACACGCCGTCGGCGAGATACTGGATGCCGTGCGCGTCTCGGGCATCGTCATCGCCGACCTAACCACGCGCGAGGCCGACCTCGAAGACGTGTTCCGGCATCTGACACACAATACCGTCTGACATGGCGGAAGCCCCTCCCCTTCGGCTCAAAAAAGGCCGTGACGCCGCGGTATTTGACGGGATGCCGTGGGTTTATGCGTCGGACATCATCGAATCGTCCGAGTTATTGCATGTACCGCCAGGTGGATTGGTAACTGTCGAGAACCACAAGGGGCAGTTTATCGGCATCGGTTATTACAATGCCAAATCGCAAATTGCCTGCCGCATGCTGACGCTTAAACGCGAACCGATAGATGAAGCGCTTTTTCAATCGCGGCTTGAAACCGCGCTGGCGCGGCGCAAAAAATTGTTCGGGGAACCTTATTACCGGCTGGCGCATGCCGAATCCGATAGTCTTCCGGGGCTGCTCATCGACCGCTTTGGCGATGCGTTTGTCGTGCAGGTCGGCACGGCGGGGATGGAACTGTTGCAGCCACTATGGCTGGCGGCGCTTCAGGAATTATTCCATCCGAAAACTATCATTTTGCGTAATGATATAGCGGCAAGGAAACTGGAGGGACTGAGGCAGGGGACGGCGATACTTCCCCCTCCCCCTGCAGGGGGAGGGGGAAGTATCGCCGAACTCCGCGAAAACGGTTTTACCTATTATGCCGACCTGCTGCACGGCCAGAAGACCGGCTGGTTTTATGACCAGCGCGATAACCGCGAAATGATTTCAGCACTGGCCAAAGGCAAAACGCTGCTGGACGTCTATTCCCATTCCGGCGGGTTCGGACTGTTGGCGGCAACACGCGGCGCAGCGGAGGTGACGTTGGCGGACAGCTCAAAACCGGCGCTGGAACTGGCGAAAAAAGCGGCGGCGGCAAATGGCATAACGTGCGAATATAGGCAAGGCGATGCATTCGCCCTGATGGATCGGCTGCAAAAGGAAGGAAAACAGTTCGACATCGTGCTGGCCGACCCACCGGCCTTCGTCAAAAGCAAAAAGGACGTCGCCACCGGACTGAAAGGCTACGAAAAAGTGGCGCGGCTGGCGGCCTTCCTGGTGAAGCCGGGCGGATTGCTGTTCGTCGCCTCCTGCTCGCACCATGCAGCGCGCTCTGCCTTCAACAAGGCGGTGCTTGTCGGCGTGAAAAAAGCCGGCAGACATGCCGAAATCCTCAGGCAAACCGGCGCGAGTGCCGACCATCCGAAACATCCGAAACTACCGCAAAGCGAATATCTCAAGGGCATACTGCTTGGCATTGGCGGCACGATGCGGTAAACTGCAGCGTATGATCCGGTTACCTTTATCGCTAATGGTTGCAGGCGTGTTGCCGTTTGTCATTTTCAGCGCCGTCCTGCCGCTGCACCTGTTTCACGATGCGCAGGCGGCAACCGGGTTGTTGCTGACCTACGCCGTGATCATCGTTTCTTTTCTTGGCGGCATCCACTGGGGCATCGCCGTCCTGCACCATCACGAACATCGCCGCATCTCTAACCTGCTGATCACCGAAAGCGTCTGGGCGCCATTGACCGCCTGGGGTATCCTGCTCTACGGTAATATTTATGCGCAACTCCTGGTGCTGACACTGCTCTATAGTTTCATCTGGTCGGTCGACAGCCTGATGTACAACAATAATCTCATTCCGCAATGGTTCTTCAACCTGAGCTGCGTCATCACGCCGATTGTCGTGGTGTCGCTCTATGTGGCGTATTTCGGATTGATTTGAAAAACGGGCTGTCTCTGCCTACTATAGGCAGGCCAATAATTCGTCAGTTGACTATATCTTTCATTAAGCGCTATACCGAGAAAATTAAATTCCAACTGGCTGGCACGGCAAATCGCCTTCGTGGCAGGCACTCCAATTTCTGGTGGACTTCCTGGCATTGTATGCCTTACTTTCATTCATGGAGGCGCTCCCTGTAGCACATCCATCGCTTCGTCTGTCAGAACCCGCGATCAGCCTTTCGGCTGATTGGTGCAGCAAGGCCATATTATGAACGTAAAATCCAACGCACAACCGAAGGTTGATATGGCGGAAAAGCTTGTCTACAGCTTCGGCGATGGATCCGCCGAGGGCAAGGCTAACATGAAAAATCTGCTCGGCGGCAAGGGCGCGAATCTCGCCGAGATGTGCGCGCTCGGGCTGCCGGTGCCGCCGGGGTTTACTATCACCACGGAGGTTTGCACAGCATATTACGCAGGGAATAAAAAACTACCCGGGGTGTTGGAAACGCAGGTGAAAATGGCGCTTTCCCAAGTGGAGAAAAAAGCCGGGTGTGTCTTCGGCGACGGCGCAAATCCGCTGCTGGTGTCGGTACGATCGGGCGCGCGCGCCTCGATGCCCGGGATGATGGACACCGTGCTTAATCTTGGCCTCAATGACATCACTGTGAAAGCGCTGGCGAAAAACACCGGCAATGAGCGGTTTGCATATGACAGCTACCGCCGGTTCATCCAGATGTATTCGGATGTCGTGCTTGGCCTCGATCATTACCATTTCGAAGACATGCTGCAGCAAAAAAAAAGCGACCACGACATTGAACTCGATACCGGACTGACGGCGGATGACCTGAAAGACCTCGTCTCCCAGTACAAAGAAAAAGTGCAGGAGGAGCTTAAAAAACCGTTCCCCGAGAATGTGCATGAGCAGCTATGGGGTGCCATCAGGGCGGTGTTTGACTCGTGGATGAACCCGCGCGCGCAAACCTACCGCAAGCTGCACGACATCCCCGCCGCGTGGGGAACGGCGGTGACTGTGCAATCCATGGTGTTCGGCAACATGGGCGACGATTGCGCGACCGGCGTGGCCTTCACGCGCAACCCTTCCACCGGCGAGAAAAAATATTACGGCGAGTTTCTCATCAACGCGCAGGGCGAGGATGTCGTCGCCGGCATTCGCACGCCGCAGACGCTTGCCGACATGCCGCAGGTGATGCCGCAGGTGTACAAGCAGCTGACCGGCGTATTCGACAGGCTCGAAGCGCATTACCGCGACATGCAGGACATCGAGTTTACCATCCAGAATAATAAATTGTGGATGTTACAGACGCGAAACGGCAAGCGTACCGCCGCCGCTGCCGTCAAGGCCGCGGTGGATATGGTGAAGGAAAGACTGATTGATAAAAAGGAGGCGATTCGCCGCATCGACCCGCTGTCGCTCGATCAATTGCTGCATCCGACGCTCGACCCGGACGCCAAGAAAACCGTGCTGGCGACCGGGCTTCCCGCCTCGCCGGGCGCGGCATCCGGCAAAGTTGTCTTTACTGCCGAAGCCGCCGAGATCATGGGGCTTGAGCATAAGGAAAAAGTCATCTTAGTCCGCATCGAAACCTCGCCGGAAGACATCCACGGGATGCATGCGGCGCAAGGCATCCTCACCGCGCGCGGCGGCATGACCTCGCACGCGGCGGTGGTGGCGCGCGGCATGGGCAAGCCCTGCGTCTCCGGCGCTGGAACCCTCGCCATCGATTACGCAAAGAAGGAACTGAAAGTCGTACAGCATACTATCCGCGAGGGCGACATCATCACCATCAACGGCTCGACCGGCGAGGTGATGCTGGGCGAAATCCCCACCGTTCAGCCGGCGCTCTCCGGCGATTTTGAGACGCTGATGTCATGGGCCGACGACACGCGCACGCTGAAAATACGCACGAATGCGGAAACCCCGATGGATGCCGAAGCCGCGAAAAGATTCGGCGCCGAGGGCATCGGCCTGTGCCGCACCGAGCATATGTTCTTCGACGGCGAGCGCATCACCGCCATGCGTGAGATGATCGTGGCGAAAGACACGGCGGGCCGCAAACAGGCGCTGGCCAAGTTGCTGCCGATGCAGCGCGAGGATTTCATCCAGCTCTTTACCATCATGAAAGGACTGCCGGTAACCATCCGGCTGCTCGATCCGCCGCTGCACGAGTTCCTGCCGCATACCGAGGAGGACATAAAACAAGTGGCTAAAAGCGCCGGCGTCAGCGCCGAGCTGGTGCGTCAGCGCGCGCATGAGCTGAAAGAACAGAATCCGATGCTCGGCCACCGCGGCTGCCGGCTGGGCATCACCTACCCGGAAATCTACGAGATGCAGGCGCAGGCGATTTTCGAGGCGGCGGCGGAAGTCATGGATCCCTCTCCCTCCAGGAGAGGATGGCGCGAAGCGCCGGGTGATGGCGGCGCAAGCGGCAATGCCCTTGCTCCTGCCCCTTTCCCAAAGGGAGAGGGGTTTAAGGTGATTCCGGAAATCATGATTCCGCTGGTCATGGTGCCGAAGGAACTGGAGCTTTTAAGAAGCCTGGTTGACCGCGTGGCTGCTGAAGTGATGCGGAAAACCGGCGCGCAGATTTCCTACCTCGTCGGTACGATGATCGAATTGCCGCGCTCTTGCTTACGCGCCGGCGATATTGTGCCGTTTGCTGAATTCTTCAGTTTCGGCACTAATGATTTGACGCAGACGACGCTCGGCATCTCGCGCGACGATTCGGCCTCCTTCATCGAGATTTACCGGCAGAAGGGCATCGTCGAGCACGACCCGTTCGTGACGTTGGACCAGAGCGGCGTCGGCGAGTTGATCCAGATTGCCGTCGAGCGCGGACGCAAGGCGCGACCGGGGCTTAAAGTAGGCATCTGCGGCGAGCATGGCGGCGACCCGGCTTCCATCCGCTTCTGCCAGAAAGCCGGGCTGGATTACGTGAGCTGCTCGCCCTACCGCGTGCCGGTGGCGAGATTAGCGGCGGCGCAAGCCGCATTGGAAAAATGAACGTCAAAGTTCGCTTCGCCCCGTCGCCCACCGGCTTTCTGCATGTCGGCAATGTCCGCACAGCGCTGGTTAACTGGTTGTTTGCGCGCAAGAACGGTGGCTATTTTCTGTTGCGGATTGACGATACCGATGCCGGGCGCTCGAAGTCTGAATACACCGCCGCCATCAGGGAGGATTTACGCTGGTTGGGGCTGGATTGGGATGGCGAGGAACACCAGTCGCAGCGCTTCGAGAGTTACCGCGAAGCGGCGGAGAAATTACGCACTTCAGGCAGACTTTATGCCTGCTATGAAACGCCGGAGGAACTGGACGTGCAGCGTAAAATGCAGACTTCGCGCGGCTTGCCGCCGATTTATAACCGCACGGCGCTGAAACTCGCTGCCGAGCAGAAAAAGAAATACGCGGCGGATGGCCGCCAGCCGCACTATCGCTTTTTACTCAATGACGAGGAAATACAGTGGGACGACCTGATCCGCGGCCATACGCATTTCAGGGCCACGCATATGAGCGACCCGGTGCTGCTGCGCGAAGATGGCGTGCCGGTCTATACGTTGGCCTCGGTGGTCGATGACGGCGAGCTTGCCATCACCCACGTTATCCGCGGCGAAGACCATGTCAGCAATACGGCGGTGCAGGTACAGCTTTACCAGGCGCTCGGTTTTGCTGTGCCGCAATTCGCCCATATGGCGTTGCTCAAAACCAAAGAAGGGGAATTGTCCAAACGCCTGGGTGGCAACGACATCCGCGCCCTGCGCGAAGCGGGCATCCTGCCGATGGCGGTCAATTCCCTGCTGGCGCGGATAGGCACGTCGGACGCGGTAGAGCCGTTCTTAAATTTGCCTGCCCTCACTGAGGGTTTCGATTTCAAAAAATTTGGCCGCGCCCCGGCAATTTATAATCCAGAAGAACTCCATAAATTATCAGCTAAACTATTCCGTTCTTTACCCTACGAGACAGTGCGTGAAATGATTAAAGACCATCCGCAAAAAAATCACTTTGATAAAAAACTTTGGGATAAAATTCATAGCAACATTAAAACTCTCACGGATTTGAATGATTGGTTAGATATTCTTTTCCGTGAATCTTTTGATCGTGAGCGTCTAACTGAATATCAGGAATTATTACATGAGGCAGCTAGAATACTCTCCGATGAAATACCAGAAGGAGCATGGACGGATGCGACGTGGAAACAATGGATTGCTCTTATTCAGCAGCATTTTGAATCCAGAGGCGCACCCAAAAAAGGCAAGGATTTATTTATGCCGCTACGACTTGCTTTAACTAACAAATTAGATGGACCTGAGCTTAAAGACGTATTTCTCGTTCTGGGAGAACACGGGTATGCAAAGGATAAAGTTTCAAGCCGTTTGTATTTTACTTCACGACAAGTTAGCTATGGTGGGAAACCTTACTAATGACCCTCCATCTCTACAACACCCTCACGCGGCGCAAAGAAGAATTCAAGCCGATCGATAAAAACAATATCCGCATGTATGTGTGCGGGCCGACGGTGTATGACCGGCCGCATCTGGGCAATGCCCGTTCGGTGGTGGTGTATGACGTGTTGTATCGGCTGCTCATCCATCTCTATGGGCCGGAGCATGTGACCTATGTCCGTAACGTCACCGATGTCGATGATAAAATCAATGCGGCGGCCAAGGCCAATGGCGAGCCGATCTCGGCGCTGACGGCGCGGGTCGAAGGCTGGTTCCACGAGGATATGGCGGCGCTGAATTGCCTGCCCCCGACCAAGGAGCCGCACGCGACGCAGCATATCCGGCAGATGATCGCCATGATCGAAAAACTGATCGCGGGCGGCCATGCCTATGAAAGCGCAGGACACGTGTTATTCAGCGTCGGCAGCTATCGCGAGTATGGCGCGTTGTCGGGCCGCAAGCTGGAGGATCTGATCGCCGGGGCGCGGGTGGAAGTCGAATCCTACAAAAAAAATCCCGGCGATTTTGTCCTGTGGAAACCCGCCGATAGCGGCGACGACCCGTCGAGTGTGTTCGATTCGCCGTGGGGCAGGGGCCGTCCCGGCTGGCACATCGAATGCTCGGCGATGAGCAGCGAATATCTGGGCGAGAATTTCGACATCCACGGCGGCGGTGCTGATCTCATGTTCCCGCACCATGAAAACGAAATCGCGCAGTCGCATTGCGCCGCGCCGAAATCACAATTTGCCAACCACTGGGTGCATAACGGATTCCTCACCGTAAACGGCGAGAAGATGAGCAAGTCCCTCGGCAATTTCATCACCGTGCACGATTTGCTGGAAAAAGGCGTGAAGGGTGAGGTGATAAGGCTGGCTTTGCTTTCCAGCAAATATAATGAGCCGATCGATTGGAATGAGAAGTTGGTGCGTGATGCGAAAAAGCAATTGGACTATTTTTACGGAGCATTAGCAAAAACAAATATTACCAGCAATGAGTCGGAAGCGCTTACAGAAGAAGACAAGAGCAGCTCATGGTTTCGCTCTCTTCTTGATGATCTCAATACACCTAGTGCACTGAGTTTTATGCATACTATGGCTTCAGAAATCTATAAAAATGCTGATAACCAGATTTTTGAGCAACAATATGGAAAGGTATTATGGCGGCGAGGTAAAATATTTGGTTTGCTTGAACAGACCCCCGAGCAATGGTTCAAAGGTGCGGGTAATGATCAACTCATTGAAGAACTTATCAATAAACGCCTCGTTGCCAAGAAAGCCAAGAATTTCGCCGAGGCGGACCGCATCCGCAAGGAACTTGCCGATTATGGCATCATCCTTGAAGACCGGCCGGACGGGACAACAGATTGGAGAGGGGTGTAATACCAAAGCAACTAAATAACATTACAATGTAGGTATAATATTAGGGGTGCTTTTCATCTTGCTATTTCTATCGCTTGGGGGTATAGCTAACTAATCAAGTGACTACATATATTTTATGTGATACGGTTAAGGTCATAGGAGGTTTCTATGACCTATGGTTACAGCGATGATTTACGGGAGAAAGCGCTTAAATATTATGACGCGAGCCGGAGGTCGCAAAGCGAAGTCAG